>JBBQVO010000006.1:0-40750 GCA_038211505.1 Dehalococcoidia bacterium | reverse complement strand
CGAACCACGAGAACGGCACGTAGATTTCGGCGCAGTCGAGCTCGTCGCGCGGGTTCGTGATGCCGGCGGCCCGATAGACGTCGGCGGCGCAGTCGCGGCCGGCTTGCGGGCTGACCTGATCGCGGCCGGAGAACATCGTCGGTTCGCTGCACATCGCCGTCGCATGGATCCACGCCGGCCGTCCGGGCGCGCGCGACGCCGCGTCCTCGCTGCACAGCACCATCGCGCACGCGCCGTCCGACGACGGGCACGTCTCGGCGTAACGAATCGGATCCCACAACATCGGCGACGCCGCCACCGACTCCATGCTGATGTCGGGCTGCTGCAGGTGCGCGTATGGATTCTTCAGCGCGTTCAGTCGATCCTTCACCGCCACCATCGCCCCGATATGCGGCGGCGCGCCGGAGCGTCGCATGTAGGCGCGAATGTGCGGCGCGAAGTAGCCGCCCGCGCCCGCCACCGTCGTCGGCTGAAACGGGATCTTCGGCGCCAGCGCCCACATTGCGTCCGACTCCGACTGCTTCTCGAACGCCACCGTCAGCACGCGTTCGTGGATGCCCGCTTCGACGAGATGCGACGCCACGATCGCCGTCGAACCGCCGACGCTGCCAGCCGTGTGCACGCGCATCATCGGCTTGCCGGCGCAGCCGAGCGCGTCGGCGAGGTACAGCTCCGGCATCATCACGCCTTCGAACATGTCCGGCGCTTTGCCGATGACGATGGCGTCGATGTCGGCGTATGTCAGCGCCGCATCGTCGAGCGCGCGCTGCGTGGCCTCGCGCACAAGCCCCGGAATCGAAACGTCGCCACGCTTCGACGCATGCTTCGTCTGCCCGATGCCGATGACGGCGACGCGTTCGCTCATTGGGCCTCGCTCTGCTCTCGACAATGGAGGCCGCATCGGAGCGAAGCTGGAAGCTGGAAGATAGATGCTGGATCTGTGGCATGATCCAGCTTCCAGACTCCAGCATCCAGCTTCACCTCGATGCGACAGCGCGGCGTGGGCGTGCTCATCATCCAGCCTCCGCAGACATCACGCAGACGAGATTTTGTTGCAAGCACGGCCCCGCCGTCGCATGCGCGAGCGCACGATGCGCCTCGCCGCCGATGATCCGCTGTGCCGCCTCGCCGACGCGCGCGAGGCCAGCGACCATCATCGCGTTCGCGGCGAGCGCGCCGCCCGACGGGTTGATGCGCACGCCGTCGTCGAGTCGTAGCGCATCACGAAGAATTAGCTCTTGATGCGCGAACGGCGCGTGCAGCTCGGCGACGTCGATCGCCGCGTCGTGCGCGCCTGCATGTTCTGCCGCGAGCGTCGTCGATGGCGACTGTGTCAGATCGCGCGCGCCGAGCGGTTGCGCCTCGATGCGGTGATCGATGCCCGTAATCCACGCCTGCCGCGACGACGCGCGCGTCGCGAGATCGCCCGCCGCGAGCACGATCACCGCCGCGCCGTCCGAAATCGGCGGGCAGTCATGCATCCGCAGCGGCGACACGATGTACGGCTCGGCGAGCAGCGTGTCGGTGTCGAAATCGCCGGAGACCTGCGCGGCCGCGTTCGACTTCGCATCGCGGCGATTGCGCACGGCGACCGCCGCAAAGTCGTGCTCGCTGTAGCGGCCGCTGTCGAGCAGCGCGCGCGCCTGCAACGCCGCGATGCTGATGCTGTCCGGCGTGAGCGGCGCGACGCAGTACGGATCGAGCTGCAACGTCATCACGTCGCGAATCTCGCCCAGCGACGACTTGCCGAACGCATAGACCAGCGCCGAATCGATATCACCGCACTGCAGCCGCACCCACGCTTCGTACAGCGCCCAGGCGCCGTCCATCTCGACGTGCGATTCGCGGATCGGCGGCCAGGCGCCGACGGCATCGAGCGCGTTGACGAACGCAAACGGCTGCCCGGCGAGATAGTCGCAGCTGCCCGACACCGTGAATCCGATGTCGCTGCGTGGAATGCCCGATCGCTCGATCGCTTCCGCGATCACCGGCATCAGCATCTCGACCTCGTTGCGCTCCGACTCGCTGCGCACATACGCGGTCTGTGCGAACGCCACGACGGCGACGTCTCGGCGGCCGGCGCGCGCCATCAAAGATGCTCCTTGTAGGTGTCGTACGCGGCGTCAGGCTCGCCGGTCGGCCGAAAGTAGCGGATGCTCTCCATGCTCGGCTGCCACTCGTCGCGCGGCGCCCACACCGCTTCGACGCGCATGCCCATGCGCGCGTCCGCGACATCGACCTCCTGAAGCAGATGAAAGATCGCGATGTCCGCGCCATCCAGCAGCACCGATGCGGCGACGAACGGCGGCCGGATCGCCTGCCCCGGAAACGGGATGTTGACGATGCAGAACGTCGTTACGGTGCCGCGATCGGCCACCTGCACCTCCTCTTCTGTCGCGACGCCGCACGTCGGGCAGCCGCCGCGCGGCGGGATGTACACCTTCGCGCACTGCGGGCAGCGTTGGCCGATCAGCCGCCCCTCCGCGACCGAAGTGAGAAAGCGCGATGCGGCGACGCCGGCCGTGTACGTGTAATCGAGGCGGATCGGCGTCGAGATCGTTGTGACGTCGTCGCTCATATTAGTGACCACCGCCCGCCGTCGTTGCGATCTCCGGATCGAAGCAAACGATGTCGTGGATGTCGCCCTGAGTCTCGTCGCGCCAGCGCGCTGTCACGCGCATGCCCGTGCGCATCGCCGATTCGTCGCCCGCATCGACGGCGTGCAGCATCGCCGTGTCCGCGCCGTCGAGCCGGATCAGCGCCCACGCGAACGCATGCGTCAGCGGCTGATGCGTCCGCGGCTCCCGCACCCACGCCCACGTCGTCACCACGCCCGCGCTGCCGACCTCGACGAACTCATCGAGCGCCTCCGCCGTCAGCGGATCGAACTCCTGCGGCGGCACGATCACGCGACCATCGCGAGCCCCTATCCCGAAGATCCGCCGATCGCGCAGCCCCCCAAAGAACCGCCCAAGAATCGGCCCGACGCTCCGCGTATACGGATACTCAAGCACGTGCGGCGCAGTCAGAACGCGAGGCGAATCAGCCATCAAGCTCCAGCAGTTTCGCACTCGCATCGCGCACGTAGCTAACCCCGCTGCCGCGCACCGTGTTTCGTAGGGGCGGCCCGATGTGGCCGGCCGCGTGGGGTGGACGACACCTAACCAAACAGTCGCAATAGTGCGACCATTTGGTTAGTATCTTCCCGCTAGGGCTGACTGTCAACGGTTTGGTTTCGGCGGTTGTCGAGGCGGGACCTACCGCGTCCCCGTGCGCCGATGCTCATCGAACGCCGCCGCCAACACCGCCGCCGCCGCTCGCGGATCATCGGCCGCGCAGACGGCGCTGATTACCGCCGCCGACGCCGCGCCCGCGTCCACAACCATCCGGATATTCGACGCGTTGATGCCGCCGATCGCGACGACGGGGATGTGCAGCGCCATATCGACTTCGCGCAACCGCCGCAGATTCGCCGCGCGCGTCACGGTTTTCGTCGTCGTCGGAAAGATCGCGCCGATCGCCACATAGTCGGCGCCGGCGGCCTGCGCGAGCATCGCCTCCGCAACATTGTTCGTTGAGACGCCGACGATCCGATCCGCCCCGACGATCGGCCGCGCGACATCGATGCCCACATCTTGCTGACCGAGATGGACGCCGTGGGCGTCGAGGTCCGCGGCGAGCTGCGGGTCATCGTTGATGATGAAGGTGCAGCCGCGTTCGATGCACATGTCGCGGATCGCACGCGCGTCCGCCGTCTGCACGTCGAGTGGGCGTGCTTTGTCACGCCACTGGATCACGTTGGCGCCGCCATCGATCGCCATCGAGGCTACATCGGCGGGCGCGCGGCCGCGGCAGATCTCCGGATCGATGATCACATAGAGGCCGTGGATCGGAGGTTGCATCGTTTGCTCCGTCGCCGCGTCGATATGTGCATCGTAAGTGATCGACGGTGTGGCCGCCGACGGATGACGCTACAGCAGCTCCGTGATCGCGCGGACGATGCGGTGCGGCCGCGCCGTCGCGCCGGCCGGCAGTCCCTCGCCAACGCCGTCAACCCACACTGCGTGCAGCCCGAGTTCGCACGCCGGCGCGATGTCGGCCTCGAGGCTGTCGCCGACCATCCACGTCGTCTCGGGATTTGCCGCCAACGCGTCGAGCGCGTGGTGGTAGACGCGCGGATCCGGCTTGCCGCAGCCGAACTCACCCTCGACGACGATGCAGTCGAAATACTGCGCGAGCTGAAACCGCTCGATGCTTTGTCGCTGCGAGACCGCGCCGCCGTTCGTGATCAGCGCCAGCGCCGTCCCGCGCGCGCGGAACTCTTTCAATACATCGATCGCGCCGTCGTATGGCACGATCTCGTCGGTCCGCCGCGCTCGATAATCATCGGCGATCCGGTGCGCGAGATCGCGGCCGTCGAGATTGAGATCGGCGAACGCCTGGCGCACGATCTCGCGGCTCGCCTCTTCGAGATCGAGGCGGCCCGTCTCTGCGCGCTTGGCGTCGGCCCAGAACCACGTTCGTCGCGTGCGGATCGCGTCGTGCATCCGCGGCGGCGTAACGCGCGCATCGCCGTGCGCCTCGCACGCCGCCAGCCACGACTCCTCCATCCCCGATTGCCAGTCGAGGATCGTGCCGTCCATGTCGAAGAAGATCGCCTTCGGTGTTGGTGCGTCGCTCATGCCGGCGGCGCCTCCCCGTACATGCCGTACGACCGCTGGACGTCGAACTCGTAGATGATCCGCTTCTCGTCCACCATGATCTGCAGGAACTCATCGACCGTCCGCTCGCCGCCGAACCACGAGATCTTGCCGGCCGCAGGCGCCGGCCGGAGGTCGCGCTGCATCACCTGGAACAGCCGCAGGCTCTGTTGCGGCACGCTCGTGCCTTCGATGATGCTCACGCGGCACTCCAGTGTCAAAAACTGAAAGGTGTTGTCGAAGACAAACAACGTCGATCGTGGATCGCGCCGCAGCATCTTCGTGCGAGCGCGATCCTGCGTGCCCGAACTCCATATCTTGCCATCCACAACCGCGACACCGACCCGCACCGAGTGCGGGGTGCCATCCTTGCGCAGCGTTGTCATCGCGGCCGATCGATTCTTCGCGAGATAGTCCCACGCCGCCTGATCCATGCTGTCTCCTCATCTGATGATGACCGCGCTTGCGTTGCGGGCGCTCTGATAAGGTCGTTGGCGCTCAGGAACCTGCAGCTATCGATCGTTCGATCTGCGCCGCATGCTCGCGATAGTGCTCGCCGCTATTGCCGTCGATCATCGCCCACGTAGCCCACCCGAAGCGCTTCTCGTCCGCGAGATCAGCCTCCGACAGCCGCTCCGTCACGCGCAACAACGCATCATGCGATCGGTGCAACGTCGCGCGCACGTCCGCGAGCGACATCTCCTTCGCGGCGGCGTAGTCGCGCGCGTTCGTCGCGTCGGTGTCGGCGACCTCTGGCCGTTCCGGCGAACCACCCCCGGCGACCACGTCGATCCACCCCGCGCAGTACCCTTCCCACGCCGCCAGATGCGCGATCACATCCTTTACCGACCAATCGCCATCGAGCGACGGATCCGCCAGCTGCGATTCGTCGAGCATCGCGACCGTCACCTCGAACGCAGCGCGCTCGCGTCGCATGGAGTCGAGTAGCTCCTGCTTCGTCATCGCGCAGCCTTCGCCGTCGCCTTAGCGCGCCCGTTCTTCGCGCCAACAGCCGTCTTCGCGTGACCGTTCGTCGACGGCTTCGATGCGCCGTTCTTCGCCGGCTTCGCGCCGTTGGCGGCTGGGCGCTTCGTCTTCGTCGCCTTCAACTGCTCCGGGATCGCGTCGAGGCGCGAGGCCGGCAGCACCTGCCGCAGGTACTGGCCGGTGAAGCTCTCTTCGACCATCGCCACTTCTTCCGGCGTGCCCTGCGCGATCAGCCGGCCGCCGCGATCGCCGCCCAGCGGGCCGAGATCGATGATGTGGTCGGCGTTCTTCATCACATCCACGTGATGCTCGATCACGACGACCGTGTTGCCGCTATCGACGAGCCGCTGCAGCACTTCGAGCAGCGCACGCGTGTCCTCGAACGATAGCCCCGTCGTCGGCTCGTCGAGAATGTACAGCGTCTTGCCGGTCGAGCGCTTGGAGAGCTCCGTCGAAAGTTTGATGCGCTGCGCCTCGCCGCCCGATACCGTCGTCGCCGGCTGGCCGAGACGGATGTATCCCAGCCCGACGTCCTGCAGCGTGTCGAGCTTGCGCGCCAGCGTCGGGATGCGCTCGAAGAACGCGCACGCTTCATCGACCGTCATATCGAGCACGTCGGCGATGCTCTTGCCGTGGTACGTGATCTCGAGCGCCTCGCGGTTGTAGCGCTTGCCCTTGCACACCTCGCACGGCACCGTCACGTCCGGCAGAAAGTGCATCTCGATCTCGATGTAGCCGTCGCCCGAGCACGCCTCGCAGCGCCCGCCCTTCACGTTGAAGGAGAAGCGCCCCGGCGTGTACCCGCGCACGCGCGCCTCCGGCACCGACGCGAACAGTTCGCGCACCGGCGTGAACACGCCCGTGTAGGTCGCCGGATTCGATCGCGGCGTCCGCCCGATCGGCGACTGATCGATGTTGACGACCTTGTCGATGTAATTCAGCCCGCGGATCGCGTCGACCTTGCCGGCGCGATCGCGCGCGTTGTAAAGATCCTGCGCCGCGCGCTTGTACAGCAGATCGTTGATCAGCGTGCTCTTGCCCGATCCCGAAACGCCCGTCACGCAGACGAACTTGCCGAGCGGGATCTCGACGTCGATGTTCTTCAGATTGTTCTCGCGCGCGCCCTCGATCTTGACGAACGCGCCGCTGCCCGCCCGCCGTGTCTCCGGCACCGGCACCTGCCGCCGTCCGCTGAGGTACGCGCCCGTCATCGATCCTTCGGTCGCCATAATGTCGTCGATCGTCCCCTGCGCGACGACGTAGCCGCCCTTCTCGCCCGCGCCCGGCCCCATGTCGACGATGTGATCCGCCGCGCGCATCATCGCCTCGTCGTGTTCGACGATCAGCACCGTGTTGCCGAGATCGCGCAGCCGTTCCAGCGTCCGGATCAGCCGCGCGTCGTCGACGGGATGCAGCCCGATGCTCGGCTCGTCGCAGACATACAGCACGCCCATCAGGCTCGACCCGATCTGCGTCGCCAGCCGGATCCGCTGCGCCTCGCCGCCCGACAGCGTGCCGGCGGCGCGGTTGAGCGACAGATAGTCGAGACCGACATCGAACATGAACGTCAGCCGCGCCCGGATCTCTTTGATGATCTGCCGCGCGATCAGCTGCTCGCGCTCGTTCAGCGGCGTATCGGCGCCGCCAATCTTCTCGATCCAACCAACGGCTTCTCGCACGTCCATGCCGGTCACGACGTGCATGTTGTCGCCGGCAACGGTGACCGCCAGGCTCTCCGGCTTCAGGCGCGCGCCGTGACACGTCGGGCACGGCACCGCCGCCATGTACTTTTCGATCTCGCCGCGGATGTAGTCGGAGTCCGTCTCGCGGAAGCGCCGCGCGAGATTCGGGATCACGCCCTCGAACGTCGTGTCCCAGCGGTTCTCGTGGCCGGTCGACGTCTGATACTTCAGCGAGATCTTGCTGTCATCGCCGTACAGCACGAGGTCGAGGCTCTCCTGCTTCATGTCCTTCACCGGCACGTTGAGCTTGAAGCCGTGCTTCTTCGCCAGCGCCTGCAGCATTCGCATGTACCAGGTGTTCGTCGCCGCCGCGCGCGACCACGGCACGATCGCGCCCTGCTCGATCGACAGCGCGATGTTCGGCACCACGAGCTCCGGATCGATCTCCATCTTCACGCCGAGCCCCGTGCACGTCGGGCAGGCGCCGTGCGGACTGTTGAAGCTGAAGTTCCGCGGCGCCAGCTCGCCGACGTTTGTCCCATCGAACGGGCACACGTAGAACTCCGAATACAGCCGCTCGCCCTCGCCATCCACATCAACCAGCACCGTGCCGCCGCCGAGCTTCAGCGCCTGCTCGACGCTATCGGCGAGCCGGCTCGCGTTCGACGCCGAGCCTTCGCCGTCCGCGCCCTCGGTGACGATGCGATCGACGACGATCTCGATCGTGTGCTTCTTCTTCTTTTCGAGATCGAAGTCCTCCGCCAGATCGCGGATGCGGCCGTCGACGCGCACGCGCACGTAGCCGGCCCGGCGCGCGTCCTCGAAGATGTGCTGGTGCTCGCCCTTCCGATCGCGCACGATCGGCGACAGGATCATCAGCTTCTTGCCCGCCTCGATGTGCAGGATCGCGTCAACAATCTGCTGCACCGTCTGCCGCTCGATCGGACGCCCACATTTCGGGCAGTGCGGCGTGCCCGCGCGCGCGTACAACAGCCGCAGATAGTCGTAGATCTCGGTGACCGTGCCGACGGTCGAGCGCGGGTTGTGGCTGGCGCCCTTCTGGTCGATCGAGATCGCCGGCGACAGGCCCTCGATGTAGTCGACGTCCGGCTTCTCCATCTGGCCGAGAAACTGCCGCGCGTACGCCGACAGCGACTCGACGTAGCGCCGCTGACCCTCGGCGTAGATCGTGTCGAACGCCAGCGACGACTTGCCCGAGCCGGACAGCCCCGTGATCACCACGAGCTTGTCGCGCGGGATCGTGACGTCGATATCTTTGAGGTTGTGTTCGCGGGCGCCCTTGACGATGATCGCGTCGAGAGGCATCGATTCGGCTCCTTCGGAGCAAGCTACGAGAGTTGTGATTGTAGCGATCGAGCGCGCCGCCGAGCATCCATTCTCATCGACCGCGCCCACTCATTCTAGCACGCACGTTCGCCCCGTCGAACGTAATGCTGACGCCGAGTGTCAGGAGCGATCAGTTCACACGGGGCAGCGACTGATCCAGACCTCGATGACGACAGGATATCCAACGATGTCATCCGTAGCGCCTCTCGCGCCGCGCTGAGCATCGGTGACACCCGCGTAGTCAACGTAGAGATGAGACGGCGATTCAACCGACAAAGATGATTCGTCCCTGTGAGCGATGCGCCAACCCTCTCGTCTCAAACGTGTTCACCAGGTCCTCTTGAAGTGCGGCCAATGGCCGAGTCGTACCGAAAATAATATGCCGCGCGTAAGGCCCCCAGTCGTCCGTCTGAACGCAGGATTCCTCTTCGTTCGAGATCTCGCGAGCGTCGAGGGGATGAGCGAAGGCGGGCAGGTTCGGTGCGCTGTCAAAAAAGCCGACGTGCCACAGTGCCATCGCGAAAGCCCCGCATCCGGTCGCCAAGAGGCCGACGACCACGGCGAGTGCGATTAGACACCCGTTACGCAAACTGTACGACGGTGATCCTCGATCGGTACGGCGTTCCACTCTGCCATCGTAACACCGCGCTTCAAACAGCGGTTAGATACAGAGCTCGCTGCCATCGAAAGCGGTGATGCGCGGTGAACGGCTCGCCCGGCGCATGCTCGCCGTGCTCGACGACTGCCGTCGGCGGCCACCACGTCGCGCCCGCAAGCAACATCTTTCATCGATCCGCCCCCACCCGATACACCCCATCCGCATTCGAGAACACGATCGCGCCGCCGCCGTCGATCGCGATGTGCAGCGAGCAGCGGTCGGCGACCGTGATCGGCGGCGACGATGCGTCGTCGAGATCGATCAGCTGCATCGTCTGCGAGACGAAGCCGCAGACGACTGCGTGGTGGCCGTCGCCCCATGCGCCGTACGACGGCGGCACGATCGCTAGCCCCGCCGGCGCGATCGTCTGCCGGAAGATGCGAATCGGCGCGACGGCGCCCGGGCGCGCGCCTGAGTCGAGCGGCGGCCAGCCGTAACTTTCGCCCGCGCGCAGATCGTTGATCTCGTCGTCGCCGGTGTCGCCGTCGTCGGCGCCGATCATCCGCCCGTCGGCCGTCCAGGCGAACGCAAACGTGTTGCGGATGCCGTACGCCCACACGCGCGCATCAGCGCCCGCGCGATCGGCGAACGGGTTGCCCGCCGCCGCCGCGCCATCGAGCGTAATGCGCAGGATCTTCCCGAACGGCGAGCCCACATCCTGCGACTCGCCGAAGTCGTGATTGTCGCCGATATCGACGTACAGGAGGCCGTCCGGCCCGAACCCGACTGCGCCCGCGTTGTGGATGCCTGTCGACGGCACTTCCAGAATCGTCGCCGGATCGCGCAGCGCCTCGCCGTCGATTGTCAGCCGCACGACGCGGCTCACCATCGCCTCGCCGCCGTCCGCGCTCGCGTCCGACGGATCGCCCTTCGGCACCGAGATGTACGCAACGAGCGATCCGCCGTCCGGCGCGATCGCGATGCTCTCGATGCCGCTCTCGCCGCCGCGCGACACCGCGAAGTCCCACCGCGTCTTCCCGCCGGAGATGATCCGCCCCGTCTCCAACTCCCCGTACCACAACCGCCCATCCGCCGGCGCAAACGCAAACGCCGCCGCCACCTTCGCCCCCACCACCCGCTCCACCCGCAGCGGCACGCCATCCCGCGCGGCCATCATCCGCGGCAATGGCGCGCCACCGGCGCCACCGCCGCAAGCGGCGCTAGCGATCGCCGCGATCGCGATCGCAACCACCGCGATCCGGCGTGCGTGCGACTGACTCATGCCAATCTCTGCCATCTCATCCCCGACTCGCTGTGAGGCGCACAATCGAACTCCCCTTCCCGCGCCGGGAAGGGGCCGGGGGTTAGGTGCCCGGGCCGCCAGCGCAATTCGCTTTTCATCGACGATCGAAGTGACACCTTCTGTTGTCTCTGTGCCCTGCCCTGAAAATAGCTTGAGCCACCCGTCAGAGATCTCCCCTCTCCACTGCGTGGAGAGGGGCTGGGGGTGAGGTGCTCGGCCACCACCGCACTTCGTTTTCATCATCGCGCGTCGGCGCAACACGCGACAGCATCCGTCGCGATCGTCACCGAAACGTAAGGATCGCGCCGCCACCAGCTCGCGCGAGACGAGTACCGTGCACGAGTGATCGCTATCAGCCCCCACGCCATCGCCGCAACGCTCACGGTCGCCTGCATCGCCGCGGCCGCCTGCGGCGGCAGCTCGAGCACGAAAGCGACGTCATCGCCCGCACCGGCGCAAACAACCGCGCCGCAGGCGACGCAGCCACCCGCCGCAACACCAACGCCCGAAGGCTGCCCAACATCCCCGGCGCCGCTGCCGACGTTCGCCGCCGGACGGCCGTCCGCGAAGGGCGTATCGGCATGGCCGCAGTTTCAGCACGATGCGCGGCACTCGTCGCAATCGGACGTCGTCGGGCCGCAGACCGGCGACATTGGCTGGCAGCGCGCGCTCGAGGGCAACGTGACGCCGGGCGCCGCGATCGCCGCCGACGGCACCATCTACGCATCAAGCAACGCCGGCGTCCTGCACGCGCTCGATCCCGACACCGGCGCCGATCGCTGGACGTTCGACGGTGGTGGCCGCTACGGCAGCGATCTCTCGAGCGCGCCGCTGGTGCTCGCCGACGGCATGATCATCTGGCCGGGGCCGCGCGCCATGCTGTTCGCGCTCGACGCGGCCGGCGCCTTGTTGTGGATGCACCAGCTCGACAGCTTCGCGCTCTCGCCGGTCCTCATCGCGCCGGGCAGCATCGCCGTCGCCGACATGAGCGGCGCGCTGCATGTGCTCGACTTCGGTCGCACGCAGGCGCACGAGCGTTGGAAGAACGATCTCGGCAACAGCGGCGAGTCATTCGGTAGCCCCGCCGTCGGCGATGACGGCACGATCTACGCCACCGCCGGCAACCGCATCGTCGCACTCCAGGATGCGCGCGATCACGGCGAGATCCTCTGGCACTTCGACATCGCCAGCGGCACCGAGGTCTCTCCGGCGGTCTCGCGCGACGGCGTCGCCATCTTCGGCACGAACGACGACTTCGAGTACGGCATCGACAGCGACGACGGCAAGGAGTTGTGGCGGTATCCGCGCACCAGCCTTTCGTACTCATCGCCCGCGGTGACGGACGGCGGCCTCGTCTACTTCGGCGATCACAAGGGGTACATGAACGTTGTCGACGTCAACACCGGCTGCCTCGTCGTGCGATATCAGGGCGGCGATGAAGTGTGGACGGCGCCCGCGATCGATGCCCGCGGCGACGTCTACTTCGGCACGAAGGGCGGCCACATCCTCGGCTTCACCTTTGCCGGCGAGAAGCTGTTCGACATCGCCACCGGCGCCATCGTCGATAGCTATCCGGCGATCGCCGCCGACGGCACGCTGATCATCGGCAGCGTCAACGGCACCCTCTACGCCATCCGCTGACCTTGCCATCCCAGACGAGGGTGGCGTTCAGCTCGTGTGGTGCATCCGAATCTGCGAACGAGCGCCGACGAGGCACGTGGCATAGCCGCCCTCGGCTGTGCGTCCGGCAAAGCCGGACCGACGTGGTACTCCACCTCGTCCCGCTCAACGGTCGCCGCGTGCGAAAGGCACTGCTGTTTTGGAGCGTTCGTTACGACGCGCCCACCGGCACGCCCGCGACGACATCACGCACCCGCGGCAGGATCTCTTCGCCGACGACATACGCCTCTTCGAGATGCGGATAGCCGGAGAAGATGAACGTATCGAGCCCGATCGCTGCGTACTCGCGGATGCGCTCCGCTACCTGATCGAAACTCCCGACGAGCGCCGTGCCCGCGCCGCCGCGCACCAGGCCGATGCCCGACCACAAGTTCGGAGACACCGTTAGCGACTGCATGTCGATGCGGCCGTTGTTCAGGCTGTTCATCCGCTGCTGGCCGACGGACTCTGTGCGCGCGAACCGCCGCTGAGCCAGCTCCACCTGCTCGGCGCTCATCTTGCTCAACAAACTCTCGGCCGCGGCCCACGCTTCGTCTTCGCGCTCCCGCGTGATCACGTGCAGCCGGATGCCGAACCGCAGCGTCCTCCCGTGCTCCGCCGCAAGCGCCGTCATGCGCGCCACGCGTTCCGCCACCCACTCCGGCGGTTCGCCCCACAGCAGATAGACATCCGCGCGCTTCGCCGCCACCAGTTCCGCCGCCGGCGACGCGCCACCGAAGTAGATCGGCGGCTGCACCGCCGCCGGATCGTGATCGCGCACGTGCTCGCCGAGCAGCCGCCCGAGGCCGCCCTTCTCGACGCGAAAGTGCTTGCCCTCGTACGTGAACGAGCCGCGTTCGAAGCACTTGCCGACGACTTCGATGAACTCTTCCGTCCGCGCGTAGCGCTCGCCGTGATCGAGGAAGTCGCCGAAGCTCTGCTGCTCCGGCGCATCGCCGCCGGTGACGACGTTGAGCAGCACGCGGCCGTGCGTGATCCGCTGGAGCGTCGCCGTCATCTGCGCCGCCAGCGTCGGCAGCACGAACCCCGGCCGAAACGCGACGATGAACTTCAACCGCTCCGTGTCGTGCGCCAGCGCCGCCGTCACCAGCCACGCGTCCTCGCACGACGCGCCCGTCGGCGTCAGCACACCGACGAACCCGAGACGATCCGCCGCCTGCGCGATCTGCCGCAGGTAGTCGATGTCGGCGTTTCGTGCGCTCGATGGCAACCGCCCCGACGCATCCGGGAAGAAGTCGACGACCGACCGGCCGTCACCCGACGTCGGCAAGAACCAGTGGACGTCGATCGGACGAGTCGGAGCCGCCATAGATGTACCTCCGGGCCGAAACACGAAAAAAGCGTCCGCCGAGTGCGGACGCGTCGGGCTTCGATGGAGCGGAAGAAGGGATTCGAACCCTCGACCCCGTCCTTGGCAAGGACGTGCTCTACCGCTGAGCTACTTCCGCGGGTTCCGGCAGTATAGCCGCGCACGACGCCTTCGACAACGATGCATTGAGCCGCGAAATCGCACGATCGCCGCCCAAGAATCGTGGCTTCTTGCCGATGCTATCTATGAGGGCGCGCGCCGGTTCGGGCGAGCGGTCGGATTCCGATCGCGGCTGCACGGCGCGCAGGGGGATGACGATGGCCAGGGTCAAGGACTACTACAACGTGCTCGGCTGCCCGCCGCGTGCCCACGCGCGCGTCATCGAAGAGCGCTACTGGGAGCAAGCCCACGAGCTGCACGCTGAGCCGACGAAGAAAGCCGCCAAACGCCTCAGCCTGATCAACGAGGCCTACGAGATCCTCGGTTCCCCCCACAAGCGCGAAGCCTACGACCGTCGCCGCGCCGAATTCAGCGCCGCCAACGCCGAAGCCCCCCGCCCGACGCTCCTGCAATCAGTGGTAAGCGTTCTAAGCAAACCCTTCCGCCCCGACTAAACGTCGAGAAGGTGGACGGTGTGGTGTGGAAGATGGAAGGCGGCAGCGCCAGTTCCATCCTCAATCTTCCATCTTCCATCTTCCTTCCATCTTCGGCCAAAAAAGAGAGAGGGTTCCTCATCCGGAACCCTCTCTTGTTTACCTGTCACAGACGACGCGCGCGACTACCCCTGCGCGATCTGGTACGACTTCCCTTCCGTCTTAATCGCCGGCGCGATCACCATCTCCGTCTTCTGGAAATCGCGGATCGTGCGCGCGCCGCACGTGCCCATCGCCGTGCGCAATGCGCCGACGAGATTCTCTCGTCCGTCGGTCCGCGACGTCGGCCCGAACAGCGTCTGCCGCAACGTCGTGTCGATCGAAACTTTCACGCGGGTGCCGCGCGGTAGCTCGCCGTGCGGCGTCGCCATGCCCCAGTGGTGGCCGCGGCCCGGCGCTTCCGCCGTGGCGGCGAGGATCGATCCGAGCATCACGGCATCGGCGCCGGCGGCGAACGACTTGCACAGCGCGCCGCCGTTGCTGACGCCGCCGTCGGTGATGATCGGCACGTAGCGGCCCGTCTCGCGATAGTAGGTGTCGCGCGCGGCCGCGGCATCGATCGTCGCGGTCACCTGCGGCACGCCGATGCCGAGCACTTCGCGGCTCGTGCACGCCGCGCCGGGCCCGACGCCGACGAGCACGGCCGCGATGCCCGTCTCCATTAGTTCCTTCGTCGCGGAGAACGTGACGGTGTTGCCGACGATGACGGGGATGTCGCGCATGTTTTGCACGAGTTCGTCGAAAATCAGACCCTTCTCGCTGCGCGACACGTGGCGCGCGCTCGTCACCGTCGACTGCACGACGAAGACATCGACGCCGGCGTCGCGCGCGATCGGCGCAAATTTCTTCGTGTTCATCGGTGTCGCGCTGACGGCCGCGACGCCGCCCGCGGCCTTGATCTGCCGCACGCGCTCACCGACGAGATTCGGCTGAATCGGCGCGCTGTACACCTTCTGCATCAACGCCGTCACGTCTTCTTTCGACGCTTCGGCGAGCTCCTTCAGCACAGGATCCGGATCGTCATAGCGCGTCTGCACGCCCTCGACATTCAGCACCGCGAGACCGCCGTGCTTCGAGAATTCCGTCGCGAGACGGACGTCGACGACGCCGTCCATCGCGGCGGCGAGGAAGGGGAGTTCGAATTCCAGGTTGCCAAGTTTGAAGGAGAGTTCGACGAGTTCGGGGTTGATCGTGTGGTGGCCGCCGGGCACGATCGCGACATCATCGAACCCGTAGGCGCGGCGCATCTCTTTGAACTGCGGTTGGGACATAGGTCGTACCTCCATGATTGCCGCCGGGCCTGCCCGCCTTGGGCTGTTTCTTCCTGGGTCCCCGTCGAGTCCTTCCCCTGCCCGGGTATGACGTGATCGAGGCCGGCGGAGGTTTCCTACCGGTTCTGCGCTACTTCATCGGTTGTTCCAATGCTTATGCGCTCCCTTACGGGAACGTCGGGGTATATTTGATGAACTCTACCGCCGTGAAGCCATTTCAGTCAAGGATTTCGGCCGAAATAGATGATCTGTATACATCGTAACACCGTTCGCTTCGACCCGTCGCGGCGGAATCCCCACGACGCATTGTGAGCAAGCTCTTCCTCGTCGCCACCCCAATCGGCAATCTCGAAGACATAACGCTACGCGCCATCCGCGTGTTGCGCGAAGCGCCGCTGATCGCCGCCGAGGACACGCGCGCCGCCGGCCTGCTAATCAAGCATTTCGAGATCGACGCGCGCCTCACCAGCTACAACGATCACAACAAGGCTACGAAGACGCCGGCGCTGCTCGCCGCGCTCGACGACGGCGACGTCGCGCTCGTCAGCGATGCCGGCATGCCCGCGATCAGCGACCCCGGCCACGATCTCGTCGTCGCGGCGATCGCCGCCGGCCACGACGTCGTGCCCGTGCCGGGCGCTTCGGCCGTGATCGCCGCTGTCGCCGCGAGCGGCCTGCCGTCGCGTCGATTCCACTATCTCGGCTTCTTGCCGCGGCAGGGCGGCCCGCGGCGCAGGGCGCTCACCGACGCCGCGATCTCCGGCGACACGCTCGTCGTCTACGAATCGCCGCACCGCGTACGCGCGACGATGGAGGATGCGCTGGCCGCGCTCGGTGATCGCCGCATCGCCGTCTGCCGCGAGCTGACGAAAACATACGAGGAGATCTGGCGCGGCACGATCAGCGGTGCACTGTCGCATTTCGACAATCCGCGCGGCGAGTTTACGCTCGTCATCGAAGGCATCGATCCGCAATCAGCGCCGCCGCCCGCAGACGTCGATATCGATGCCGCGATCGCCGACATGAAAGCCGCCGGCGCATCATCAAAAGACGGCGTCGCCGAAATCGCCCGCCGCTTCGGCCTCTCGCGCCGCGCCGCCTACGCCGCCTGGCATCGCACGTAACGGCGTCCACGTACTCAGCGTACTCAGTTGCTCGGCAACGCCTCAAGTGAATTGGTCGCTGTGAGCGCCGCCTAAGCGCGGCGCGGTTTCATCACCCTGTAGCGCGGGCTTTCCAGCCCGCGCGGGGGTGAGCTCGACGCTGACGAAGCTAACGCAACGCGCGACCAATGCGTCGTTACATGCACCCCAACCGCCGCGCGTCTTCCGCGTCGGCAGCATCTGTAGCGCGGGCGTTTCAGCCCGCGCGGAGGGACTCGACGCCGACCGTTTAAACGCAACGCGCAGGAACGCGATGTACCTACATTCACCTCAACTACGGCGCGGTTGCATCACCCATGTAGCGGGGGCTTTCCAGCCCGTGCGGGGTGGCGCCGACGCTGACTGTTCGACGAGCCCGCGCTTCGACACTCGATTGCATCCATCGCAAGAGAGCCCAGACTCGCAAAGACGATGCGAAGAGAATCAACCCGTCGTCAACGCGTCGTCGCCACGACGCGTCGGCGTCGTCCGCACGTGTGCGACGTCGTACAAATACAGCGCGAACGGCGCGATCCAGATGAAGTCGTTGCTCGCGCAGACGACGAACGTCGATGCCGGCCACGTGCCCTGGATCACCGTGTACGCCACGCCCAGTGGCCCCAACACCTTGCCCGCGAGACCAACGCATGCGATCATCGCGCCGCGCTCCGGATCGCGCGCGACCTCGAAGTACAACACCCCGTACAACCCGATCACGAGCCCCAGCGCCGACACCACCTCAGCGCGATCAGCAGCCGCGCCGCCCGTCAACCGAAACAACCACTGCGGATCGATCACGCAATAGATGCCCCAACAAACGTTGTAGATCGCCGCCGCCGCAAACGTCGCACGGTGCAAGCTCCGTCGACGGATCATGCGCTCGCCTCCTTCAGCCACGGCCACCTTCCATGCGGCAGCTGCAGCAGCGCGTATGTATCGCGTACTCCTGAGACGAAGACGCCCGCTGCCATTGCCAGCAGCAGCAGTGTGAAGGCGAGCGGGATGCCCGCACCGTCGGGCGCAATCGCCGTCGGCTCTGATACCCAGTCGCGCAGCACGGGCACGAAGTAGCCCAGCATGGCGCCATACACGATCCCCATCAGGGCGTGCGTCACGCGCTCGCCCGGGAATACGCCGCCCATCGGTTTGCGCACCCGCTCCTCGACGATGAAGTCACCCATCGTGACGACGATCTCGACGATCAACAGGACGACCAGGACGCCCGTCCAGGCGCCACGCCAGGCGAGGATCGGCAGCGTCGCGAACAGGATGGCGTAGACGAAATCCCGGATCGCGTGCAGGCGTAGTTCGTCGGTCGTCGTCGGCACGCGAGCGACCAGGCGCGCGCGCCACTCGTGAAAGTACAGCGTGTCGAACGCGCCAAGCCCCGCCTGAACGGCGAGCAGTATCAAGACGATCATCATGGCATCACCTCCTCGATTGTTCCGTGGTACGAGAGCAGCGTCCCAACGAACGGGAGCGCGACGGCTACCTCGACAACCATGCCGCTGCCAGTCGCTGATGTCACACGGGCAGACACACGTGGGCGGAAGAGTGGCAATAGCGGAAGTCGCAACATCGCGAAACGGATCGCTGCACCCTCCGTCGTGAACACCAGCGCCCCTCCCTCGATCTCGATTCGAAACAACAACTCGAACGGACCCATGCGCTCAGCAAGCAGGGAGCCTGAGCGTTGCTGTTGCGTCCTCAGTGTTCGGCCGCCGATCGAGCGCCGCCACTCTTCGATCCCGCCGCGACGCGTGATCGTGGCGACGACGGCGCGCGATCTCCCCTCTGCTGGCAATCGCAGCATGATCGCGACCACGCGAGCAAGCGGCGAGGTTCCATGTTTGACATCGAATGCGCCGACGGCCCTCACGCCGCTATCGCTGTAGTGAAAGCGCCGAACTGCCGTCGGCAGATCGTCGATGCGGCCGCGGGTGACAGATGCGTAGAGGCCGCCGGCTGGTGTCGCGTCGCGTGACACAGCACTGATCATCATGCACCCTCCTGCGCCGCCGGCATGAACGCCGATAGCAGCGACGCCAAGCGGATCAGGGCTTCAAACAGCGCATCCGCACGCGACGCATCGCCGTCGAGGTTCGTCAGCAACTCCATGCCGAGATAGAGCGACGTCAGCGCGAACGCCGCATCGTCCGGCGAAAGCAGCGCGGCGAGCGGCGAGCCCGCAAGCAGCCGCTCGATCGTCTCGCGCGTGAACGCCAGCCACGGCGCGACGCGCGCCGCGACAGCGCGCCCGAGCTCGGGCGACGACGCGCCGGCCGCGACGAGCTCCGCCAGCACTTTCACATGGCCGCTGCCGACATCCTCTCGATAGAGATCGCGCGCCACATTCGCCAGCTCTGGCAGTGACGTCACGCCTTCGAATCGGTCGCGATAGGCCGCCAGCCGCGCCTCGGCGCTCTGGTCGAGCGCCGCGATCAGCAGATGTTCGACGCTGCCGAAGTGATAAAAGATCAGCGCCTGATTGAAGCCCCCGGCGGCAGCGATGCCGCGAGCCGTCGCCCCCCGATGCCCCGCATCCCGCAACTGAGCGAACGCCGCATCGATGATCCGTTGAGGAGTGGTGCTAGTGAGCGTCGACATCGCCCGATCCTGTTTGAGCTATCGCTTTGAGCATTCGCTCAATCACAGTATCGGACGCCATGTCTCAAGAATCAATAGCCAGTCGAGGACGGCGTCAAGAAATGTGAGTTCCGAGCGCAAGCGCGATGAAGACCCCAAACAAACCTCTGGTGAGCCAGATCGCAGAAATGGCGAACGGTCGCTCCCGGCAGGACGTGGGGGCGACCGTTCATGAGACAGAACGAGACGCAAAGCTCGCTGCCGCACGAAAGGCGGCGGGCAAGGCTCAATGTCTCAGGAAACGACGCGTTGGGTTGGTTGCGGGCGTTTCGGCCAGCGAGCTGCGCTAGTGCGCGCGATGCGTGCGGCGCGGCCAGGACGGCGCATCTTCGTCGGCGCCAACAAGGCTGCCGGCGAGGAACTGGTACAGCAGCAGGGCGGTGGAGATGAAGAGCACGAGTGACATGACGATGGCGAACTGCATGGCGTCGAACCTCCTGTTCAGAACAAACGTACTGTAGAACAAAGGTGCGCGCTTGTCAAGCCAATCAGAACAAAATTCCGCAAACGTTCGCGATTCATTCGCTGGCAATATCGAGACGCCGGATGGTGGCCCCCGAAGGCCACCTGTCATTCTGAACGCAGTGAAGAATCTCTCCGGAGTACGAGGAGCAGGCCTCACTCACATCCGATTCTCGACGTAGCACTGCTGCCGTCGTGACATCGGAGAGATTCTTCACTGCGTTCAGAATGACACGGTCACCATTCAGAATGACAGCGTCATTGCGTTCAGAATGACACCGGCATTGCCCTGCGAGTCACGGAGCCGACCGCCACCAACCGCCGCAGCAGGCGATCCAACCTCCAACATCCAACCTCTCACATCGCCCGCAATCCACCATCGCGGCCACTCCCGACTCGCGGCGCCTCGAACCACGATCACCCCCGCCGCTGATCCGGCTCGGCTCCGCCGACGAACTTGGGCTTGTACGCCGGGTCGCGGCCGGCCATCTGGTCCCGATGCATGCGGTCGTGCCGGTAGTACGACCGCAGCCACTGCATCACCGTCAGACTGCCGAACATCGGCTGTGACGCCTTCCGGTCGAACTGCTCCGGCGTCATCGATTTGATGAGGTCAATCGTGACGGCGCGCTGCTGACGAAGCTGCGCCGTCAGTTCCGGCAGCGTCCGCGACTTCGCCTGCGGAATGCGGATCTCGGGCCGCTCGCCGGTGACGCCCGTGAGGTCGGGCGCGTCCTCGGCGAGCGCCTTCTCGACCCAGGCGCGGTAGGCCGTCTCCATCTCGGCGAGATGGGCCAGCTGCTCTTTCGGCGTCCACTGCGCTTCGCCCTCACCGTCGGCGGGCGCGAAGTCGGCCGCGTCGGCCGAAAGCGCCTCCGCTTCCGTGAGCAGCGCCTCGCGTTCGCTGGTCATTTTGTCAAGTAACTCACTAATCGCGGTCGCGTCGGACATCTGTGCTTCTCCTTCGCTCGAACTACTGGCGGCGCTGCGGGCGTAACGCCGCCGCCGATTGCTCGTTCTAACTCATGTCAAGGTAGTCGGAGAAGCAGAAATGCCCAAACGCGATCCGCAGCGCACCGAGAAGCTTCGCACCGCCATCCGCTACATGCTCGAACACGGGACGCTCGCGCAGGGCTCGCAGTCGCGCCTGGCCGAGCACTTCAACGTATCGCGCCAGCGCGTCCACCAGCTCGTCGTCGAAGAACGGCGCGCCCTCGAACGGAACCAACGGGAGGCTGTACCCGCACAGTCGCCCGTGCGTGCGTCGTAGCAAAGCGGAGAGCACGCAGATTCATCGTCAATGTCGCATCGGAGAGAGACGGAGACACCAGGAATGGCCAAGCGGGATCCACAACGCACCATGAAGCTTCGCATCGCCGTCCGCTATCTGCTCGAGCGGGATTGCCTCGCGAAGGGCAACCAGTCGCGGCTGGCGGAGCACTTCAAAGTATCGCGGCAGCGCGTCCACCAGATCGTCGTCGAAGAGCGCCAGCGCCCGCAAGAAGCGGCGATGGTCAACTAACAGAACATCCACTGGCGGCCACCGCACAAGGACGCAGCGCCACCTGCGTCCTTCGTGCCGTCCCGCGATGTATCAGTGCGGCGGTCAGCGCACATGTTTGTAGGGGCGGCCCGATGTGGCCGTCGAAGACTCCCCGCAGGAGAGCCCGTTCGCGGTTGACTGCGCGTTGGGCATTGGCGACGAAAGTCGGCGGAAAAGTCTATGGTCTTGCTTTGGCGATCCCGACTCGGCACGGTAATCGTGAACGACCGGAAGCTGGATCCGCGCCGAGTGCGCCTGCTACCGTGCAGCGGTTTCGATTTTGCTGAATTGAGTGTCGGGGGTCTCTGTGACGTGGATAAGGTTCGCGACGATCATCGCCGCTGGCGCCACCGTCTTATCGGCGGCCGCGTGCTCGAGCGGCTCCGGAGGCGATAAGAGCCCAACGCCGTCTGCGTCTTCCCCGACGGCTCCCACCACCGACGACATCGGCCGTCGCATAGACGCCATCCTGGCCGACGGAGGACCATCATTCGGTGAATTCAACCGCGACGAGCTTCGCCGCATGATGACCGTGGAGCATGACGCCCCCTTCTACATGGTGAACTTCATCAAGTTCCGCCAGTTCGCCAAGTATCCGGACGGCCACGACGCCACGATCAGCGGCCTTGAAGCGAACAACCGCTACAACGTCCTGCCGATCCTGCTGGAGATCGGTGCGCGGCCTGTGTTCGTCTCCAACGTCGAGCAGCAGCTGATCGGTAGCGACACGAAGTGGGACCAGATCGCCATCGTCCGGTACCCCAGCCGCCATGCGTTCGTCAGCATGCTGGAGCGGCCAGACTTCCAGCAGCTCTCCGTGCACAAGGACGCCGCGGTCGAGAAGTCGATCGTGATGGTGACAGAGCGAAAAGACCTCCCCGCTCTTCCGCCCGTGGACACGATGTCGCTTCCATATCCGCCCACTGCGGAGGACTCCTCGTTTACGATGGTGCACCTGATGCACTTCGCCGACCGCGTTGCCAGCACTGAGCCCGGCAAGCCCGACCTCTCGGGCCGTGACGCAATCACCGCGTACGAACAGTCTCTCGGCTTGAGCGCGTTGCCACTCGGCATCCGCCCACTCGCGGTCTTTGAGGTGGAGAGCGTACTCGTCGGTGATGGCCGGCCGTGGGAACAGGTGCGCCTCAACCGCTTCCCCAGCCACGCCGCCTTCCGCGCGCTTACGACTGATCCGACATGGTTGGCGCATCAGCCGGCCCGCGCCGCGGCGCTGGCCGACACCTACGCGCTCATCACCCTGCCGCTCGTCGACTCAGTCGCCACGCCTTGAGCTGAGAGCTGGGGCGCGCCTCCAGCTTTTGGCGACGAGGGCGAGCATCAGGTGGCGACTTCTCGCCCGGTGCGTCTCCTGGAGGAAGTTGGCCGGCGTCCAGCGGGTCGAACGTCGATTGCACGCTGCTCGCATCACACCTCCACAAACCCCAGCCGATTCGCCGCCGCGATCGCGAACTGATCCGTCATGCCGGCGATGTAGTCGGCGATGCGGCGCGCCAGCGGATCGTCGGCCCGCGTGTACGCCGACGCCGTGAACTCTTGCGGGTGCGCCATCAAGTACGCCCAGAGAAATTCGATCAGCCGTCGCGCGCGATCGGCCTCGGCCAGCCGTTCTTCCCACAGATACACGTTCTCGAACAAGTACCCGCGCAGCTCGTCCGTCGCCGCTGATACGTCGGCGCTCATCGCGATCGCCGGCATCGTCGCGTCGCCGGTGCGCACCGTCTGCGCGCCGTCCCACGATGCATCGACGATGTCGCTGACGAGCGTGTCGATGCGTTGCGAGTGCGTCTCGCCGAGCACGCGCCGCGCCGTATGCGGCAGATCCTCCGTCCGCAGCAGTCCCGCGCGCACGGCGTCGACGATGTCGTGATTGAGATACGCGACGAAGTCGGCGAGCCGCACGATCTGCCCCTCGAGCGTCGACGCCAGCGGCGCGCCCCACTCATCGGCCGACCAGTGGCGCTCCTTCAATTCCTGAAAGATGCCCTCCTGCGGCTTCGAGTGCTTGAGGATGCCCTCGCGCACCTCCCACGTCAGGTTGAGGCCGGCGCCGGGCGCGCCCGATGATCCCGGCTCGAGGAAATCGACGATGCGCACGCTCTGCTCGTTGTGCCGGAAGCCGTCCGGCAGCAGCTTGCCCAGCGCCTGTTCGCCCGCATGCCCGAACGGCGTATGTCCGAGATCGTGACCGAGCGCGATCGCTTCCGTCAGATCTTCGTTGAGATCGAGCCCTCGCGCGATCGTACGCCCGATCTGCGCGACTTCGAGCGTGTGCGTGAGCCGCGTCACGTAGTGATCGCCCGGCGGCGCGATGAATACCTGCGTCTTGTGCTTGAGGCGGCGGAATGCGTTGCTGTGGATGATCCGATCGCGGTCGCGCTGGAACTCCGTCCGCATATCCGACGGCTGCTCCGGCCGCACGCGCCCGCGTGTCTCGACCACGCGCATCGCGCCCGCGGCGAAGCGCTGCTCGCGCTCTTCGAGGCGCCGTCGCACCGACTCGTGCGGCCGCGCAATACGATCATTCGGCATCAGCGCGATTGTACGAAAGGCGTGGCGCGGCGTCGAGGCGGCGTGCGATCGCAGGGCACGACGAAGGCCCGCCATAGGCGGGCCCACATCGTTGGCGTAAGGGTGTTGATTGCTATTGGCGGCGCATCGGCCGATCGACCGGGCGATCGTCGATCATCGTGTCGCGCGGCGGCGGCGCCATCATCTCCGGGCTCTCGACGACGTGATGCTCGCGGCGGAAGACGTTGGCGCCCAGACCGAGAACCAGACCCATCACGAGCCAGATCATGCCGTCATTGAAGTGGTTGATACTGTTGGCGCCGTTGACGTACCCGAATGCCACCAGCAGCCCGATCACACCCGCCGCGATTGCCGCCCCTGCCAGCAGTGTCGCCAGGCTGTTCGCCAGCCACGTCTCGACATCACTGATGCTCCGCGACGTGCTCGTCCGCATCGGCCTCGTGTTCGTTCTCTGCATTTGTCCTCGCTTCCGCCTGCATCTGGCTTCAGAGCCTTCACCAACAGCATCACTCCCAGCACGTTGCGGCAGCGTGAAGAAGCAGGCGCAGAGATCAACGAATCGCACTAACTCGTCGGGAATCACCCATCCGCACTCTCGGAACGTCAAGGTCCTAGGCGCACGTCGCCGGTCGATCGACGGCAACAGATGCAGCCGCGGCGCGCGACACGAAGAACGTCAAGCCAACTACAAACGGCGAGGCCGGGAGAACAGCCCCGGCCTCACCCACTCCACCAACGAGCTCCGTCAGTCCACGAGCGGCGTCGGCGTTTGCGTCGCCGTCGCGGTCGTGGTCGGCGTCGCCGTTTCCGTTGCCGTCGCGGTCGACGTCGGCTGGCCCCCGCCCGGTGCGCCATCGCCGCAGCGGCGGCCGACTTGCGCGATCACGGCACGCACATCGTCGAAGTTCACGGCGCCGTCGTTATTGATGTCGAAGCGCGCGTCGTGCCGGTGATGCAGCACCGCCTCCAACTCGATCATCACATCGTGCCAGCCGATGTGACCGTTGTGATTGAGATCCGCCCGGCAGTCGCTGGTCACCGGCGTCGCCGTTGGCCGCGGCGTTCGTGTCGATGTCGGCGTTCGTGACGGCTGCGACGTCCGCGTCGGCGTGATGCGCGTCGCTGATGGCTGCGGTGTCGATGTGCGAGTAGATGTGCGCGTCGGGCTGGCAGGCACGGCCGTTTGCGTCGCCGGCGTGAAAGTTGGTGTCGTCGTCGCGGTCGCCGTCTTCGTGCGCGTCGCTGTCGGCGTTGGCGTGCTGGTGCGCGTCGCTGTCGATGTCGGGGTGTTCGTGCGCGTCGGCGTCGACGTGGCTGTCGGCGTGATCGTCGGCGTGTTCGTCGGCGCGTTCGGCCCGATCCAGATGCTCACCTGCGTGATCGCCTGCAGGCTGCGGCTGTCGGTCGCGAAGAACCGCACGATCTGCGGCCCCTGCGGCAGCGCCGCCGCCGGCAGCGTGAACGAGTTTCCCGCGCCGAGAAATGTCCCCGGCGGCATGATCCACGCCAGCGACGAACCACTGAGCGGCCCGTCTTCCGGATCGATCGCCGTCCCCGCGAAGACGATCGTGTCGCCGAGCGCGAAGACGTCGCCGTTCGAGGGCGAGGTGATCGTGACGACCGGCGGCTGGTTCGCCGCCGCGACGGGATCGGCCCGGCGCAGCGACGCCAAGCCGAGAGAAACTAACGTGGCGGCGAGAACGACGAAGAGCGCGAAACGGCGCATGGCTACCCCCATCTAGGTGTCCAACCGATGACGATGAGCGAGCCGCCGTTTGCGGATGCCTGCGGCCGGGCAGCGGATTTCGCCGTGCCGGTAGCGGACGTCCTTCCCCTACGCACAGCATCGACCGCCGCTGTTCGATCTGTGCATGATCCCGGAAGTTTATTTCCGGAGTCAGATTGCATCGATCCGCCGGCGGATCGTTGGATCGAGCTGCCAAGCATCCCGGCACGACCGAGGCGCTCGCACGAGCTGACCGGCGACACGATCGTTTCATGGAATCGCGAGCGTAGCGCTGCAAAACGCCGACATCTACCTCGTCCCCTTCCCTTCCCTTCGTGCTCCTTCGTCGCCCTTCGTGGATCCAACCTGTCGTTCCTGCTCGACACGAACAGCGTCGTGTGCCGCACGCGGCCGACTTCGGTACGCTCGCACCATGCTCGACCAGATCCGCGCGCGGCTCGACGCCTTCACACCGTCATACATTGACGAACCGTCGCTGCCGAAGGCAGCCGTGCTGTTGCCGCTGTACGACAACGGCGACGAGACGCACGTCCTCTTCACGCGCCGCTCCGAACTTGTCGAGCATCACAAGGGCCAGATCTCGTTCCCCGGCGGCGCCTTCGACGCCACCGACCCCGATCTGGCGTTCACCGCCGTCCGCGAGACGTGGGAGGAGATCGGCGTCGCGATCGACCACATCGAGCTGCTCGGCCAACTCGACGAGATGATCACGATCTCGAACTTCCTCGTGCGCCCCTTCGTCGGCCGAATCACCGAACCCGGCCCCTACGCCTTCGTACACAGCGAGATCGAGGTCGCCGAGATCATCGAAGTGCCGCTGCCGCATCTGCTCGACGATCTGAACGTCGTCGCCGAGCCGCGCACCTACCAGGGCCGCGAGATCACCGCCTACTCCTACCGCTTCCACGACCACCTGATCTGGGGCGCGACAGCGCGCATGCTCAAGCAGTTCCTGGATCTCGTCGGGCCAGGGATTAGTCGTTAGTTATTGAGGTGAGACGCATGTGCGTCGCTCGGTGAGCTACGCCCTCGCGCGGTAGCGGATCGACAGCGACACTCTCAGCGCTATCCGCCGCTATCCGCCGCTATCCGCCGCTATCCGCTACTCACGCCGTCCGCGGCACTTCTTCCCAGAAGAGCCGCAGGTCGTTGGCCGTGCGGACGCGGCTGCCGCCTTCGCGCTTGCCGAGGTACATCGCCTGATCGGCGAGTTTGACGAGCGTCGGATAATCCTGCGCATCGAACGGGAACGACGCGATGCCAACGCTGAGGCCGACGTGCAGGCCGTCCGGCAGCCCCTCGTTGAGCGCCTTCATATTCTCGATCAGCCCTTCAGCCCGATCCCACGCCGACTCGCGCGTCAGGCTCGGCAGCACGATCACGAACTCGTCGCCGCCATAGCGCCCGACGAGATCCTGCGATCGCAGGCCGCGCTTCAGCGCCAGCGCCGCCTGCCGCAAGATGCGATCGCCCGCGTCGTGCCCCAGTTCGTCGTTGATGCGCTTCAGCCTGTCCATGTCGCAGAACAGCACGCTGAAGTAGCCGCCGCTCGCGCGCGCGCGCCGTAGCTCCTTCTGCGCGTCCTTCTCAAACGAGCCCCGGTTGAGGAGGCCCGTGAGCCGATCGATGCGCGCCTCCTTCTCCTTCTTACTGAGAAGCTTGGCGTTCTCCGCGTTGAGCTTCTCGATCACCTCGACTTCTTGCGAGCGGCTGTTCTCTTCGCGCGCCAGGTGCCCGACGCCGACCGAGATGAAGAGCATGTACGCGCACCGCATCACCAGAATCCCAAGGTCGTTCATTCCGGGATCCCAGTTGACGAAGTACGCGATCGCGTAGGTGAACGCGTAGATGCCGCATCCGATCACGGCCTGCCGCAGCTCGAAGCGCATGGCGATCGCGGCGACGGATAGATAATAGAGTGGAAAGAACGGACTCATCGAGCCGCCCGTCGCGGCGATAAACATCGCGATCGCGACTGAGTCCAGCGCCGCCGATGACATGCTCGTTTGGAACAGCCGCCAGCGCCGGTACGGCTGCAGCAGGACGATCGGAATGCTGTACAAGTAGGCGAAGCCGAGGATCGCCCACGTCGCATCGACATGCATGCCGCGCGTGTCGAGCGCGAACGCCACCAGCAGCGTGTTCATGATCA
Source organism: Dehalococcoidia bacterium (assembly GCA_038211505.1). Taxonomy (GTDB): domain Bacteria; phylum Chloroflexota; class Dehalococcoidia; order DSTF01; family JACRBR01; genus JBBQVO01. Next base: position 12,978 of record JBBQVO010000006.1, on the reverse strand, counting down.
CGATGAGCATGCGCAGCCGCGCGATCAGCGCCTCCATCCGCAGGCTGCGCTCGCTGAGCGTGGACGAGTCGAAGAGACTGGCCGCGAGCGGCTCCTTCGCCTCAGACCCTGCCATATTCCGACGCATGACCGAATCGTCGCGCCTGACCGCGACGCCCCTTACAGTCATCATCGGCCCCGGCCACCGTCCTCTGTGCCAAGGGAATCAGGAACTTTCAGCGATCAGACGACTTTCGCACTCAAGTTTGGTTCCCTCCGTCCAGCATGAACGAGGGACTACGACTCCCCGAGAAACCCACAATCAAAAATCTGTGAAATCTGTGAAATCTGCATCGCCCTCGCGAACGGCGCGAGCCAGGGTGGTTTCCCCCCGTGATCCAGCGCCCAACGAAGACCACTACTCCCCGAACCCCCAACAACAAGATCCGTGAAATCCGTGAAATCTGTGGTTTCCCGGTCCCTTACTGGATCGGCGGGCAGCCGTTCGGCGAGCAGGGCGTCGCCGTGCCTTTCGGCGCGATTGCAGTGCGTGTCGGGCTCGGCGCCGGCGACGGCGGCACCGTCGCCGTCGGTCGCACCACCCGCGTTGGCGTGACCGCCGGTGGCGGCGTGCTCGTCGGTGGCGGAGGCGGAATCGGCGTCTCCGTCGGCGCCTCGGTCTCCGTCGGTGCCGGCTGCGGCGTCTTCGACGGCGTCAGGTTCGGCGTTGGCGTCTGCACCGAGACGCCCGGCGTCGTCGTTGTCACCGCCGTCCCCGATCGCGCCGCCGTCGCCGTGCGCGTCGCAGTCGCGACTCCGCTGCCGCCCCCACCGCCGCCACCACCGAACGCGCCGGAGATCAGCGCGCCGCCAGCGAACGCGAAGATCAGCAGGCCGATCGCCGCCCCGGCGAACAGCATGATCTTGTTCCGATCCCAACCATCGTCCGACATCGGCAGCGACGCCGTGTGCACGTCATCGTCGCCGCCACCGCCGCCGAAACCACCGGCATCCGCCGCGGCCACACCGCCCGCGCCGATCGCCGCGCCGGCGCCCGCTGCCGCGATCGATCCGTACGGGTTCGGCGGCAGCGGCGCGATCGGCGACGACGCCGGCCGGCGCATGCTCGCCGCGCTCGCTCCGTCTTCAGCCGTCGCCCCCGGCCCGCCGATGTTCCAGCCGCCCGCGATGTTGCCCCAGAGGTCTCCCTTGAGCGCCATCGGCGCCGGCACCATCGCGAACGCGCCGAAGATCTCCAGCGGCGCGACAAGATTCTCTCGCGACTGCTGGCACGTCTCGCACTCTTTGATGTGCGCGTCGACGGCTTTCCGCACCTGCTCCGTGTACGGCGGAAACTCATGCTCGGCGAGCACCGTCTGCAGCAGCTCGCAATCCTTGCTGCCGCGTCGCGCGACGATGTAACTGCCGATCACGTCGCCGGCCGCCGTCTTCATCCGGCTGACCATCGTGTACGCGTTGCCCTTGCTGACGTTCATCACGCCGGCGATCTCGGCGCTGTCCATCCCCTGCCGCACATGCAGATCGAGCAGCGCATAGTCGCGCGGGTTGAGCGCCGTCGCCGCCTCCCACACGAGCGCCGCCAGCTCGTGATCGCCGGCCGCGATCTCGGGATCATCGAGCCGGCACGGGTCGGGCACATCGAAGGTCCCGAACGCCTCTTCGTGCACCGGCGCCGGCAGCGGCACCGTCCGGCCAGCCCGCTCCGCCCGCGTCACCGCGGCGTTGTGGGCGATCGTGAAGAGCCACGACTTGAAGCTCGATGTCTTCGACAAGCCGCCGAGACCCTGCATCGCCTTTATGAAGACGTCCTGCGTGACGTCCGCCGCGTCATCGGCGTCGCGCACGACGCGCCACACGAAGTCGTAGATCCGGTTGAAGTAGCGGTCGTAGAGCTGGCCGAAGCTGTCGAGGTCGCCGGCCATCGCCCGGCTGACGAGCAGCGCGTCGTCCATAGCGCCTCCAGAGGTGTCGCGAACAGCCGGAGGGCATGCCGGCGCGCGGCTTGTCCCGCGTAGCGGCACGCGATCTGTCGCGGGCAGCGGCGCGGGAAGAATGAGCAGCACGATACCATGTCGAACTCGCACGCGGGATACGCGTACGCCTCCGATGATAAGACCGCCGGCCGCCCAAAATCTTACGAGCGAACGGGCCAGCGTTCCCGATGACCCATCTCAGACGGCCTCTCCGTCAAGGAGCTGCGTCAACGTTTAACGCCATTACTACCCGGATTTCATTGACAGAACGCTGAATCCGTTCGTATGATCGGTACAACTCAAGAAACAGAGGCTGATAGATCCGGCGGCGCCCCAGGCCGCCGCTGGAAGCTACCCTATAGAACACGCGGTGTTGCCACGCCGCGCCCGCCACAACGCACAGCACGGAAGCTGGCACGCAGCAGGGATCGTTGCGACGCATCGTCGCGGACTGACGTTCGGGGGAGCGCAGCCGACGGATGGGCTGCGCCTTCGTATCTGTCGCGGCCGCCGCTGCGGGTCGATATGGCGGAGGTGCATGCAGCGTTGTCAGGCATGAAGGGTACGTTGCGTGGATAAGCCCTCGACGGACTTCGTGGCACAGTGTGCCCGCAGGCTCAAGCGCCTGCCGGCTTTCCTCGCCCTCGCGATCCTGCTCGCCGCCGGCGTCACCGGCTCCTTCATCCTCTTCTCCGGCCACACCCCCGCCGCCGCCGTCAACAGCGGCACGTTTGCCTTCGGCAACTTCTCCGCCGTCAACGTCAATCAGGGGCAGACCTTCACCTTCGACGTCACCGGCAGCAACGACTCGCCGCTCGCCGCCTACGACGTCGTCTTTACGTACGACGCGACGCAGATCAACTACGTCAGCGGTGGTGGCGATCCCACCTACCTCGGTAGCACCGGCCGCGCGGCGTCGTGCATCCCGCCCCTCATCAACGTCGACGGCGGCGGCATCGCGACGCTCCGGCTCGGCTGCCCCTCGACGGACGGCGGCAGCGGCAGCCCCGGCCCCGTCGGATCAGGCTTGCTCGCAAGGTTCACGTTCCAGGCGTCGCCGCTCGGCAGCGGCACGACGCTGATCTCCTTCGTCACCACCGGCTCCTTCACGATCGACATGACCGACGATTTCGGCAACTCGTACAACGTCACCGGCGGCCCGCCCGCGCAGATCCAGGTGCTGCCGCCGGGCGGCACGCCGCAAGCGACGCTGACGCCGAGCGACACGCCGACGATCACCGACACGCCGACGATCACAAGCACGCCGACGCCATCGCCGACAGGCATCGCGCCGCCCGGCGTCTGCGGCCCGCAGGACGCGGCGGCGCTCTGCTTCCAGCCGTCGGCGATCAGCGGCAATGTCAACATCCCGCTGCCGATCAACGTGCGCGTCGAAGACGTCGCCAACGTCCTCGCCTTCGACTTCACCATGCACTTTGACGGCACGGCGCTGACATATCAGTCGGCGATCGCCGGCCCCTTCCTCGGCAGCACGGGACGCCCGGTGCAATGCCTCAACTCCAACGTCCAGAACGCCGGCCTCGTGAGCGCGACGATCGAGTTCAAGTGCGTCACGCTCGGCAACACCGATCCATCGATCTCCAGTCCGCCCGCCGTGCCCGGCGCCGGCGGCTCAGGCATCATCGCCCAGCTCACGTTCTTGCCGACGCAAATCGGTTCAACGGGGATCGGGTTCACAAACGCCGTGCTTTTGCGGCCCGACTTCACGATGCATCCGTTCGGCATCACGATGTTGCCGGTCGGCTTCAGCGACACGGGCTCCGTCACCATCGCCGCGCAGCCGACCGCGACGCCGTGCGCCGGCCCCTGCCCGACGAACACATCGACGTCGACGCCGACATTTACGATCACGCCGCTGCCGACATTGACGAACACGCCGACGCCGACGAGCACATCGACGCCGACGCCATGCGCCGGCCCCTGCCCGACGAACACGCCGACGAACACGCCCACGAACACCGCCACCGCGACGGCCACCTTCGGCGCCGGAACGGTGCACATCGAGCCGTCGTCGCAGACAGTCAACGTCGGCGATCTGGTGAACGTCGGCATCTTCGTCGATGGCGCTGTCAACGTCGGCGCATTCCAGGTGAAGCTCAGCTTCGACCCGGCCGTCCTCCAGAAGTCCAACATCGCGCCCGCGCCGTTCTTCTCCAGCACCGGCCGCACCCCGAGCTGCTTCCAGCCCGGCACCATCAACCCGGATGTGACGCCGCCGCCATCCACGCCGACGCCCACCGACACGCCGACGACGCCATCGGCGAACTCGCCGACGTCGACGCCGACCGCAACGGCCACGATCGACCCGCAGCCGGGAGTCCTCTCCTTTAACTGCGTGACGACCGATCCGCTGGACATCCCCGGCCCAAGCGGTAGTGGATTGCTCGCCAACCTGCAGCTCTTCGCGATCGCCCCGACGACCGGCGGCCCATCGCCGCTCGTGCTGCAGAGCTTCACGCTCGTGCAGCCCGACGGCACGACGGAGCCGCTGACGATCGCGGGTGCCGGCAGCGTCACCATCCAGCTCGCGCCGACGCCCACCCCGTGCCCGGGCGTCTGTCCCAGTCCCACCAGCACATCGTCGCCGACCGCGTCGCCGACGCCCGGCGGCTCCGGCCCGGTCGTCCAGATCAGCCCGTCGCAGCAGATCGTCGGCCTCGGCGTCAACGTCGACATCGACATCAACATCGCCAACGTGCAGAACCTCGGCGCCTACCAGTTCGACCTGTCGATCGCGCAGTTCAATGTGCAGACGCAGCCGCTCTCCTTTGTCAGCGCAACCGATGCCGGCTTCCTCGGCAGCACCGGCCGCAACGTCTTCTGTCCCGGCGCCACGGTGAGCAGCGGCGTCATCCGCTTCGGCTGCGTGTCGAGCGGCGGCGCCGGCGGACCGAGCGGCAGCGGCACGCTGGCGCACGTCCGATTGCACACCGACGCCGGTCCGGCGTTCGCCAACCTGCGCATCAACTCCGTCGAGCTGACCGACCCGCTGTCGAACAACATCAACTCGACGATCATCGATAACAGCACGAACGAGATCGTCATTGTCGTCGGATCACCGACGCCGTCGCCGACCTCGACCAGGACGCCGACGCCGACGCGGACGCCGCTGCCAACCGGCACGCCGGCGGCGCAGGCCACTTGCGTCACGCAGCCCGGCGGCACGGGTACGACGTGCTTCGTCATCGATGTCGATCCATCGACACCCGGCGAGCAGAGTTCGCTGATCGTGCCGGCGAGCGGCACATTCAACGTCGACATCTACGCGCACGACATCCCGACGACGAACGGCGGGCTGAACGCGTTCAACTTCACGCTGCTGTACGACGTTTCCTGGCTCACCGCGGCGGCCCCGACGAGCCCCCTCACGGCGAGCGGCTACAACTGCAACATCCCCCCGCCGAGCGGAGATCTGCCGGAGGGCGACACTTTCGCCGATGGTAACCCGGCGACCGGCGACGCGTTCATCTCGTGCTTCACGTCGGGAACCGACGCCACCGGCACCGTCAAGATCGCCTCGATTGCGTTCACGATCACGGGTCCCGGTTCATCCCCGCTTACGCTCTTCAAGGCGAGGATGGCCAACGATCTGGGCGACTCGATCGCCAGCTGCAACCCCGTTGATGTCGAACCGTCGGGCGGCTGTCTCAACGGCTTCGTCTTCAACACGCCGCCCACCGTGACCCCGACGCCAACGAGCACGCGCACATCGACGCCGACGCCCACGCCGACTTCGACATTGACGCCGACACCGACGAGCACCGCGACGCCAGTGGATACCGCTACGGCGACGGGCACCAACACGCCGGTGCCAACCGCCACCAACTCGCCGTCGCCGACGCCCACGAATACCGACACACCGGTACCGACGGACACGGCGATCCCGACCGCTACCAACACCGCATCCCCGACGCCCACGGATACCCCGGTCGTGCCGTTCGCGCCTGGCGTCTCGAATGGCGGCGGCGCGCCGCCGCCCGGCTCGAACGGATCGCCCGCAGGTTTGCCGTCAAATCCAGAAAGATCACCGGCACGTCAAGCGTTAGATCGTATGATGGTTATGATCGCGCTCGTCGCCGCCGTCTTCGCCGCGCTGTTCGTCACGCAGTCTCGGCCCGGCATGTTTCGCGCTCGGTTCGCGAGACGGAGGAGTGCAGCCATGAACAGCGAGAACAGCGATCGGTGGCCCCGGCCTACCGGCAGGTCGCGAAGCATCGACGGTAGAACCAGCATGAGACGGCGCACCCTCGCACTACGATTCCTCGCCCCGGCAATGCTCGCTGCCCTGATCGGCGCCACGTCATTCGCGCCTCGTCTCGCGTCCGCGCAGACGCCGCCCGACAGCACGTCCTCGGGCAACCCGCAGGACGTCATCCCGCAAGGATTCCCCGGCGTCGCCAACGTCTTCATCAATCCGGTCGCGTCCAACCTCTTCATCGGTGGGCCCTCAGAAGTCCTCGAAGAGACGGTATCGGGCGTGCCCTTCGATCCCGGCCTCGGTTCCTTCCAGCTCGACATCGAATTCGATCCGCAGATCGTCTCCATGACGATCCAGGAGGGTGCGTTCCTCGGTAGCACCGGCCGCGCGACCTCGTGCGGCATCACCGCCGTCACCGAGACGAACGTGCTCTACAACTGCACATCGACCGGCGCGCAGAAGGGCCCGTACGGATCCGGCGTCCTCGCGAAGCTCATCGTCCAGCCCACGCCCGGCCTCGTCCTCAAGCCCAACAACAACAACGGCCTGCTGACGGTCCTCAACAACATCCGCGGCAGCACGCACCTGATGGACACGGAGTCGCAGCTGATCCCGATCAACCAGCTGCTCGATGCCGTCATCTTCGTGCGCGCGCTCGAAGGCGACATCAACCAGGACTGCATGGTCAACATCATCGACGAGCAATTGATCAGCACGCACTACAACACGTTCCTCGGCTCGCTGCTGTACATCGCGCTCTACGATCTCGATCCGTTCCCGAACGGTGACTTCGACATTGACATCAAGGATCTGCAGTTCGTCTTCGGCCGCGATGGCAGCAACTGCAAGACGCCGCAACCGACGCCGCAGGTAACGGTGACGCCGGCCATCCCGACGGTGCCGATCGTCACGCGCACGCCTACGCCCGCGAACACGGCAACCATCACGAACACACCCGTCGCGACGAGCACGTCGACCACAACCTCGACGCCCACCGCGACCGGCACCCGCACGTCGACGGCGACCCCCGTCTCGACGATCACCTCCACACCGACCGCGACCGCCGTCTCGACCACCACCCCCACCCCGACGGGGACCGCGCTGGCCAGCACATCGACGCCCGTGAAGACGAACACCAGGGTTCCCTCGGCGACCGCTGTGAAGACGAATACCAGCGTGCCGTCAGCGACCGCGGTCAAGACGAACACCCCTGTGCCGTCAGCAACGATCTCGCCGACGACGACGGCCGTGCCGACCGCCACCTCGACGCCGGTGCGCACGCCGACGACTGGCCCAACCCGCACACCGACGCAGTCGGCGGCCACGCTGACGCCGCAATCGACGCGCACCGTGCAGGCGACGCTAACGGCGCAGCCGACTCTTTCGCCGACAATCTCGCCGACGCGCACGTCGGTGCCAACAGCCACGAATACCGTCGCGCCCACAGGCACCGTCGCAGCAGCGACGCGCACCGCCATCGCCGGCACGACGACCCCGAGCGGGACCCGCACCGTCATCGGCGCAACGACGACGCCGAACGCAACACAGTCACCCATCGGGACGCGCTCGCCGCAATCCACGCAGTCCCCCGTCGGGACGCAGTCACCGAACGCGACACGCTCCCCCATCGGGACGCAATCGCCGGATGCAACACAGTCCCCGATCGGGACGCGCTCGCCGCAATCGACACAGTCCCCGATCGGAACGCGTTCGCCCATCGGCACACAATCCCCGATTGGGACGCGGTCCCCGATCGGGACGCAGTCACCCGTGCGAACCGGCACCGTCGGCGCCTCGACGGCGACACCGACCCGCCCCGCCGACGGCTGCTCATCGACGTTCTGGCGCACACGCTCAGCCTGGTGGGTCGTCACCGGCCATCGCCCCGGCGAGAGCTTCGAGTCCGTCGTTGGGCGTGATGCCTTCCCCGGCGATCCGTCGCTGCGTGAAGTGCTCGGCTACGGCGACAGCGGTGTCAGCGGCCTCTCGCGGCAGGCCATCGCTGCATTGCTCAACGCTTCGAACCCGCTGATCGGCTATCCCTTCCGCCCGTCCACGGTGGTGCGCATCTACCGCATGGCCTACGACAGCCACGATCCGGCGACGATCAACGCCGTCCGCCAGCAGTTCGAGGATCTCAATAACGCCCACTGTCCGATCAGGGGACGCGACAGCGGCGACGACAACTCACTGAGCATTGCGTCGAACGACGATCAGCACCGCGGCGAAGTCGATGCCGCTGCCGTCACGCCCTTCGACTATCCGTCGTCGCAATACCCGAGCGCGCTGCCGAACACCGGCGCCGGCAGCCAACTCCCGGGCGGCGACTCCGCCTGGGTGCTGCTCGTGCTCAGCATTAGCGGCATCGTCGTAGTAGTCGCCGGTCTGCGGCAGCTGCTGCTCCGCCGGAGTTAGCGTGACGAGGCTCGACGGCAAAGTCGCGATCGTGACCGGCGCCAGCCGCGGCGTCGGCGAGTACATGGCGCTCGAGATGGCGAAGGCCGGCTGTAACATAGTCGTCGCCGCCCGCACCGAAGCCGCCGGTCAGTCGAAGCTCGATGGTACGATCGCCGAGACAGCCTCCGCACTCGAGAAGCTCGGCGTCCGCGCCATCGCCGTCCGCTGCGACGTCACCGACGAGGACAGCATCAACGCCATGGTGCAGCGCGCGCTCGACGAGTTCGGCCGCATCGACATCCTGATCAACAACGCTGGCATCATGGCGCCGGCGAAACTCGTCGATATGCCGCTCAAGCGCTGGGACATCATGTGGAAGGTCAACGTGCGCGGCGCCATCGCCTGCGCGAAGGCCGTGTTGCCGACGATGATCGCTCAGCGCGACGGCGTCATCATCAACATCTCGTCGATCGCCGCCGACCAGGACGGCGACGGCAACATCGCCTACATGCTGACGAAGCACGCCCTGCGCGAGCTCAGCAAGGGCCTCGCCGCCGAGGAGAAGGCCAACAACATCCGCGTATTCGCGCTCTCGCCGCTCGGCTGGGTGCCGACGCCTGGCACCCTCTTCTACCGCCTCGACGAAACGATGCCCAGCGTCGGCCCGATGCTCGAGCGCCCCGAAGCGATGGGCCTCGCCGCCATCTACCTCTGCGGCGAAGAAGGCAAGGCGCTAAGCGGCCAGCACTTCTACAGCCGCCACCTCCTCCGCGACAACATCAACAACGGCGCCGACCTCTACCAGGGCGACGAAGCATTTCTAGCCCAATACAAATGACCCACGACCGGCTGGGCATTGCCGCGTCCACTGACGGTATCCTGCGAGCATGTCCACAAACGCGAATTCAGCCTCGCGCAGCGAACAAACATGACCGCTGACGACGACCGCGGCAGTAGCGACGACGCCCCGAACGACGCTCGCGCCACCCGCCGCGACCAGCGCCGTGAAGCCGAACGCGCCCGCATGCAAAAGCACGGCGCCCGCACCGCAGACACCTACCGCAACGCCATCCTAAAACGCCTCAGGAAGCTCGCGGGAAAACAGCACAGATGATCCGGCTCCAACGCGACTGTCCACCGCGCATGCTCAGGAAGCGGCGTAACGGATCTCCCGCTTCACCTCACCCGCAGATCCAGCTTGTGATACTGCTCCCCGTGCCCCAGATCGTTCACCGCCGTCTCCGCCGCAGCCTGTCCGCCGATGCGGAACGTGAGCGCCGCGCCCTCCGCGCAGCCCGGCACCTGCGGCCCCGCGACATCGAGGTTGTACCCGGTTTCGCCCTGCCGCGCGCCGACCGACGCCACGGCGCACACCGTATCGCCCGCGCGCACCTCGACCACCGTACCGCGCGCAACCGGCGACCCGTCGCGATTCGCCACCTCGCCCGCGAGCTCCGTGATGATCGGCCCCGCGCCCTGCGCGTCGCTCGTCGAGAACGTCGCGTTGAAGGTGGCGTCGCTCGTCGACGGCCACGGCGCTCGCTCGTGGCTATATACGAACTGCCCGTTGACCGTCGTGTACAGCACGATCTCCGCGCCCGCCGCGCCGCAGCCGCGCGCGTCGGCATCGGACAGCACCGTGATCTCGTACTCGCCGACGCTCGCGTTCGGGATCGTCCACTGACACGACGCGACGAGACCGTTGCGGATCACGCGCGCCCCCACCGGCGACCCGCTGACCGGCGCGCCATTGCCGGCGATCGTCCCCCGCAGCACGATCGGGCCGACGGCGCCGCGCGCAGCACCACTACTAGATCCAGCGCCAACGTTGCCGTGGTCGCCGATCGTCGTGCCCGCGACCGCCATGTACGTGATCGCGCCCGCGCCCGACGCCACAACCGCCATCCACGCCGCCACCACAACGAGCCCGCGCCGGATCACCGCCGCCGAGTCCGCTGGCCGCCCCAGCAGCGCGATCGTCAGCGCAACAAGGACGCCAGTCGCGACCGCCGCCACCCCGCACCAAACCACCACCATCCCGACATCCGACACGCTGACGATGTGGACTGCCCCGTCGCCATGCTGCCGCCGATACGCCGCAATTGCCGTCCCGACGCAAACCATGATCACGCCACCGACGGCCACCGCCGGCGCCAGAATGCTGTTCCTGTTCAAAACGCGCTCCTCGGCCCCGCGCCCGTCGCTCGTTCCGCCGTTGTGCGGCATCATACGCCGCGGCGGCGCGATGTCGAAGGACGTCGTAGAGCCCGCGATGCCGCCCGCGCCATGCTTCCTCCACGAATTGCCGGCCGCGCCCGCGACCGTGTACGTTGGTGACATGGAACCGCTGAACACTGACGACACCCGCACGCATCGTTGTCGATCCCGGCATTCTCGTCGGCAAGCCGGTCGTGCGTGGCACGCGCATCCCCGTCGCGCTCGTCCTCGAAAAATTGTCGGCGAACCCGAGCCTAGCTGATCTGTTCCTCGACTATCCGCGCCGCGCGACGGAGGACGTGGCTGCGTGCCTTGCGTACGCCGCCGTCCAGACATAACCACGAAGGTCCGTCGCGCACCACAACCCACAACCCGCGCTATACTGCGCCCACCCCAACACGGCTCATCACGAAGGATCGATCGCCGATGCCGACGGAAGTCCTCTACCGTAAGTGGCGGCCGCAGCGCTTCGCCGATGTCTCCGGCCAGGAGATCATCACGCGCACGCTGATCAACGCGCTCGCCGGCCACAAAGTCTCGCACGCGTATCTCTTCGCCGGCCCGCGCGGCACCGGCAAGACGACGATGGCCCGCCTGCTCGCCAAAGCGATCAACTGCGAGAAGAACGCCGCCGACGCGAAGGACAGCCCCGGCGAACCGTGCAACGCATGCGGATCCTGCGTCGCATTCGGCGAGGGCAGCGCGCTCGATCTCGTCGAGCTCGATGGCGCCAGCAACCGCGGAATCGACGACATCCGCGACCTGCGCGACAACGCCAACTACATGCCGATGGGCGGCGCCGCCGCGCACAAGGTCTACCTGATCGACGAAGTCCACATGCTCACCGATCAGGCCTTCAACGCGCTGTTGAAGACGCTCGAAGAACCGCCGCCGCACATTATCTTCATCCTCGCGACGACCGACGCCCACAAGGTGCCAGCGACCATCGTCTCGCGCTGTCAGCGCTACGAATTCAAGCGCATCCCCCTCGCTGCGATGACCGATCGTCTGGCGTTCGTCGCCGCGCAAGAGGACATCGATGTCCCGCGCGAGGGCCTCGAGATGGTGGCGCGCGCCGGCACCGGCAGCCTCCGCGACGCGATCAATCTGCTCGAACAGATCTGCGACTCCTACGGCAAGGAGGCATCCCTCGAAGCCGTCCGCGAAGGCCTCGGCCTGATCGCCGACGAGCGATCGTCGCGACTCGCGCTGCAGACGCTGAAGGCCGACTTCGCCGGCGGATTGATGACGATCGGCGAGGTGCGCGACGACGGCCTCGATCTCAAGCAGTTTCAGAAGGAAGTCGTCATGCGCCTGCGCGAGCTCCTGCACGTGCAAGCGGGCGCCACGAACGACGGCGAATGGACGCCCGAGCAGCTCGCCGAAATGAAGCGGAGCATCGATGGCGTCCCGCACGAGCGTCTCGTCACCGCGCTGCGAGCATTCGGCCAGGCCGACCTCCGCGCCGACCCGCTCTCGCCGCTCCCGCTCGAACTCGCCCTCGCCGAATCGACGATCGCGCCCGTCGGTCAAGCGCCGGTAGCCGCCGCGGCTGCACGACCGACGCAGCAGGCTCGACCGACGGACGAACGTCGACCACAACCATCACCAGCATCAAGGCCGACGGAAGACCGGCGACCACAGCCGTCGCCCGCATCGCGACCGCCGACGACAAACACGCGCCCGGCGCCCGCGTCGGCAGCATCGCGCGCGACAGACGATCGCGTGCCCGATGATCTCCGCCGCGATCTCACGAACGCATCAGCCGAAGACATCGCGCGCATGCTCGGCAGCAAAGCCCCCGTCATCCCACCCGCCTCCGACGCACCCGAGCCCGATACTGCGTCCGCGCCGACCGCGACGAACGGAAGCGCCACCAACGGCGCCGCCGCCGCGTCCGCCGACGGCGCGATCGATCTCGCGACGTTCGTGCCGCGCCTCTATGCGCACATGAAGACCACGGAGAAGAGTCTCGCGCCGTACATCAACGGCTCCTGCTTCGCGATCTCCTGGGATGCCGGCGTACTCACGCTCGGATTTCCGGCGCCGTTTCACAAAGGCAAGGTGTCCGAAGCGAAGAATCAGCTGATCTTCGAGCGCATGGCCGGCGAACTGCTTGGGGCGCCCGTTTCGATCCGATGTATCATGGCAGACAAGCCCGCGAAGGCGGCG
>JBBQVO010000005.1:0-41393 GCA_038211505.1 Dehalococcoidia bacterium | reverse complement strand
TAGGCTCCCTCACACCGAAGCGACAGATCCGTACTACAGTCTCGTGACGCAGATGCGCCAGCAGTTGCGCCGATCCAAATCGTTGGGAAGCGACGCCTCTGACGCCGACGCATGGATCATCGCCAGCGCTCTCGAATATGGCCTCGCATTAGTCAGCCATGATCGCCAGCAGGTCGCGCTCGCTCGCGCCGCCGGCGTCGAAGTCCACAGCGCGCTATCGGGGCTGCGCGCTGGGAACCCGCGATGATGGCGCTCGACGGCCTGCGTGTCATCGACCTCACGTCCGGCGTATCGGGGCCGTGGTGCACGAAGCTGCTTGCCGACTACGGCGCCGACGTGATCAAGATCGAGGCGCCCGGCATCGGCGACGACGCGCGCGGGCACGGACGATTCCCCGACGGCGTCCCGCACCGCGAGAAGAGCGCGCTCTTCCTCTGGCTCAACACCAGCAAGCGCAGCGTCACGCTCGATATCGCCACCGCGACCGGCCGCGCGCTGCTGCTGCGGCTCGTCGCGCAGAGCGATGCCGTCGTCACGGACCAGAGCGCGTCCGAACTCGTACGCCTGCGACTCACGCACTACGACTTCGCTGCCGTCAACCCGCGCATCATCACGACATCGGTGTTGGCATTCGGGCAGCGCGGCCCATACGCGGACTGGCGCGCGACGAATCTCACGTCGTACGCCGTCGGCGGCCACCACTACCTTTGCGGAGACGGCGATCGCGAGCCGCTGCAGAACGGTGGCTATCAGGCGCTCTACGCCGCCGGCACGTGGGCGTTCGGCGCGACGCTCGCCGCGTTATGGGATGCGCATCGCAGCGGCGCCGGCCAGCAGGTCGAGGTGGCGGGGCAGGAAGTGATGGCGTCGATCCTGGAGATCATGCTGCCCGACTACGCCTACCGGAAGTCCGAGGCGCTGACGGTACGTCGCGGCAACATGTCGACTGCCGTCGTCGGCATCTATCCGGTGCTCGACGGCCACGTCGGCGTGCACGCGATGCCGAAGAACTGGCCGCAACTGCTCGGCGCCCTGGACGCGCACTGGATGGCTACCGACGAACGCTTCGCCGACGACCGCGCCCGCCGCGGCAACGACGACGAATTGATGGCGCAGATGTACATCTGGTCGGCCGGCGTCACCAAGCGCGAAGCATACGAACGCGGCGGCCGCTTCCGCGCCCCCATCTCGCCCGTCAACACCGTCGCCGACCTGCTCGAGTCGGAACACCTCAACGCCCGCAACTTCTTCCACGAGATCGAGCATCCCGCCGCCGGCACGATGCGCTACCCCGGCCCACCGGCCCGCATGCCCGCAACGCCGCCGACGCCACGCCGCGCACCTCTCCTCGGTGAGCACAACGCCGAAGTCTTGGCCGACCTCCTCGGCCTCACGCCCGGCGATCTTGCGAAACTCACCGCGGCAGGAGTCACATGACCTCGATCGCCTCCAACATCCAACATCCGACATCCAACAGCGACGCCGGCCTGCCGCTGCACGGCATCCGCATTCTGGACCTGACGATGGTCTGGGCGGGGCCGTCGGCGACACGGCTGCTTGCCGATATGGGCGCGGAGGTGATCAAGGTCGAGTCGGCGCGATCGTGGGACATGCTGCGCTCGCTGCACTTCCTCAGCGGGCCGCCGCCCGGCTGGTGGAACCGCTCGGCGTACTTCAACCACAACAACCGCAACAAATACGGCATCACGCTCGACCTGCAATCCGAACGCGGTCGCGAGCTGGCGCTTCGTCTCGTCGCGATGTCCGACCTCGTATTCGAGAACTACCGCGCGGACGTGATCGGCAAGCTGCGCATGGACTACGACGATCTACGCGCCGTGAAGCCCGCCATCATCCTCGTTTCGATGCCCAGCCACGGCAAGAGCGGCCCGGAAGCGCATCACGTTGCCTACGGCACGAACGTCGAGCAGCTCGCCGGCCTCGTCTCGATCAGCGGTTACCCGGGAGACGGCCCGCACACGTCGCCGATCGCCTACGGCGATCCGAACGCCGGCGCGCTCGCCGCCGCCGCCGCGCTCGCCGCCCTGCACCACCGCCGCGAGACCGGCGAGGGGCAGCACGTCGAGGTGGCGCAGTGGGAGGCGATGATCGGCAACATCGGCGAGTACGTCCTCGGCTACCAGATGGACGGCGACGTCGGCGAGAGCCTCGGCAACCGCCACGTCTCGCGCGTTCAGGGCGTCTATCCGTGCGTGACCGACGACGAATGGGTGGCGATATCAGCCGGCTCGGACGCGGAGTTCGCCGCTCTCTGCGCCGCGATCGGACAGCCGGAGGTCGCGTGCGATCCGCGCTTCGCCGACGACGTCTCGCGCCTCCTCCATCACGATGAGCTCGACACGATGATCGCCGAGTGGACGCGCATGCGATCGCAGCGCGACGCCGCTCACGCGATGCAAGCGGCCGGCGTCTCAGCCGCGCCGATCCTCAAGATCAAAGCCCTGATGGAAGACGAGAACTTGCGCGCCCGCGGCTTCTGGGAGAGCGTTTCGCACACCGAAGCCGGCACGTGGGACATGGACGGCCCGACGTGGCGCATGTCGCGTACGCCCGCGCACGTTCGCGTCCCGCCGCCGATGTTTGGCGAGCACAACGATTGGGTCTTGCAGGACCTCCTCGGTCTGACTGAGGCCGAGATCGCCGCGCTCGAAGCCGAAGGCGTCACCGCCCGCGAACCGAGCGCCGGCGTGCATTCGTGATGGAGAGCAACCGCGATGACGGACAAGTCTTAAGGACTGACGCGGTTTCGCTACAATCGAGTTTGCAGGCGTTCTACCCCAACACGCCCGGTGCACGTCATGTTGGCACCGGACGAGTGGCGCGGATGACGATCGCATTCGAATCGCTACGCTTTGACCCGCTGCCGGACGCGCATTTGTCGTGGATTCGGAGCGCCTTCGCGTTCCTAACAGATGCCGCTCCGACCCCAGCGCGACGGATGAGGCACATTCCCCTAACCAGAACGATTCGGTTCGGTCTCGCGGAGGTCACGCGCTTGCACAAGTGGGAGCCTGCGTTCTCAATGACGCCGCTTTTCCAGATTGGCAACGATGGATGGTACTTCCAGTTGCTTGTCGGCGAGGCGCCGTGGGATCGGCCGGCGCCAAAAGACGCGATGCGCGATCACTTCGAGGCGCTCGAAGCGGCATGGAACGCCGCGCGCCATCGTGACCGGCACAGCGCGCCGTAGCGGCGCCTACTCCACCCACACCGGATACGAGCCGAACACCTTGAAGAAGTTCGACTGCTCGCGCACCGCCGCCAGCGCCTGCTCGACCAGCGCGTCGTCGCGATGCCCCTCGACGTCGATGAGGAAGATGTAGACGCCGAGTTCGCCGCCGGACGGCCGTGATTCGATCTTCGTCAGGTTGATCGAGCGGTCGGCGAACTCGTGCAGCACGCTGACGAGCGTGCCCGGCCTGTCGTGCGCGACGCCGAACGCCAGCGACGTCTTGTCGCGGCCCGTCGGTGCGGCACCTTCACGCGCGATCGCCACAAACCGCGTCTTGTTCAGATCCGAGTCCTGGATGCCGCGCTCGATGATCTCTGCGCCGTAGATGTCGGCCGCGCGCGCGGGGGCGATCGCCGCGGCGTCAGCCGTCCGCATCATCACCGCCACCGCTTCGGCATTCGAGAGCGCCGCCTCAGTCCGCGCCTGGGCGAACTTCGACTCAAGGTAGCGGCGGCACTGGCCGAGCGATTGCGGGTGCGAGTAGATGACGCGGATCGCGTCGCGCTCCATCCCCGGCTGCACCATCAGGCAGTGCTCGATCGGCAGCACAATCTCGCCGCAGATCGAGAGTCCTTCGTCACGGACGAGGAGGTCGACGGTCTCGGTCACGCTGCCCTGGAGGCTGTTCTCGATCGCGACGAGCGCGGCATCGACGTCGCCCGCCTCGACCGCTCGCGCGGCCTCGGTAAACGTGGCGAAGGGCACGTGCGCGGCCGACGGGTAGAAGCGCATCGCGGCAACTTCCGTGTTCGTCCCGGCGGGGCCGAGATAGCCGACGCGGTTTGGGGTATCCACTCAGAAGCTGCGGACGGCGGGGGGAGACATCAATGCGTCGCGGAGTTGCTCTTCGGTCTCGTGCATCGTCACCGCGACGATCTCATCGCCGGCATGCAGCATCGTCTCGCCTGTCGGCACTTTCGGCTGGCCGTCTTCGCCGACGACGAGCGCAATCAGCGACTGGAATGGCAGCAGGATCGACTTCACGGGCTGCCCGACGACGCGCGAGTCATCGGGGATGCGCACTTCGACTAGCTCGAGCCCCGTCCCCTTCAAACGCATCAGCGACACGAGATGGTGCGTCGGCAGCTCCGGCTCGATGTGCGACATGATCGCCGACGTCGCGCTGACGGTGATGTCGACCTCCAGCTTGCGGAAGAGCTCTTCGTTCGTCGGATTGTTGATGCGGGCGACGGTGCGCGCGACGTTGAAGCGCTGCTTGGCGACCTGGCAGGCGACCAGATTGTCCTGATCCTCGCCGGTGACGGCGAGCAGCATGTCGGCGCGGCTCGTGCCCGCTTTTTCGAGCACGCTCGCCTCACAGCCGTCGCCATCGAGCACGATGTCGCCCAGCTCGTCGGCGATCTCGCGCGCCTTCTGCGAATCCTCTTCGATGATCAGCACTTCGTGATTCGCATCGACGAGCTCCTTCGCGAGATGGAACCCGACCTTGCCACCGCCTACAACGATGATATACATGCGATCCTTGTCCGGCGCGCGCCCGCTGGCGGGTGCTTCGCCCGTCACTCGTCTTCCTGCGACATGAACGCCGTCACCAACTCGTTCGCCGCCGCATCGGACGGCGCCTCGATGAGTTTCTTGAGTCGCTTCGCCTGCACGCGCGTGGGATTGATCGTGCGGAGCCCCATGTTCCGGTACATCTCCTCGCGCAGCGGGTCGAAGACGCGGCTGGCGACGATCTTCACGCCGAAGAGGTGCTTGGCCATCTGCGCCGCCATGACGTTGCGGTTGTCGCCGCGCGTCGCGCTCACGAAGACGTCGTAGTCAGCGACCTTCACCTTGCCCAGCACATCGACGTCATTGCCGTTCCCGACGAACGTCGTCCCGGCGAAATCGTCGGGAAGCTGGCGAAATGCCGACTCTTCAACATCGAGCACCAGCACTTCGTTGCCATCGCGGCTCAACTCCGTCGCCAGCGCCGCGCCGACGCGGCCGCAGCCCATGATCACGACTTTCATCTAAGCTCCCAGCCTGACGCTTCACTCATGGACGGGGTGGCGCCACAGCCAGACGTTACAGGGCGCCGCCCGCAGGACGTACTGCGTCAGGCGCCCCATCTGATACTCGCCCAGCGGCGCCTTGTGCTCCGCACCCAGCAGGATCAGGTCGACGCCGCGCTCCATCGCCTCATCGACGATCGCGTGGCCGGCCTCCCGCGCCTGCAGCAGCTCGCCTTCGATGCGAAAGTCAGCTTCGTTCGCCGTCCGCTCGGCCCGCAGCAGCACATCCTCGCCCGACGACGCTTCTTCGGACAGATCGGCATCGAGAGGAAGCGAGCGCTTCACCTCGATCACGTGTACAGCGTACACCTTACCTTTGTTCCGCTTGGCGATGGCACAGGCGAGGGAGACGGCGTCCATGCTGGCCGGAGAGCCATCGACGGCCACGAGAATGGACCGTACGCCGGCCGTGGGGTCAGGAGCTGCCACAGTAGTTGAAACTTTCCGCGCCGGCCGCATCGGGCTCTCCAGGCGTCTCGGCATTATAGAACGGGCACCCGTATCGGCAACCGAACGCGCTACCTCACGCGGTCGTTCCGTCAATGGGCGGACACTCACGACAACGGACGGCAGCCGCTACCCTGATCGCATGACATCGAGCCTTGAGACGCTGTACTCCAGTGAGGAAGTGACCGTGACCGCGCCAGAAACGGATAACAAGACCGCCCTCGTCATCGCCGCCCACCCCGACGACGCCGATTTCGGCGCCGCCGGCACGACGTATCTCTGGACGAAAGAGGGCTGGACGTTCAACTACCTGGTCTGCACCGACGGCAGCAAAGGCACGGCAGATCCCGGCATGGATCCGGCAGAACTGATCCGTATCCGTCGCGACGAGCAGCGCGAGGCCGCCCACCGCGCCGGCGCCAGCGACGTCTTCTTTCTCGACAACGTCGACGGCGAGCTCACCTACACGCGGCCGTTCCTCGGCGACGTCGTCCGTCACATCCGCATGCTCAAGCCGTACGCGGTCTTCACACACGACCCCGAGGCGTACATCGTCCGCAACAGCTTCGTCAACCACTCGGATCACCGCTGCACCGGCCAGGTCGCCGTCGACGCGATCTACCCGTCTGCGCGCGATCGCCTCAACTTCCCGGAGCAGATCGCCGAGGGCCTCGAGACGCACAACGTGAAGGAGATCCTGATCTGGGGATCGGAGAAGGCCAACTACGACGTCGACATCAGCGACATCGTCGAGCAGAAGATCCACGCGCTGAACGCCCACGTCAGCCAGGGCCTCGGCGCCGAGAACGCCGATAGCGACTTCCTCAAGTTCGTCCGCGATCGCTGGAAGGGCGAGGACGGCCGCTATACCGAGCGCTTCCGCCGCGTCGTCCTCTTCCGCTAGCCCGATCACCGAAACTGGCGATGATGCGGCGCTCTACGATCGAATCGTCGGTGTAGGGGCGCTGCTCGCCGCGCCCTGTTCCACCGCTCGATCATCTGGCGATGGCCGCGCGCGGCGCCGATCGAAAAATAAACATCGCTCGTGCGGTTACATCCACGCGCGGACGTGCTAACATCGCGTCGGCGGGGGCAAGTGGATCGGGGGACGCGGTGAAGTGGATCGGCTCAGCCTGCGCGATCGTCCTCGTTTTGGCGTGGACGCTTTCTCTCCATGCGGCATCAGCACAGGAAGTCCGCGATCCGCTGATCGATCCACCCCAAGGCGCAGCGGGGTCGCGTTTTCAGGCCGTCGGCCAGTCCGGCTGGACGGCCGGCGAGACCGTCACGCTCGCCTTCGGCTTCTCCGACACCCATCCTGGCGCGAGCTTCAACGGCGCCGTCTATCACGAGCGTGACGTGACGGTGCTGCGAGATGGCACCTGGAGCTTTCCGGTCGCCGTGAACCAGGATCTGTTTCCATTCCCGCTCTACCGCCCCGGCTTCATCGTCGTGCGCGCGCAAAGCGCCGGCCACATCGCCACCAACAGCTACGTCTACACAGTCGATGGCCGCGCTCCATCGGGGCTGCCACCGCTCGCCAACCTCGGCGCCGGACCGGAAAACACGGCGCGAGCGCTGTTTGCGGCCGTCGTGCTTCTGACGGCGGCCGCAGGCGCGTTAACCGCGACCGCCGGCCTGCTCCGGTCATCCGGCCGCCGGTTATCGTGAGTCCACGACCGTGGATTGGACACCGATGTCCTAAGGTGACTGCGGCACGGATCACTCGCGTGAGGTTCGGGGAGGGTTCTTAGTCCCCCACGCGGGCTGAAACGCCCGCGCTACATCAGGTTTACAACGCCGGCGCTACAGTCGTACTTGTTTAGCGACCCTGCCACCCTAACGACCAACGACCAACACACCATGCTCTATCACTTCTCCGAAGAACCGAACATCGCACGCTTCGAGCCGCGTCCCTCACCTTCGGGTCGGGATCTTCGACCCGATGTCGTCTGGGCGATCGACGAGTGGCATGCGCCGATGTACTTCGTGCCGCGCGATTGCCCGCGCGCCTGCTTCTGGCCGAGCGACAGGACGACCGACGCCGATCGGGAGCGCTTCTTCGGCGGCGTCGAGGCGCGAATGGTGATCGCCGTCGAGTCATCGTGGCTCGAGCGCATCCGCACGACGACGCTTTACCGGTACACGATGCCCGAGGCGACGTTTGTTGCCGCGCGCGGCGACGATAGCGGGCACCGCATCAGCAGCGTCGGCGTGACGCCGATCCGTGTCGAGCCTGTCGGCGATCTGCTGGCGGCGCTTACGGCCGCGAACGTCGAGCTTCGGATCACGCCATCGCTGATCGAACTCTGGCGGCGCATCATCGCTTCGACGATGGAGTTCTCGGGCACCCGCCTCCGCAACGCCACGGGCTACGACGACGCCGTCTGGTCGTGAACGATCGTGCATCGCCTCCGCGATCAGCTCTCCGTTACACTGGGCGCATGGCGACGGATCCGATCTTCGAGAAGAGCATTGTGCTGCCGTTCGGGTACACGTTCACGGCGCGGGCGCGGCCTTCGTCGGTGCGGCGGACGATGTTCAAGCTACTGCCGTGGGCGATCGTGGCGATGATGCCGGCGGGCAAGCGCTCGAACTTCGCGATGTCGGCGGCGCGGCGGGTGTCGCCGCTGGTGCGGCAGCGGATCCGGCGGTAGCGGCCGCACTGTCTTTGCCCCGTAGAGTCGGTGGCGCAGTCGTCATTCCGGACGCGCCTACGATGCTACGAGCGCTCGTCTCGCAATGCGACACTCGCGCTCAAACGCGGCACGGACGGAGCTAAAGCTGCGTCCCTACGACCTTGTCCGACGATCGCGCCCACTACGCGGCCGAGCGCCAAGCGCGCTCAACGCACAACAACTCCCCCAACCAAGCCCCCTCTCCGCGTCGGAGAGGAGTGGCCGTCGAAGATTCGCCGCAGGAGAAAAGCCGGGGGTGAGATCCCCGCACAACAAGAAGGGCGGCCTTTCGGCCGCCCTTCTCTCGTAGTCGACTTTTCGGACTTTACGGGGTCGCGGTTTGGGTACCGGACACAATAGCCGTCTGAGTTGCACCCGCTCCTGCGGTCTGCGTTGCGACGACTGCCGTTGCGGCAACTGAGGTCTGCGTTGGGCCGGCTTGCGCCGTCGCGGTCATTTGCGCACCCGTCGGCGTGTTGGTCGGCACGGCCGTGCCGGTCGCGGTTGCCGTCGGCGTGCCAACGGTCACCGAGTTGCCGGTGTCGGACTGCGGGCGGACGGGGTTTCCGCTGCTGTCGCTCAGGCCGTCCACGTACACGTCGACGTGATCGACGAGCGACGTGTTGTCGGGCACTGTGATCGTCTGCGGCGGGCTCGTGTAGGTGGTCGTCGTGAGGTCAGGGAGTCCCGTGACCTTGAGCACCGTCAGCACGTGGTTGCTGCTGTCGCGCACGACGATGCAGGCGACCGGGCTGTTGAGCCGCGTCGAGCTGTTGTTGTGCACCGTGAAGGTGACGGTCAGCGTCGTCGTCGAGCGGGAGACGCCGGTCACGGTGACGCTGATGTCGCTGCTGTCGACGGTACCGATCTTGAAGTTCGTGTCTTCGGCGAAGTTCGCCAGGCGCGCGAGGCCCACGTTCGTCGTGGACGCGGATTGGCTGCTCGTCGCCGCGAAGAAGTCCGACGTGCCGTCCTGCAGCGAGCGCAGGCAGCCGTCCTTCGTCTGCGTGTCGACGACAACGCCGTTGCTGTCGAGGAACGAGACCTTGAACTGGTGCTCCAGAATGTTGACGCCGGACGAGTTCGCCAGTTCGCCGGCGAACGTCTCATTGCCGCCGCTGAGCGACTGGAGTGAAACGTTGACGACGGTACAGGTGCCGGCGAACGCGGCCAGGGCGGCGATGCCAAAGATGGCTGCTACGAGTCGTTTTTTCATCTGCGGGGTTCTCCTCTTGCAAACGTGCGCGCCCATCCCGAACGTCGTCCCCGGGACGAGTTCGGAACCTTCAGGCCGGCCGCCTATCGTTGCGGCCCGGTTATTGGGGCCATTCCGCCCCGAACTACGTACGACGAGTTCGGGCCTCGGTCGTCTCAGTCTCGCATGTGTCGGTGTCGATCGAGTGAACGTCACGTCCAACAGCGTACGTTCACAGTGACACAATCGTGACACTTCATGTGTAACGAGCCCGTGATCGGACGGCAATACCACTTCGGCGATTGAAGCTACGAGAGGCGCGGTTTCACGGGATCGCAACATGTTGCCGGGGCGGTCGTGGGTCGTGTTGTGGAGGGGCTCGCCGAATCAATGTCGGCGAGCCCCTTTTCCCTATCCCAATCGGCTGACTAGGACGTGATCATGAAAGTACGAGTCACTGGCGTTGCGGGTGCGTAGGTCGCGTCTCCGGCTTGCGACGCGACGATCGTGCAAGTACCAGCCGCAACCCGCGTTACAACGTGCGTCGGGGAATCGACTGTGCAAACGCTCGTCGTATTGCTTGTCAGTGTTACATCTAGCGTCGAGGTAGAAGTCGGTAACGGGAGGGTCAACGGGAAGGCTCCGGCGGCCTGATCGTTAATCGCCGCAAACGTGATCGTCTGAGCGCCGCCTGTAATGTTGAAGCTACTGCTCAGGCCAATGGTCAGCGCCAGAGCGTTGGCGTTCAGCGTGTAGGTGCCGATCAGGTTGACCTGGCAACCCGTGAAGGCCGCAACGCCCGCCACCGCGGCGATAGCGTTAGACGGCTGGTCGCACAACAGGACTGCGCCGCCGGTGCCGGTTGCGATGCCGAGGGTAACGGTCTTGGTGGAGTCAGTGCCCGTCGTGACAGTGTTGCCACCGGCATCCTGAATGAGAACCGACGGTTGTGTGCTGAGATCCGTGGTTGCCGTGGCGCCACCCGGCTGCGGCGAGAACGCCACCTTTGTGGCCGGGCCGGCAACGACGTTGAAGGGGCTGCTCTCGGCGGTCGCGGTTCCACTCGTCGCGACGAGGACGTAGCCGGTGCCGCTCTTATCGATCTTGCAGCCGGTGAAGGTATCGATGCCGGCAACGGCGGCCTTCGGGTTGGCATCGCAGGTGAGCGTGGCGCCGGCGGTGCCTGTGCCGCTCTTGATGCTCAGGGTGACGGGTGCGACGCTGCCGGTGTCCGTCGTGGTGCCATCCGAAAGCTTGACGGTAACGGACGGCTGCGTCGGAAAGGCGACACCGCCCGTGATCGTGCCGGCGGGCGTCGTCGTGAAGCTGAGCTTCGAAGCGGTCGTGCCGTTCGTTACGCTGATGCCGGTGTTCGAGATCGGCGTGATCGGGGTGCCGCTTGAGCTGTTGTCGAGGCCGTCGACCCACACGTCTACCGTCGAGGCGGTCGAGTTATCAGGCACTGAGGGCGAGACGATGAAGTGGTACTTCGCGCTCGTGCCGCTCGTCGCAAGGGTTCCGCTGCCAGTATCGGAGGCGACGACGATGACAGCGCCGGAGCTGTCACGGACGACGACGCAGACGTGCGGGCTGAAGAGTTGGTTGGAGGCGGTGTTCGTGATGTCGCCGCTGACCGTCAGCGTCGTCGTGCTGCGGTTGACGGCGATGTTGTCGATCGTCACGCTGCCGCTGACCGTCGTGCCGATCTTGAAGTTCGTGTCCTCGGCGTAGTTCGCGAGCCTGGCGAGACCGGTCGAGGTCGAGGTGTCGGAGGCCGAGCTGGCGACCGAGAAGAAGTCGGAGCGGCCATTTTGCAGCGAGCGCAGGCATGGGGTCGCGGTCGTCGTCTGGACGACGTTGTTGCTGGAGTCCAGGAACGTGACCCGGATCTGATGTTCGAGGATGTTGACGCCGGAGTTGTTGTCGATCTGGCCGGCGAAGGTGTCGTGTGTGCCGATGAGCGTCAGTGCGATGTGGGTGACCGAACACGTGCCCGCAAATGCCGCGATGGCTGCGAGGGCGAATACGGCGCCGACCAGTCGTTTCTTCAAGTCTACTCCTCCTAAGAGATGTCTGAGACGCCTCTTGCGTCCCGTGCGGGGCGATTGAAATTCGGCGTGCGGTCGTAGAACGACCATTTCGGGCGGTAGGTTAACACGAATGTGTAAAAACCGCATGAAATATTCGCGTTTCGCGCCGGATGGCGCTCGCCGTTGCAACGTTTCGCGAGGCGTTGTGCACACGTCGTTGTTATGTCCATCCGCCACCCGTCCGCGAGGGGGGGGGATCCACAGAGGACACGGAGAGCACAGAACGGAGCGACAAAGGACGAGATTGGTTGGCGGCGCCACCCTACTAATTTCTATGCTCTCTGTGTCCTCCGTGGATCGTCCCCCTCCGTGGATGACGATCGGGGCGGTAAACTGGGAACGGGCATCTTTCACTACGCGAGGAGGAATAGATGGCGATCGCGACGCAGGTTGTGCGGATGACGGAGGCACAGATCGCGGAGTCCGGGCGCGTGCTCGCGCGGGCGTTTGAGGATGATCCGCTGATGAACTACATCCTTGCTGACGAGAGCAAGCGAGCGACGGCGCTGCCGTGGTTCATGACCAAAGGCGCGACCTACGGCCACAAGTACGGCGAGGTCTACACGACATCTGACACGATCGCCGGCAATGCCGTCTGGCTACCGCCGGGCGAGACGAAGATGCCGATGTCGCGGATGATCGCGACGGGCATGCTGCTGGCGCCGTTCAAGTTCGGCATGAAGTCGTTCGGGCGCTTCAACAAGGTAATCAGCATCTTCGATCATCTGCACGAAGAAGCCGTTCCGGAGAAGCACTGGTACCTGATGCTGCTCGGCGTCGATCCGCCGCGTCAGGGCCAAGGCGTCGGCGGCGCGCTCATCCAACCGATCCTCGCCCGCGCGGACGCCGATCGGCTGCCGTGCTATCTCGAGACGCAGAAGCAGATCAACGTCCCGTTCTACCAACGTCACGGCTTCGCCGTCGTCGTCGAGAGCGATCTCCCCGACAACGGCCCGCACTACTGGACCATGAAGCGTCCGGCGCGGGCGTAGGGCGGTTGGCTGTTGGATAGCGGATAGCGGATAGCGGCCGAGAGAAGATATCGTTCCGAGCCGCACCATAACTGTGATTCCGAGCGCAGCCGAGGAACCGCAGGTGCCCGTGGTATCTCTCCGATAGCACTACACAAGCAGTATCACGTCTACATCATGGCGAGCCGGTCGCGCGTGATCTACATCGGCGTCACGAGCAACATCGGCCGCCGCGTCGAGCAGCACAAGCGCGGCGACGGCGACGGTTTCTCGTCGCGAAACGACACGACGAGCCTTGTGTACTTCGAGGACACACCTGACGTCAACGTCGCGATCGCGCGTGAAAAGCAACTCAAGCGTTGGCGCCGTGAAAAGAAGGTGTGGTTGATCGAGTCCGTGAACGCGACGTGGAGCGACTTGAGCGCGGAGTGGTTTCGAGAAGAATGATCGTCGTCAGCCACGGCAGCAGTCGTCGTAGTGCTGCTCTTGTGGTGACATCGCAGAATACCACCAGCACCTGCGGTTCCTCGGCTGCGCTCGGAATGACAGTTGGCGGCGGTGACTCGGGACCCCGGCTGCGCGCCGACGAAGTGATGTTCAGAGAGCCGCCGCTGCGGCACTCGTGGTTGACTACTTTTTGTCGTGACTCCGGAGAGATTCCTCGGCTGCGCTCGGAATGACATTGTGTGGCGGTGGGCGGTCAGAATGACAGTGGTCGGCGGTGGGATTGTGACCGGCGATCCCCTCAACCCGGCGGCGGTGAGGAGTCGCGCGAGTGCATTAGCTGCATACCGGGGGGGAGATCGGTGCCGGGGATGCGGCCGGCTAGCGCGAAGAGGCCGTTGGCGATCTGGGAGATGCTGTACTTGCCCTGGCTGCGGTACGCCATCAACGCATCGACATCGACGGTGTAGACGTTGCGGCGGCCCTCTTTGCGGCGGGCGATGATGCTGTCGGCCTCCAGAGCCCGCAAGAGCGAGAGCGCCGCGCGCTCAGTGACGCCGACGGCGTCCGAGATGTCACGCAGCGTCGATCGCGGATGCTCGATCACGTGAATTAGCACGAGCGCGTGGTTCGTCAGCAGCCCCCACCTCGATGCCGTCATCAGTCGACCTCCTGACGCGCCTGATCTGACCGTCGACCTGTGCAAAATTCGCCCGAAAAATCGCGTGCAAACCGGTTGACACGCGTCAATAACAGAAGTAGGATACCAGCAATCTATTTCCGGCAACGTGGGTGTGGCATCACATTACCGGCTTCAGACATCTGGCATCCGAGTTCCTAATTAGCCGAAATCAGCCAGTCATGTCAAGCTTAGGTAGCCGATTCACGCGAGACAGCATGCCGAGGCGTCTCTCGGGGGAGTGCAAGGGAAGGCGAACGCATACCCGAGATGGGTAGAAATCAAGGACCAGCAGGATGCTTATTCTCGTACGCAAGGTCCAGCAGGGTATCTGGATCGAGGGCGATATCTGGGTGAAGGTGCTGAGCGTGGAGCGCGACCGCGTCAAGCTCGGCATCACCGCACCCGGCGACGTGAAGGTCATGCGGCAGGAGTTGATCGCCGAATTGGAGAACCCTGGCATGGTGGATGACGAGGACCCAGCGTCACCCGGCATGGCCAGCCAATCGAAGGCGAGCTAACAGCGCCGCGGTCCCGACGCGCATCGGCCGGCGGGCGGCCAGAAGTCTCACGACCTCTCCCGCCGGCCGAAGCGCGCATGATCCTGATCATTGATCAGTGATTCGGCGCCCGGGCTCGTGATCCCGGTCAGCGCCCCTCAAACACCGGCGCCCGCTTCTCGATGAACGCCTTCACGCCCTCCGTGAAGTCCTTCGACCGGAACAGCGGCAACAGCTGCAGATAGACGTGATGCACGTTCGCCTCGAATGTCTCTTCGAGCGACAGGCGCATCATCCGCTTCGTCGCCTGCACCGCCATCGGCGCGTTCGCAGCGATCTCCGCCGCCAGCGCGCGTGACGCTTCGACCAGCGACTCCGCCGGCACGACGCTGCTGACGAGCCCAAGCTCGAGCGCTTGCTGTGCTGATAACGTGCGGCCGGCGAATGCCAGCTCCGCGGCCTTCTCCCATCCGAGCAGCCGCGGCAGCAGCCACGTGCCGCCGCTCTCTGGCAGCACGCCGCGCTTCGTGAACACGGCCGCGAGCTTCGCGCCTTCGGCGGCGATCCGGATGTCGCATCCGAGCGCCAAATCGAGCCCGTAGCCGGCGGCGGCGCCGTTGAGCGCGCAGATCACCGGCTTGTCCGTCTGGTGCAGCACGATCGGCGGGCTGTTCGCGAGATCAAACTTCGCCGGCAGTCCTCCGGATCCGTTGATGCTATTGGTGTTCGCGTTGTCGCCCTGCTCCTTGAGATCGAGCCCGGCGCAGAAGCCTTTGCCGGCGCCCGTGAGGATGATCACGCGCACGCCGCGATCGTGATCGGCCTCGCGAAACGCCTCCGAGAACGACGCCAGCATGCCGCCGCTGATCGCGTTGAGCCGATCGGGCCGGTTCAGCGTGATCGTCGCGATCTGATCCGACACGTCGTACAGCAGGTCCCGGTAGGTCATATGAGTCTCCTTGATCAGCGCACCGCGCAATCACGGCGCCGGCGACAGCGTACCGCCAGCTATCCGGCGACAATAGCAGCCGTCCCCGCCCATCGTCCCAACGAAAGCACCGAGAGATGAGCCAAGAGCGGCGCTGATCCCCTTTTGTGATCCTTCGTGGCCCTTCGTGGATCCCCTTCGTCGCCGGAGACCTGCGTTACACTCGCGGCCATGGAGCAGCCGCCGGTTCCACCCGAGCGCGAACGTCGTGCGATCCGCGACGGCCGGCGCATGGTCGGCGATGTCTATGGGCGCGCGGATGGACTGATCACGTTCGGCGAAGGGCGCGTCTTCCGGCTTCTCTGGTTCTTCATTCCGGAAGCGTCGATCGCCCGCAGCGCCCGCTTCCAGTACATCCTCGCGTCGACGTTTCTCTCCGACGCGGCGCGCGACGCGGTCAAATACGGCGCGCTGATCGCCGTCGTGCGCGGCGGCGGCTCGGCGCTCGATGCGGCGCTCGTCGGGGTCGCGGCGCTGGTGCCGGCGGCGCTGCTCGGCCTCTACGGCGGCGCGGTCGCCGATGAACTGCCGAAGCGGTTGGCGCTGGCGATCATCTACGCGCTACAGGCGGCGGTCTGCATCGTGGTGCCGCTGCTCCTCGGCACGGGCCTGGCGGCGATCCTCTTCCTTGTGTTCGCGATCAACACCTTCGGCCAGGTCTCCGGTCCGACCGAGCAGTCGATCGCACCGCTCGTGGCGTCCGATGCGGAGCTGGCGAGCGCGACATCGATGCTCTCGCTCGCGTCGAATCTCGGCACGGTCTTCGGCACGACACTGATGGCGCCAATCCTCGTGCGGTTGTTCGGCGCGCGCGCCGTCTTCTATCTCGCCGGCGCCTTGCTGTTTGTCGCCAGCGGGCGCGTGCTGCATCTGCACAGCGACAAAGATCGCCAGCGATTCGAGTTGCACCGGCCGCGGGTCGATACGCGCGCGACGATCACCTGGCTCGTCGATCAGCCGGCCGTTGCCACGATGATCGTCGTCGCGGTCCTCGCCGGCACGGCGAATCTCGTCCTGCAGACGCTGGCGCCGCGGTACGTGCAGGCGGTGCTCGATGTCGATCCCGCCGACTCCGTGTACGTCTTCGCGCCGTCGGCCGCCGGGCTCGCGATCGCCCTCGCGGCGTCGCCGCGTCTCATCAAGCTCGCCGGCGAGCGGCTGACGGCACTGAGCGGCTTCGTGATCGTCGCCGCCGCGCTGTGCGCACTCGGCCTCGTCGATCACGGCGTCGCGCGCCTCATCGATCCGATCAATCCGATGCGACTGCTGGATCTGATCGGCGTCAGCATCGGCAGCAAGCTGCGCACCGCCGCGCTGCTGGTGCTGCCGCTCGGATTCGGCATGTCGCTCACGACTATGGCGGTGCAAACGTACATCAACCGCCGCGTGCCGCTCTCGTACCAGGGCCGCGCCTTCGCGCTGCAATCGACGCTGAAGAACGGCGCGACGATCGTGCCGCTGCTGACGCTCGGCGCGGCCGCGTCCGTGTTCGGCGTCGGCAACGTGCTGATCGCGTCGCCGGTGCTGCTCGTCGCGATTGCGCTCGCGCTGGTGCAACTCAGCCTGCGCTTCTCCGGCCGCGTGCACGTGTCACGCATCGACGTCTTGCAGTCGTTCTGGGAAGAGCCGCCGCCGACGCCGACGGCCGCGCCTCCGCCCTAGCCGCGCGACGAGATGCGCAGGCGCGCGCGCACCGTCGTGCCGGAGCCGGGCGCGCTCTCGATCTCGATCGTGCCGCCGATCTTCGCTGCCCGCTCACGCATCGACCGCAGGCCGATGTGGCCCGGGAACGTGCCGCTCGTGTCGAAGCCGCCGCCGTTGTCGCTGACGGCGACATCGATCGCCGAAGCCGTGCACGCCAGCGTCACGGATGCTTCGGTGGCGCGCGCGTGCTTGACGACGTTGTGCAGCGCCTCCTGCGTGATCCGGTACACGGCCTCTTTGACATCGAGCGGCACCTCCGGTTCGTCGCACATGGTCGAGGTGACGTCGATGCCGTAGCGCGCCTGCGTCGCCGCGATCTGCTTCTGCAACGCCGCGACCAACCCCTCCGTCTCCAGCGACTCCGGCCGCAACTCGAAGATCAGCGCGCGCATCTCCGTCAGACCCGCCTCGGCGAGCGACAGCACGTAGTCCACCGGCTCGGCGGCTTTGCTCGGGTCGCGCTGTAGCAGCGTCTTCGCCGTTCGCGCGCCGAGCGCGATACCGTACAGCGCCTGCGATACCGAGTCGTGCAGCTCGCGCGCCAGCCGTTGGCGCTCTTCGAGCGACGCCGCCTGCTGCGCGCGCTCGTACAGCGCCGCATTATCGATCGCCACAGCGGCGCGGTCGGCGAGCGCCTGGAACAGCCGCGTCTCGTCGGCGCTCGCCGCATGCTTACGCGTGTACGCCAGCCCGAACCAGCCGCGCACACCGCCCGCCGAGCGAATCGGCACATCGACGGTCGAGACGATGCCGTCGGCCTCGAACACCGGCAGCATCACCGGATTCGCAACACGCGCATCTTCGTTTACGAGCGGCTCCTCAAGCGAAGCCAGCACCACCCGAGGCTGCGAGCGTCTGATATCGAGCATTCTGTCGAGTGAGCCCTGCGGGATGTTCCGCGACGCGCGAACGGTATACCGCCCCTCGTCATCGTCGACCGTCGTCACGAGCGATTTGTCGGCGCCCAGCATCTCCACGGCGACATCGCATAGCGCTTGAAACACGGCGTCCACGCTCAGCGAGCGGAAGAGCTCCGTATCGGCGCGGAAGAGCGCCTCCATCTCCCGTGCCCGCCGCTGGGTCTCGGCGAAGAGCCGCGAGTTCTCGAGCGCGACCGCGGCCTGGTCGCCGACGGCGCGCACGAGCCGCGCCTGATCCTGCGTGAAGAACCCCGGCGTTTCATGTGAAACGGTCAGCGCGCCTATGTAGCGATCGCCGAGCAGCAGCGGCACAGCGAGGAACGACCGCATGCGCCGGAACGCCGTCTCGAACAGCGGCCCGGTGACGCGCGCGAACTCGCTCGAGCCTATCTTGCCGTCTCGAATATCGGCGGCGAGGACGACGCCCTGGCGCTCCAGCGCGTCCCAGAACAGCGGC
This sequence comes from Dehalococcoidia bacterium, assembly GCA_038211505.1. GTDB lineage: Bacteria > Chloroflexota > Dehalococcoidia > DSTF01 > JACRBR01 > JBBQVO01. The sequence continues at coordinate 23,049 of JBBQVO010000005.1, read as the reverse complement.
GTCATCTCGCGCGGGAAGACGATCGGTTGGCGTTCCGTGCCGTCGGCGCGTAGCTGATAACGGTTAAAGTCCAGCACGCGCACCGATGTGCCCTCGAAACGCAAGATCGACGCGCCGGTGTAGTCAACGATGCCACGCAGCCGCTCGAGGATCGCCGCGATCAGTGGTCCCTCCTCCAACGTCGATGCGATGCCCTGCGAGATATCGAGCAGCGCCGACATCTCGCGCGCACGCTGTTGCGTCTCGGCGAAGAGTCGCGCGTTCTCGACGGCGATCGCGGCCTGATCGGCGACGGCGCGCGCCAGCTTGGCGTGATCTTCGGTGAAGTAGTTCGGCTCGTCGCGGGAGATGCTCAGCATGCCGACGACACTGTCGTTGGCGATCAGCGGCACGCCCGCCCACGAACGCACATAGCGGAACGCCGGCGACTCGATGTCGGCGCCGAGCATCTCGCGATAGGCGACGGCTTCCGGCTCGTCGGAACGCGCGTCAGCGATGATTACGCTGCGGCCGGCGCGGATCTCGTCGGTCAGCGCCGATGCCGCCGAGAGAGGGAAGCGGAGGCCGATCGCGTCATCCTCTCGCCCCGATGGCGTAGGCCCGCGCGAGTCGAGTAGCACGAGGTCATCGCCTTCGAGCAGCAGGATCGACGAGCCGGTGTAGTCGATGACGAATTTCAGTTGATCGAGGATCAAGGAGACGAGCTGCGAGCGATCGAGCGTCGAGGCCACCGTGTGCGAGACATCGAGCAGCGTCGCGAGCTCGCGCGTGCGTTGCTCCGTCTGCTCGTACAGCCGCGCGTTCTCGACGGCGACGGCGGCCTGCGATGCGATCGCCATCGCGAGCTCCGCATGCCGTTCTGTGTAGAAGCCGGGCGTACCATACGCGAGCACCATCATCCCGATGACGCGATCTTTCAACGCCACGGGCACGCCGAGCCATGATCGAATGTCCTTGAACAGCGTGTCGATCGCCTGCCCGACGGCGCGACGATAGGCGCGGGCGTGGCGCGTGTCGGCGCGGACGTCGTCGATCAGCACCGGTCGGTTCTCGCGGATCTCATCCCAGAGAAGCGCCGAGTCGACCGAATACGCCATGCCAAACTGGACGTCGATCTCTTCCTGCGCACCGCCCGCGGGCACCTGCACCGCCTGCACGCGCAGCATGCCGTCCTCGACGAGCATGAAGGCCGCGCGATCGAAGTCGGCGACGGCGCGCACTTGATCGAGGATGAGGTTCAGCAGCGGCCGCAGCTCCAGCGTCGACGCGACGTTGCGCGTGACGTCGACGAGCGTCGCCAGCTCGCGCGTCCGCTGCTCCGCCTGCTCATACAGCCGCGCGTTCTCGATCGCGACGGCGGCCTGCGTGCCGACGGCCGTCGCCAGCGCCGCGTGCCGCTCGTTGTAGAAGCCGACCTCCAACCGCGAGAGGATGACGATGCCGATCACACGGTTCTCCAACGTCAAGGGCGCCGCCATCCACGACCGGATGCGTTCCAGCACTGCGCCGATCATCGGGCCGATGATGCGTCGGTAGGCACTAGCCAGCGGCTCGTCCGCGCGGACGTCGTCGATGATGATCGGACGCCCGTTTCCGATGCGCTCCCAGAGTAGCGGCTCGGTCGCCGCATCGAGGGTCATCCCGACCTGGCCGATCGCCGGCGCCTGGCCGGGCACCGCGATCGCCGCGGCGACCGTCAGCACCGTGCCGTCGAGCGTCAGCAGCGCCGCACGATCGTACGGCGCGACGTGCTGTACCTGATCGAGAATTCGATGCAGCAGTGGCTCAAGCTCGAGCGTCGACGCCACGCTTCGCGATGCGTCGAGCAGCGTTGAGAGCTCGCGCGTCCGCTCTTCCGTCTGCTGGTACAGCCGCGCGTTTTCAATCGCCACGGCGGCCTGCGAAGCAATCGCGCTCGCCAGCTGCGCGTGACGTTCGGTGTAGAAGCCGCGTTCGTTCCGCGTCACGGCAAGCATGCCGATGACGCGATCCTGGATCGCGAGCGGCACGCCCAACCACGACTGCACGCCGCCGAGTTGAACATCGAGCGACGGTCCGACTGCCGCGCGGTACGCCAAGGCCGCCGGTTCATCACCGCGCACATCCTCAATGATCACGTGCTGCCGCGCCTGCATCGACGCCCAGATCGCGCCGAAATTGCGTATCGGAAAGCGGAACTGCGGACCGTACTGCGTCGCCAACCACGCCGTCGTCGACGAACCGAGGATCATCGCCTGCCCGGCATCGTCAACGGTGATCACCGCCGACCCCGTCGACTCGAGCGCGTCGTCCACATGCCGCAGGATGACGGCGACGAGCTCTCGCAGGTCGAGCGTCGAAGCCACACCTTGCGACACTTCCAGTAGCGCCGACAGCTCGCGGGTGCGCTCGACGACGCGCTGCTCCAGCAGATCGCGCGCGTCGCGCACATCCCGCTCCGCCTGATCGCGCCTGATCGCGATGGCGATCGCCCCCGCCGCCGAGCGGACTGATTCGAGCAGCGCGTCGGCAAGCGGGTCGGTCGAAAAGAGCGCGAGCACGCCGGCCAATTCTTGCTCGACGATCAGTGGATAGGCGGCGAAGGCGACGGCGCCGTGCTCCCGGGCGGCGCTGCCACCGGGAATGTCGGTCTCGACGGCCAGAGCGTCGCTGTGGAACGGCTGCCGGTCGCGAGCCACGCGCTCGATCACCGTTTGCCCGATCCCGGCGCTACCGTCGGCCGCGAAATCGACCGGACCCGCGCGTGCGCGCAGTCGCAGCCCGCCGGCGTCGCCATCGGCGGTCCAGACCGCCGCGCCGACAGCGCCCAGCCGCCGCACGAACGCCTGCGCGCTGCGCGCCAGCGCTTCGTCGAGCGTCAGCGCTTCCGTCAACGCCACGCCGATATCAGCGGTGAACGCCGACAGACGCGCGCTCTGCTCGAGCATCCGTTCGGCGGTCACCTTGCCCGTCACATCGCGCCGGACGCCGAGGATGTGCGGCTCGCCGTGATAGACGAATGCCACGCCGAGAATGTCCACGTCGAACTCGCTGCCGTCCTTGCGGATGTCACGCGAGCGCGACTGATAACGCCCGTGGTCGCGCACTTCCGCAAGGTACTCATCGCGTCGGTTCCGGAACTCGGGCGCGATGTGCGCGCCCGGCGGCAGCGCAAGAAACTCTTCGTAGGTGTAGCCGTGCATCTCGCAGGCGGCGCGATTCGCCTCGACGATCTTGCCTTCGAGCGTCGTGATCGTCAGGCCGTCCGACGTCGACTCGAAAATGCCGCGGTACTGCTCCTCGCGCTCGCCCAGCTCATCGCGGCGGCGGCGGATCTCCGAGGTCATGTAGTTGAACGACTGCGCCAACAGCCCAAGTTCGTCGGACGAGTCGCTGGCGATCGTGGCATCGAGATCGCCGGCGGCGACGGCGCGAGTGCCGCTGACCAGCGCGTTGATCGGCCGCAGCAGCACGCGCCGGTTCAGGTAGGCGCTGCTGGCGATCGCGACGATGAAGGATCCGGCGATCAGCACCAGCGTGAGGCCGACGGTGCGGTTCGCTTCTTTACTGATCGAGGAGTTGACCGCGGCCGCCTGCGCCGTCACTTCATCAACGGGCGCTGCGAGCCCGAGGCTGCCGCCGAAGTCGCCGAGCGGTGAGTACGCAACGAACGTCTCACGCCCGTCCATCGTCGCCCGCCCAAAGCCGGCGTCGCCGTGGCGCATCGATGCGACGATGCGCCCGATCTCCGTGTTCGACGGGTCGTCGATCGCGCGCTGCACCGTGTCTTGCGCGCGGCTCGGCAGCAGCCGTCCGGTCTTGTCGATGACGAAGGCGATGCTGTTCGGGGTCACATGAATCGAGTCAGCGCTCGCCAACAGATCGGCCAGCGAGAGATCGACGCCGATGACGCCGCGATACTCGTCGTTGATGTAGACGGGCGTGTACGCCGTCACCAGCTGGCCCTGGCCAGCGGCGTCGGTGTACGGCGGCGTCCAGATCGTCGCGTGCTGTGGATTCTTGTCGGGGCCGACCGTGTCAAACGCCGAGCGGGCGCCCGCCGTGATCTCGGGCGGCACCTTGCCGGCGAGATCGATCTTCGGGAAATAGCGCGTGACGCCGGAGGGGCTGCGGAAGTAGACGGCGACGGTCTGGCCTTCGAAGGGGCTGCCCGTATCAGTCGAAATGAATGCCGGCAGCAGACTGTCGAGCCCGGCCGAGTCGCGAACATCGCGCGCGATGTTCGCATCGAGCGATGTTCCCGACGCGACGAAGAGATCCGTGGCGCGCTCCGGCGACGCATCGTACGCCTCGCCGTTCGGACCGCGCGCGAGCTTCGAAAGATCGGGGATCGGCGCGACGTTTGTCGATGCGGCGTTGGCCATAAAGAACGCCGCGTCGCGCCCCTTGATGGTCGCCTGGGTCACAATCAACTGGCCGATGCCGGCGTTGTTCTCCGCAGCCATCCGTAGCGACTCGCGGCCCTGCGTCTCCAGGCCAGCGCGACTCTGTTTCGTCGCGTTGCTCTGCGTCCGGTTGAAGCCGTAGACGACGAGACCGGCCGTCGCGGCGCCGAGCAGCAGCAAGAAGACGAGCAGGGAGAGATTGAGCTTCGCGCCGAGACCGCCGGGGAGGAAGCGCACGCCTCTACCGTCGATCAGGACGTCGCCAGCGACGCCAGGCCGATCTGCGCCGCGTAGAGCGCCGCCTGCGTGCGGCTTTGCACACCGAGTTTCATCAGGATGTTGCTGACGTGCGTCTTCACGGTCTTCTCGCCGATCGTAAGCGCGTTGGCGATCTCTTTGTTGGCCTTGCCCTGCGCGATCAGGCGTAGCACGTCGGTCTCGCGCTCCGTCAGCGTCTGCGGGCTATCCGGCGCGCGCACTTCACGCACGAGGCGCGCGGCGGCCTGCGGTGAGAGCTGCACCTGGCCAGCGGCGGCTGCCTTGATCATGCGGCAGAGCTCGTCGGCCTGCGTGTCCTTGAGCAGATAGCCGATCGCACCTGCCTTCACGGCGCCGATCACCGAAGCGTCTTCGAGCACACTCGTTAGCGCGATCACTTCCGTATCGGGCATCTCGCTGCGGATCGCCGTTGTCGCTTCAATGCCGTTCATCACCGGCATCAGCATGTCCATCAGGACGATGTCGGGCTTCAGCTCGCGGGCGAGCTTCACGGCCTCGGCGCCGTTTTCGGCTTCGCCGATCACCTCGAGTTCGGGATCGAGGCCGAGGAACATGCGCAGCCCCTGGCGGACAACGCTGTGGTCGTCGGCGATGACGATGCGGATGACCAAGCAACCTCCGTGTGGCGGAGCTGTCGCAGATACGAATTCGCAACACCATCCTAGCAGACGCCAATGTTGCGACCGCGTCGAGCGTCCGCCGTTCGACGGACGCGGAGCGTCGGCCGAAGGCATGCCGCCGCGCCCGCCTCGCGGTCGATTCGGCGGAGCCGCAAAACGGAGACAATACCTTCATCAGAGATAGCCCGCGGGGTGTGGATAGAAAGACGAGACAGAAGGAGATCGAGATGAAGATGATGTTGAAGGGCTGCCGGCGATGTGGTGGAGACCTGCTGCCGGATCGGAGCGACCGGGATGAGGAGACAATGACATGCCTTCAGTGCGGCGTCGAGTTCCGCATGAAGGCCGTCTCAACGCTCTTCCGGCTGCCGGCCGGAGTGGCGATCAAGCGAGCAGCGTAGATACGAGACGCAGGGACGCGATGCCGCACACGTAGCACGGCCGCCCTCGGCCGTGCGAGCGTCAGCCGTATACAGAGATGAGCAACGAGATGACCAACGAACGCACCGAACGATCCGCCATCCAAAGCAGCGCCTCCGCCTTTCGGCGGAGAGAAGATTTCGGCCGAAGGTCCCCCCTCGCACCCGCCGTAGGCGCGATACGTCGCGACTGGCCGATCGACGAGACTGCATACGAGATGAACGAGACAAAGCAGGTGAAACAGATTCGCGTCCTCCTCGTCGATGATCAGCCGACCGTCAGGCAGGGGCTGCGCATGCGGCTTCATCTGGAACCGGATATCGAGGTGATCGGCGAAGCGGCGACGGGCGAGCACGCCATCGAGTGGGCGCGCGAGCTCAGCCCCGACGTGATCATCATGGACGTCGAGATGCCCGGTATGGGCGGCATCGCCGCCGCCCGCCGCATCCGCGCCGCGAACCCGAACTGCGCCGTGATTATGTCGAGCCTGTACGACGACACCGCGACGCGCGCCCTCGCCCGCAGCGCCGGGGCGATCGACTTCGTCGCGAAGCAGTCCGTCGACGACGCGCTGCTCGCCGCCATCCGCAACGCCGCGCGGCCCGCGGTGCAGGAGAGCGACGCGCCGTAGCGTCCGCAATCGGGGCCCTGTGCACGATGTCCTACTCGATCATCGGTGTGCCCGCGCCATGCTGCCCTAACCTGCGCGAATAGCTCGCTCCTCTCCCTCCGTCAAAGGTCACAGACGACAACCGGCCCTCGGCCCGATGCGTCGCGCCGGGTCGATGCCCGAGACTACGCAGGAAAGGCTCTCACGACGTTGAGAGACACGATCAGCCCGGCGACCATGAAGAGAACCAGCTAGAGAACGAGATGAAAGGACAAATGGATATGGCGCTCGCATTTAGCAGACAACGAGAGAAGACGGACTCAAACAGCGTGCTCGCCGCCGCCGCTCAAGCCGCGGCGGCGGCGGCGACGATCATTGACATCAGCGATGTCGTGAAGACGTACTCGAGCGGCGGCGTCCAGACGCAGGCGCTTCGCGGCGTATCGCTTGAGGTGCCGCGCAGCGAGATGGTCGCGATCATGGGGCAGTCGGGTTGTGGCAAGACGACGCTCCTCAACTGCATGAGCGGCCTCGACAGCATCGACGCCGGCACGGTGCGCATCGCGGGCACCGACCTGGCGACGATGAACGACAAGCAGAAGACGACGTACCGCGCCCAGAACATGGGCTTCATCTTCCAGACCTACAACCTGCTGCCGGTGCTCTCGGCGGTCGAGAACGTCGAGCTGCCGCTCGTCGTCTCCGGCGTCAACACCGACGAGGCGCGCAAGCGCGCGATGGCGGCGCTCGAGCGTGTCGGGCTCGCCGACCGCGCGAAGAACCGCCCGTCGCAGTTGTCAGGCGGACAGCGCCAGCGCGTGACGATCGCGCGCTCGCTCGTCAACGACCCGGCCATCGTCTGGGCCGACGAACCGACGGGCGCGCTCGACTCGCGCACGGCGAACGACATCATGACGCTGATGGAGGAGCTGAACGCCGACAACGGCCAGACATTCGTCATCGTGACCCACGACGGCGGCGTCGGCAAGCGCTGCCACCGCACCATCTACATGAGCGACGGCCTGATCGTCGGCGAGGAGCGCAACTAACATGAATGAGCTATTCGGCCTCTCGATGACCACCATCATGTACGTGCTCGTCGCGATCTTTACGGTCGCGCTTGCGAGCGTCGCTTTCGTCTTCATCACCAACCGCGTGATGTTCAAGATGGGGCTGCGCAATCTGCCGCGGCGCGGGCTGCAGACGGGACTTGTCGTCGTCGGCTTGATGCTGGCGACGCTGATCACCACCGCCGCGTTCTCCACCGGGGACACGATCGACTACTCGATCAGCAAACTCTCCTTCGACGACCTCCAGCGCACGGACCTAACACTCAACCCGTACGGCGACAGCACGTCGCACGAACCGGGCGCGGCGGCCGCGATCAATCAGGTGTATTTCAAGGAGAGCGCCGCGAGCGTCCTCGAGCAGACGTTCGCGGGCGATCCGGACATCGACGGCTTCGTGCCGTTCTTGTTTGAGCCGGCGGCGGTGCAGGATCAGCGCACGAAGCTCTCGGAGCCGACGGTGCAACTGAGCGGCATCGACGCCGCGCGCCTCGACCACGAGGGAGGGCTGCGACTGACCAGCGGCGGGCGTTTCGACTTGAAGACGCTGCAAGAGACCGACGTCCTGCTCAGCAACCGCGCGGCCGATCAACTCGACGCGAAGCTCGGCGACACCGTGAGCATCTTCGTCGGCGGTGCGGCACACGACGTCCACGTCGCCGGCATTGTCAAAGACGAAATCGCCAGCGGCTCGACGAACGCGCCTGACCCGCGCACGCCGGGCGGCGCCGTCCTGCGTCTTGCGACGGTGCAGGAGTGGACCGGACACGGCGGCCACGTGAATCAGGTCAGCATTTCGCTGAAGGGCGGCGTCCGCGACACGTTGCCGCACGCCGACGCCGCCGCGGCTCGCCTGCAGTCCTTCGTAAGCACGCCGGCAGGCAAGGACGCGCTCGGGACGGGCGTCCGGAATGTGAAGGTCGAGACGTTCAAGAAGGACTCTGTCGACGCGGCGCAGAAGTTCGGCAACATCTTCACGACGCTCTTCCTCGTGCTCGGGCTGTTCTCCATCGCATCCGGCGTCCTGCTGATCTTCATGATCTTCGTGATGCTCGCGGCGGAGCGGAAGCCGGAGATGGGGATGGCGCGCGCCGTCGGCGCGCAGAAGGGCAACCTCGTCCAGTCGTTCATGTCGGAAGGGATGGCGTACAGCGTGCTCGCCGGCATGGTCGGCGCCGCGCTCGGCGTCGCGGCCGCGATGGCGCTGATCCTCGGCATCTTGCAGGTCGGGCTCGGCGGTGGCGGGTCGTTCATCACGGCGCATGTGACCGTGCGGTCGCTGGTCGTCAGCTACTGCCTCGGCGTCGTCGTAACGTTCATCACCGTCGTCATCTCATCGATGAAGGTGTCGAACGTGAACATCGTCGCCGCGATTCGCGGCACCGATGACGACGACCGCCGGCAGCCGAAGCGCAAGACCAACTGGAAGTGGGTGGCGATCGGCGTCCCGTCGATGATCTTCCCGCCGCTCGGCATTTGGTTCCTCTTCCGCAAAGGCATCGGCCTGGCGTGGGCGTGGATCATCGCACCGATCGGCATCGCGCTGGCGCTGCTGAGCCTGCTCGGCGCCAGCGGTGGCAACGGCGGCTCGGAGTTCCTCGCCGGCTTTGGGTTCTCGCTGATCCCGCTGTGCATCGCGCAGATCGCGGCGTACTACAAGGCACCCGGTCGTTTGACCTGGACACTTGTCGGCGCCTGGCTGCTGATGTACTGGCTGTCGCCGACGAATATCGGGGCGAAGATACTCGGCACGCCGCTGAAGGGCGATATCGAGATGTTTCTGATGGCGGGCATCATGACCGTCATCGGCTTCACGCTGATCATCATCTTCAACGCGCGGCTGCTGACGACGCTCTTCCGCACTAGCGGCAACGCCCGCTTCCGCGTGGCGATCATCGCCGGACTGACGACGGCCGGCTTCGTCGCCGCGGGCATTGGGCTGGGCAACAAGGGCGACGGCGTCGGCAAGCTGATGTTCGTGTTCGCCGGCGTCGCGGCGATCGTCACCGCAGCCTCGTTCGCGGCGGCGCGCTTCCCGCGGCTGGCGCCCGCGCTCAAGATGGGCGTGGCGTATCCGCTGGCCAACGGCTTTCGCACGGGCATGACGATCGCCATGTTCGCGCTGATTATCTTCTCGCTGACCGTGTTCAGCATCATCAACGCGAACTTCACGGCGAAGACGGCCGGCAAGTCCGGAGACGGCGGCTGGAATGTCGTCGCCACGGCGAACCGCAACAACCCGGTCGGCGACATCAAGGAGGCGCTCGTCGGCGCCCGGGCCCCTGTCGCTCAACAAATCGACGTTGTCGGGCGCGTGACGACGTCCACGGGCGAGCAGAAGGTGCGGCAGGCCGACAAGGGTCAGGCGTTCGACAACTACCCCGTGATTGCGGCTGATGACGCATTCCTCTCGAATCCGTCGTCGGTGCTGGACGCGCACGCGAACGGCTACACCGATCGCGCCGTCTTCGATTCCGTGCGGACGCAGCCGAACCTGGCGATCCTCGACGGCACGGACTTCAACAACGTCGGCTGGCAGCGTGAGGTCACCGTGACCGATCACACGTTCAAGGCATTCGACCTGCAGATCGAAAATCCGGTGACGGGCAAAACTGGCACGGTCACGGTCATCGGCATCCTGGCGCTGAAGCTCGACGCGAACACCCAGGGTGGCATCTACGTCAACGCCGCCACGTACGCGCCCGTCTTCGGCGCGCCGGATTACCAGCGCACGTACATTCGCCTGCAGAACGGCGTCAACGCGAAGACGGCGGCGAAGCAGATCGAATCAGCGCTGACGACGAAGGGCGTGCAGGCGGACTCGATCAAGACGCTGATCGATGACAGCGTCGCCCAGGACAAGGCGTTCAACCAGATGTTCGAGGCGTTCATGGCGCTCGGCCTGTTCGTCGGCATCATCTCGCTCGGCGTCATCGCCTTCCGCTCGGTCGTCGAGCGACGCCAGCAAATCGGCATGTTGCGGGCGATCGGCTACCAGAGTGGCAGCGTGGCGTTGACGTTCGTGCTGGAGTCGAGCTTCGTCGCGCTGATGGGCATTCTGTCCGGCGTCGTCGGCGGGACGATCGCCGCTCGCAATCTGATGACGTCAGGGCAGTTCGCCGACCTCGGGGCGAACTTCACGATTCCGTGGTTCAGCGTCATCGGATTCGCGGCCATCGCGTTCTTCTTCTCGCTGTTGATGACGTGGTGGCCAAGCCGCGGGGCGGCCAACGTGCCGGTCGCGGATGCACTCCGTTACGAGTAGCTACGGAGTCGGAAGCGAGACGTCGAAGGGAGGAGTCGAACGGCTCCTCCCTTCTCGTTGTGCACGTGCATCGCTGATCAGGGCGCGATCTGATCGCAGGCGGCTGCCGCCATGTCATCTTGCGCGTACTCGATGCAACAGGCGCGGGTCGCCGTGCCAGCGTCGCACGATGCGCTGCCGGCGGCGGCGAATGTGGCGAACATGAGCGCCGCCGGGAACATCAGCAGCGCGGCGATGAGTATCGCGATGCCGACGTGACGTGGGCGCAGTCGATGCATGGCGCCGCTGCGGACGCTCGCGCGAGGCGCGATCGGTTCGTTCCACCGCCGGATCGCCGGACGCCTGATCAGCCGCTCCATCATGCCGCTCATGTCCCATCTGATCCCCCGATCCGATGTGGCGATGATAGTCGGGGCGTATGAAACGCTGGCGGTCAATCGGTAAAGCGGGCGTTAACCTTGGGTGTCGGGAGGGGGATCCACAGAGGACACAGAGGGGAGAAGGGGAGACGCGAGTGATGAAGGCGGCTGGAGTCTTCGTCGCGATGATAGCCCTCGACCCCGCGCGGGCTGGAAAGCCTGCGCTACACCTTCGCGTGTTGATGCGGTCGCGTGCTCGTCGCGACGCTCGCTCGCGCTCCCGCGCGGGCTGGAACGCCCGCGCTACATGATCGCGTTTTGGTGCGCTGCGCATCTTCGCGGACACGCTCACTCGCGTGCCCCGCGCGGGCTGAAACGCCCGCGCTACATGTTGCGTTTTGATCGCGTTGACGTGCGCGCCGGTGCGTTTGGCGACCGATCCTGGGGCACGTTATCCGGGTAGCCAGCCGGCGCGTTTGATGATGAAGTATTCGAGGGAGTCGGCGAGGGCGAGCCACGATGCTTCGATCAGGTCGGTGCTGGCGCCGACGGTCGTCCAGAAGTGCTCGCCGTCTGTCGACTCGATCAGCACGCGGACGCTGGCGCTGGTGCCGGCGGCGCTGTCGATGATGCGGACTTTGAAGTCGACGAGCTTCACGGCGTAGATCGCCGGGAAGTATTCGACGAGCGCTTTGCGCACCGCGGCGTCGAGCGCGTTGACGGGGCCGTTGCCTTCGGCGGCGGTCTGAAGCAGTTTGCCTTCGATGCGCACCTTCACCATCGCCTCGGCCTGCATCTCGCGATCGTGCGATGCCGTCGCCTGGGCGCTGCGCTCGACGATCCAGAAGTCGTCGAGCTCGAATGGCACGGTGTAGCCAACGCGCGACCGGCGGACGAGCATCTCGAACGACGCTTCGGCGCTCTCGAAGGCGTAGCCCTTCGATTCGGCGGCGTTCACCAGCTCTTGGAGCGCGCGCGCTTCTTCGCGCGACACTTCGAACTCGAAGCCGCGCTCCTTCAGCTTCTGGCGGACGCCGCTGCTGCCGCCGAGGTCCGACACGAGAAGTCGGCGCGCGTTGCCAACGCTCTCCGGCGGCACGTGCTGATAACTGACGTCGTTCTTGAGGACGGCGGCGACGTGCAGGCCGCCCTTGTGCGCGAAGGCGCTCGTGCCGACGTACGGCGCATACGGGTTCGGCACCAGGTTGACGATCTCGCTGACGTAGTGGCTGACGTCGGTGAGCATCGCCAGCTGCTCGTCGCTCACGACGTCACGGCCGAATTTCAGCTTGAGGTTGGCGATGATGCTCAGCAGGTTGGCGTTGCCGCAGCGCTCGCCGTAGCCATTGACGCAGGCCTGCACCTGCTGCACGCCTGCATCGACGGCGGCGAGCGTGTTGGCTACCGCGAGCTCGGCATCGTTGTGCGTGTGAATGCCGAGCGGCGCATCGATGGCCGCCTGCACCGCGTGGATCGCGTCGACGAGCTGCTTCGTCGTCATGCCGCCGTTGGTGTCGCAGAGCACGAGGCAGCCGGCGCCGGCGCTGGCGGCCGCCGTCAGGCAGCGGAGCGCGTATTCGCGATCGGCGTAGAAGCCGTCGAAGAAGTGCTCGGCATCGAAGAAGACGGCGCGCCCGGCGTCGGCCATCATCCGGACGGAGTCGGCGATCATCGCCAGATTTTCTTCGAGCGATGTCTCGATCACTTCGCGGACGTGCAGCACGTGCGTCTTGCCGACGAGCGTGACGACGGGCGTGCGCGCGTCGAGCAGCGCGCGCAGGTTCGGATCGGTGGCTGCATCGCCGCCGGCTTTGCGCGTCGCGCCGAATGCGACGAGCCGGGCGTGCTGCAGGTTCAATGATTGGGCGCGGACGAAGAACTCGGCGTCCTTCGGGTTGCTGCCGGGCCAACCGCCCTCAACGTAGTCGACGCCGAGCTCATCGAGCTTACGGGTGATCTTGAGTTTGTCTTCGACGGAGAGCGACATGCCCTCCATCTGGGCGCCGTCGCGCAGGGTCGTATCGTAAAGTTCGAGTTTCACGGAGCGCTCCTGTTCGTCACGCCAGTATCGTCACCGGCGGTTGGCCTGTCTATCGGGGAGATAGGCGGCCAATGGCGCCCCGCGGCGATGAACCGCGGGTTGTAAGCGCCTCAGGAGTCGTCATCGTCATCATGTGACGCGATTCTAACACATCTCGCGAACGCGACGGCGGCGGTCTTTTCCGTTGACGCTTCCAACTTACCGTCTCTCACGCGATACTAACGGATTGGCGTTCGTGCGAAGGAGCGACGATTGGCGACCGATCAAGGCGAGACCAACGACGCCGCCGAAGAACGGCCCGCCGACGCCGTGATGGAAGGAGCCGGACCGGGTAACGGCCGGCAGCACGCGGTGCGCCTCACGCGCCCGGCGCATCGCGCGGATCGGGCCGACGAACTGGCGAGGCGCGACCATGACGAATCGTCAACGCCGTCCGATCGCGCCGCCGCCGACGAGGCGGAAGCGCCGCGGCCGCGCGCGGTTCGGGTGCCGAGGCGGCGGCCCGAATTCAACCCGGAGTCGCAGGCAGAGATCTACCAGGGGAGCAAGCCGGGCTCGCGCTACGCACGCCTGACGCGCGCCCGAGAGCGCCGCTTCGAACGCGGCGATATCGCCGGCACGATCCGCGCGACGCAGGTGGCCGACGCGCCACGCACGCTCACCGGACGCGTCTGGCGGGCGACGAAGCGGACGCTCGTCGGCGCACCGCTGGCGTCGTCACGCCTGGCGGAAGAGCGGCTGAGCAAGACGAAGGCGCTGGCGATCTTCGCCTCGGACGCGCTCTCCTCGACGGCGTACGCGACGGAAGAGATCCTGCTGATCCTGATCCTCGCCGGGGCGGCTGCGCTGACGTACTCGATCCCGATCAGCGCGGCGATCGCGCTGCTCCTCGTGATCGTCGCTACGTCGTACCGGCAGACGATCCGCGCCTATCCGAACGGCGGCGGCGCGTACAAGGTGGCGATGGACAATCTTGGCGTGACGCCGGGGTTGATCGCCGGCGCATCGCTCGTTGTCGACTATACGCTCACCGTCGCCGTCAGCACCGCCGCCGGCGTCGCCGCTATCACGTCGGCGATCCCGTCCCTGCACGACGAGCGTGTGATCATCGCGGTCGTGTTCGTCATCCTCCTGACCATCGGAAACCTGCGCGGTCTCCGCGAGTCAGGCTCGATCTTTGCCATCCCGACGTACTTCTTTCTCGTGACGTTCGGCATCATGATCATCGTCGGCCTCGTGCGCGTCGCGCTCGGCGATATCCACGCCGTGCCGCACGATGAGGCGATCACGCCGGGCACAGAGTCGATCACGCTATTCTTGATCCTGCGGGCGTTCTCGTCCGGTGCGACGGCGCTGACGGGGATCGAGGCGATCTCGAACGGCGTGCCGGCGTTCAAGGAACCATCGTGGAAGAACGCCGCCACGACGCTGTCGTGGATGGCGGGCATCCTGACGGTAATCTTCGTCAGCTTGACGGTGCTCGCGCACGAGATCCATGTCTATCCGTCCGAGACGAAGACCGTCGTCGCGCAGATCGGCGATGCGGTGTTCGCGGGCGGGCCGATGTTCTACGTCGTGCAGGTGGCGACGGCGCTGATCCTCGTGCTTGCCGCGAACACGAGCTTCGCCGGACTGCCGGCGCTCGCGTCCGTGATGGCGCGCGACAAGTACGTGCCGCGCATCTTCGGGTTTCGCGGCGACCGGCTGGGCTACTCAAACGGGATCATGGTGTTGTCGGCGGCGTCGGTCGTGCTTCTTATCATCTTCTCTGCGGATACGCACAAGCTGATCCCGCTGTATGCCGTCGGCGTCTTCGTCGGCTTCACGCTGTCGCAGACGGGCATGGTGATCCACTGGCGGCGGAACAGGGAGCCGGGCTGGCAGCGCGCGTCGGTGATCAACGTCGTCGGCGCTGTCTCCACCGGCGTCGTGGCCGTGATCATTGCGGCGACGAAGTTCACGCACGGCGCGTGGCTGACGATCATCGCGATCGCCATGCTGGCGCTCCTGTTCTCGCAGATCGGCAAATACTACCACCGCATCGAACGCGAGCTCAGCGTGCCGGACGACGATCTGCTGATCGACGTCACGGCGCGTCACGGCCAGCCGGTGATCCTGCCGATCGACGAGTTCAACCGCGCGACTGCTCGTGCGGCAGGGTACGCGCGATCGATCTCCACGAACGTCACGGCGCTGCACGTCACCGACGATCTCGACGACGCATCGGAACTGCGCGAGGCATGGGAGCGGCACGTGAGGGACGTGCCGCTGGTCATCGTGGAATCGGAGTTCCGCTCACTGCTCGGGCCGATCCTGTCGTACGTGGACGCGCTCGACCGCGCCGACCCGCGTGAGACCGTGACGGTCGTGTTGCCAGAGTACCTCGCCCGTTGGCCGTGGCAGCGGTACCTCCACAATCAGCAAGCCGGCCGTCTCAAGAGCGCACTGCTCGATCGGGCGCGTACGGTCGTTATCGAAGTGCCGTACCATCTTCGTTAGCATCTGCCAATCGAAACAGTGTCGGGAGCGGGAGCGCAGTTAGCGCCTGTACGGCCTCCCTGCGATACTGCACCGGAGGCGTACCCAAAGCGTGGCTGACGAAGGCAATCCCGGCCAGCGGGTCGAGCACCAACCGCCCACCGAGGCCAACGGCGACGAGCCGAGCCGCATCCGCATCTCCCGACCGGCGCAGACGATCGGCGACGTCGAGAGCACATCGATCGTGCGCGGCGCGAAGCCCGGCTCTCGCTACGCCCGCCGCGTGCGCGAGGGCGATCGCCGCTTCGCCCGCGGCGACGACGAATCGACGTTGCGAGCCACGGCTCGGGCGACGGCGCCACGTTCCGGGTCCGAGGCGTTCTGGCGGCGCATCCGCAAGGTCGCTGTGGGGTCGCCGATCGCGTCGGAGGAGGCGGAGGACCAGCGACTCTCGAAGGTCAAGGCGCTGGCCGTCTTTTCCTCCGACGCGCTGTCGTCGAGCGCCTACGCGACGGACGAGATCCTGCTTGTACTGATCGCCGCCGGCACCGCCGCGATCACGCACACGATCGCGATCGCGCTGGCGATCGGCGTCCTGCTGGCGATCGTCACGTTCTCGTACCGGCAGACGATCAAGGCGTACCCGAGCGGCGGCGGGGCGTACATTGTCGCGCGTGAGAATCTCGGCGACATCGCCGGACTGACGGCCGCGGCGGCGCTTTCCGTCGACTACATCCTCACAGTGTCCGTATCGATCGCCGCGGGTGTTTTCGCGATGACATCGGCGGCGCCGAGCCTGCACCCCTACAGCGTAGAGATCGCGCTGATCATGGTGATGATCATCACGCTGCTCAACCTGCGGGGACTGCGCGAGTCGGGCACGATCTTCGCGGTCCCGACGTATCTCTTCATCCTGGCGTTCGCGATTCTGCTGATCGGCGGCTTCGCTCGCCTCGCGTTCGATCACAATCTCACCGCCACGTTGCCGGCGTCGGCCGTCGCGCCGGGGACGAAGAGCCTGGCGGGAGCGGCCGGCGTCTTTCTGATCCTGCGCGCGTTCGCATCTGGATGTGCGGCGCTCACCGGAGTCGAGGCGATCTCGAACGGTATTCCGGCGTTCAAGAAGCCGGAGTCGCGCAATGCTTCGGTGACGCTGATGTGGATGGCGATCATCCTCGGCGTCTTCTTTATCGGCCTGACGATCCTCGCGCATCAGCTCGATGTCCGGCACGCCGACAAGGTGTCGGTGCCGGCACAGGTCGCGGCCACGGTCTTCTCCGGCTACTTCCGGCCGATGTTTTACTTCATCCAGATCTCGACTGCGCTGATCCTCATTCTCGCCGCCAACACGAGCTACGCCGACTTCCCACGCCTCGGATCGATCCTCGCCCGCGATCGCTTTCTGCCGCACCAGTTCACCTTCCGCGGCGACCGGCTCGCGTTCTCGAATGGCATCCTGGTGCTTGGCGGCGCCGCGTCGCTACTCCTCATTGTGTTCGCGGCGGACGTCGACAAGCTGATCCCGCTGTACGCGTTTGGCGTCTTCGTGTCGTTCACGCTGTCGCAGAGCGGCATGGTCGTGCACTGGCTGCGCAACCGGGAGGCTGGGTGGCGGCGCAGCATGATGGTCAACGGCGTCGGCGCCGTCGCGACGGCAATCGTGGCGCTGATCGTCGGTGGCACGAAGTTCAGCGAGGGCGCCTGGATCAGCATGATCGCGATGTTCGTCCTCGCTATCGCTTTCTTCTCGATTTACCGGCACTACACCGGCGTCGAGCGAAAGCTGCACGTGCCATCGGGCGTGCTGCTGAACGCCGCAACGAGGCACCGCCAGACGGTGCTGGTGCCCGTCGACGAGCTGAATCGCGCCGTCCTGCGCACCGTCGATTACGCGCGCTCGATGTCGGCATCGGTGACGGCGCTCCACATCACCGACGACGTCGAGCACGAGGGCGAGCGCCTGCGCACGGAGTGGGAGCGGGCGGTGCTCGACGTGCCGCTGGTGCTGATCGAGTCGCCGTACCGCTCGTTTGTGGCGCCGGTGATCACGTATATCGACCTGCTCGATCGCCGCGACCCGGGCCAGTACGTGACGGTGGTGCTGCCGGAGTTCCGGACCGCGTGGCCGTGGCAGCGCTTCCTGCACAATCAATCCGCGCGGCGGCTGAAGAACGCGCTGCTGGATCGCCCGAACACGGTCATCTGCGAGGTGCCGTACCACCTGGCTGGCGAGTTCGCCGAGACGACGCTGGGCGACGGGCCATCCTGATGGACTGCGCCGATTGTATTGCGCCGACTATGAAGAACGGCAGACACAAAGAAACCAGGGCGCCTGTCAATTCTGGTGACGGGGTTTCGCGCCCTGGCTCTTCGGAAGAAGCCCCTACAACGTGTGTGCTCTTCACGTGGAGGGTCAATGCCTTACATGAGCATTATCGGGCGGGGCTGTTAAAAAATGATGCGCCGCCGACTAACAAAATGCGTCAAATCCGCAGCACATTGACGCTCGGCATCCCCTGCAACGTGCCGTTTTGAGGCTGCGCTCGCCGGCGATCTGATCTCCGCCATGAGATTCGAATGCTGATCGTTGCGTGAAACCCTGACGGACTGGCCCTGTTTGATGTTGTTATAGTGGTGGCGGCCCGCCCGCGGTGAATCTGGAGCGAACGTGATCGAGACGCTGAAGAATCTCAAATGGACCGTGATCGGTCCGGTCGGACTCGTCGCGCTCGCGATCGTTATGTTCATTGTGTTCGATGCGGCGAAGGGCGGCGAGGCGAAGCAGCCGGCTCCGCTCGGCGAACTCGGCACGCCGGTTCGCAACGCCTACATACCGCCGACCGCGACGCCGATCGGCCTGGTCGCGACGCCGCGGCCGAGACCGACGTTTGCGGGCGCACTGAAGGGCACGTCCGCCGACCGCGATGCAAAGCGGCGCGGCGACCGGCTGCAATTGCTGGCCGCGGCCAACAAGCTCAAAGCCACGGCGGGGTCTTACCCGTCGACGAACAACAACGTGCAGACCGTATGCGCGTTCAAGGGCGTCGATACCGGCTGCGCCTTCAAGGACGCGCTGGGCACCGAGATCCCGTCCGATCCCAGCGCTGATCCCGTCAAGAACGGCTACTGGTACTCGTCCGACGGCCAGTCGCTGAAGTTCTACGCCGCGCTCGAAGGCGACGTCCCGGACGACCAGAAGTGCCCGACGACGGACACCGAGCTGAAGAAGAAGCTCAACCTGATCTGCATCAAGTCTTCGTGAAACGTTTCGGCTACATCGCGCACTACTCCCTAGCCGCCTGATCGGCAGCATCCGGATGCTATTCTGGATCAGATTCGCGGCGCGGAAGGAACGTGCATGGCTCTGGATCTCTTCAACAAACGGGGCAAGGAGGATCGCGCGCGCTACGGCGAGCGCCTGCCGCCCGGGCAGAAGCTCACCGACGGCTGGCCCGTGTTGCACTACGGCGGCATCCCGAACATTGATCTCGCCACGTGGAAGCTCTCGGTCGCCGGCCTCGTCGATGAAGAAGTGACGTTCACGTGGGACGACTTCATGGCGTTGCCGCAGACGACGATCCAGACGGACATCCACTGCGTGACGCACTGGAGCAAGTTCGACAACAGCTGGACCGGCGTGAAGTTCACCGATCTGGTGCAACACCTGAAGGTGAAGCCGGAAGCGAAGTACGTCATGGAGCACAGCTACGGCGGCTACACAACGAACATGCCGCTCGCCGAGTTGATGGACGACGACGTGATCCTCGCGCATACGCACAACGGCGAGCCGCTGGCGAAGGAGCACGGCTGGCCGCTGCGCCTCGTCGTGCCGAAGCTCTACTTCTGGAAGAGCGCCAAGTGGCTGCGCGGCCTCGTCTTTCTGGCTAACAACAAGCCGGGCTTCTGGGAGATGTACGGCTACCACATGCACGGCGACCCGTGGACCGAAGAGCGCTACTCCTAGCGAGATAGGCGTCCGGTAACAATCGTTACGCAACGTAGGAGGGCCGGCGCGTACACCGCGCCGGCTCTCTGTGATCTTCGTCGATCCGCCGGCATGGCTTCGCGGTCGCTTGCCACGGTGATCCCCTGCCTGTAGGCTCGAACGAACCTTCTACAACACGTTCGGAGCGCATGTGCCGTCGTTCACCCTCGTCCCGCACAAGGTCTCGACGCGCTTGACCGATCCGATCGTGTCGCCGCTCGCCGCGCTCGGCGTGACGCCCAATATGATCTCCGTCTTCGGATTCGCGGGTAACGTCGCCGCGGGCGCGCTCGCCGCCAGCGGCTACTTCGTCTGGGCGGGTGCGTTGATGCTGATTTTCAGCGCCCTCGACCTGCTCGACGGCGCGCTCGCTCGCAAGACCGGGACAGTGACGCGATTCGGCGCCGTCTTCGACTCCGTGCTCGACCGTCTGTCCGAGGCGGCGGTGCTCGCGGGGCTATTGTTCCACTACGAGCAGATCGGCGGCCATACGCCAGAAGTCGTGCTCTGCTACGCCGCGATCGTCGGATCGATCATGGTGAGCTACGTGCGCGCGCGCGCTGAGGGCGAGGGTCTGACGCTGCGCGAAGGGCTGTTCACGCGCGCCGAGCGCGTGATCCTGCTCGCCGGCGCGCTGATCATCGGCCACGGCGTCGTGCTGTGGGCGCTGTGGGCGCTGGCGTTGCTCTCACACTTCACGGCGGCGCAGCGCGTCGCCACCGTCTGGCAGCGGCTGCAAGGGAACGAGGCATCGTGACTGAGAGAGTCGCCGTCGCACGACCGGACGCGCCGAAATGATCGCAGAGGATCAGCCGCAGCGTCCGCTCGCGCTCGATAGTCCAGGCGATCCTGCGTCACCGTCGTTCGGGGTCGCGCACATTCTCGACTTCGATCTCTCGCATCCACTGGCGTTCGTTGCGCTGGCGATCGCGTTTGTCGCGAGCCGCGCGCCGTTCATCAACATCGGCTACGGCACCGACCCCGACGCCTGGCGCGTCGCGCTTTCCAGCCACTGGCTGTGGGACAACGGTGAGTTTTACCCGTCGCGCCTGCCAGGCTATCCGGTGCCCGAATTCGCCAGCGCCGCCGTCATCAAAGGCGGCTGGCTGGCGACGAATTCGCTGACGCTTGCTGTCTCGCTGCTCGGCCTCTGGTTCTTCGCCCGCATCGCCAGCAAGCTCGAACTGCCGAATCGCGGCATCGTAGTCGCTGGCTTCGCCTTCACGCCGCTGCTGTGGATCAACAGCATGACGACGATGGACTACATGTACGCGCTGACGTTCATTCTGGGTTGCTACTACTTCCTGCTGCGCGAGGAGACAGGCTGGGCCGGGCTGATGCTCGGGCTCGCGGCGGCGTCGCGATCGACATCGATCCTGTTCATCGTGCCGTTTCTCCTGTACCTGTGGCGAGATGACAAGCGCGGCGAGACGCGCGACTTCATTGTCTGGACGATCTTCGTGCCGCTCGTCGCGTATATGCCGATCGCCTGGAAGTACGGGCCGAGCTTTCTCAACTTTTACGACGCGAAGGTTGGCTACCTCAACGTGCTGCGGCTGCTCGGCAAAGACACGCTTGGCCTCCTGGGCTCGACGGCCGTCGTCGCAGCGATCGTGATCTCGCTGCCGCGCCTGGTGCGACTGCCGGCGGACTTCGTGCGCGACAAGAATGTCACCGTGTGGGTGCTGGCGATCGCGATCACGGTGGTCGTGTTTTCGCGATTGCCGCATGAAGCAGCGTATTTGATTCCGCTCTACCCGTTCGGATTCCTGATTATGGGACGGTACTTCTTCCGGCCCGTGCTGGCGGCGGCGATCTTCATGATCATCTTCGCGGGATTCATCGACATCGGCACGAACGGCGCAGATCTCGATCTGCACGCGCTGCGCCACGCGAGCATCGGCCAGGGACTCGTGCTCTCGAACCGCGACACGATGCGGGCGCAGATTCGATTCGCGGACGACCTCGCGGCGCGTGACGTGCCACCCGGTACCGTCGTCGAGACGGGGTTCATCTACCCGGAGTTCGCCGTGCTCAATCGTGACCGGCTCGACATCGGCATTCTCGAGAAGGACACGAGCTCGATCAGCCAGCTCTCCGACAAGGGGAAGGCGGACGATGTCGCCCGCAATGTGACTTATGTCTGGCTCCTCGATCCTGCCGGATTCCAGAAGGCGTTGAAGGACGGAAAAGGCATTCAGTACACCCTCGACGCGGGGCGCAGCACGGCGGCGCTCTACGATTTCCGGCCCGGCCTGTTCGGTGCGCTGTTGATCCAGTTCGATCGCGGGCCGTCCGGCAGCTCCGGCGCCGCGCGCACTGATCGATGACATCTGATCGTCACGCGACGCCGGTCGATCCGGCGCATCTGCGAGAACAGTACGACGATGCGGAACGCCTGCGCATTCGCATCGACACGCACGACCGGTTCAGCGAACGCGACGGCACCTTTGCCGACTGGGCGCTCGCGAAGATCGCCGCCGGGCCGTCGATGCGGCTGCTCGACGTCGGGTGCGGGCCCGGGCCGTACCATCCGGCGCTAATCGCCGCCGGCGCCGCGATCGTCGCGCTCGATCAGTCTGCCGGCATGGCGCGCGAAGTGCTCGCTCAGGCGTCACGCCTCGGCGCGACGGTCGATGTTGCGCGCGGCGATGCGGTCGCGCTGCCGTTCGCCGATGCGTCGTTCGATCGCGTGATCGCCTGCCACATGATGTACCACGTCACCGATCAGCGAGGCGCATTCGAAGAGATGCGGCGCGTCCTGGCGGCGAGTGGCCGCGTCGTGCTGACGACGAATGCAGGATCGATCGGCGGCTGGGAGGAGCTACATGAGCGGGCCGCACACGCTCTCGGCTACGAGCCGCTGCCGCGCGACGACGCGCGCTTCACGCTCGACGATCTCGATCTCGTGCGCGGCGTATTTCCGTCGGCCGAAGTGTTCGTGCGCGACGACGCGTTTTTGTTTCGCGAGGCCGAGCCGGCCGTGCGCTACTACGCCTCGGGCATCGACGACCGCATCCGCGATCGGCCGTCTGACGGCTCACATCACACACCGCTCATCGATGCGGTTCGCCGCGAGATCGAGAGGATCATCGTTCGCGACGGCGTGCTTCGGATCGAGAAAAGCGCTGGTTGCTTCGTCGCCGGCGTCTGAGGCTACAGCCGCTAGCGCACGACGAGCACCGCACCGGCAATGACGGCCAGCAGGATTCCTGCGAGCGCGACGATGATGACGATCGCGATCGTCGACGTGCCGCCGCTTGATGACGATGCCGGCTGCGCCGCGGCCGGCGGCGTCTTCGGCTTCGATGCGGTCGTCGGGTTCGCGCGCGTATCCTGTGTCGGCGCGGCGGTTGCGGTCGAGGCGGCGGATGCGGCGCGCGGCGCGAGACCGACGGATGCGCGCCAGGCATTCTCGAGGCCGAGCTGATCGAAGCCGTATTCGGTCTGGAACGCCTTGTCGGCGGTGCTGCCGTCTTTGAATGTCTTGAGCAGCTCCGCGAACTTGTCCGGGCCGTAAGTGTCGACGAGGAACTTGAT
>JBBQVO010000004.1:0-42378 GCA_038211505.1 Dehalococcoidia bacterium | reverse complement strand
CGTAAGAGACGTACCGTCGGATGAGATTCTGATGGCAGCGATAGGAGGCCACGATGGCGGACGCACAGGCAGGGCGCGTAACGGTCGATTTTGACGTCGTCTTCGGCGCCGGCGGCGGCCGCGATCTGAAGTGCAACGTTTACAACCCGCCGCAGTCCGGCAGCGACCGCCCTGGCATCCTCCTCATCCACGGTGGCGGCTGGACGACCGGCGATCGATCGCAGCTGCACGGCTACGGCATCCTGCTCGGCCGTGTCGGGTACGTCTGCGTCGCGCCGGAGTATCGGCTCTCAGGCGAGTCGAAGTGGCCGGCGCAGATCCACGATGCCAAGGCGGCGCTCCGCTGGATGCGCGCGAACGCCGCGCGGCTCGGCATCGACCCCAACAAGATCGCGGTGTCCGGCAACTCGGCCGGCGCGCATCTCTCGCTGATGCTCGCAGGGACGCAGAACATGCCGGAGTTTGAAGGCGAGGGCGGCAACGCCGGCGTCAGCACGTCCGTCGCCGCGTCGGTCGGCTTCTACGCGCCGACGCAGCTCTACGCCAACGCTGATGCGCCGTTGCGCGACGAACTGCGCTTCCTCTTCGGCAAGGACGCGGCGCCCGAAGTCGCCCGCAAAGCGAGCCCGATCGAGTACGCCAGCGCCGACTTCCCGCCGACGCTGTTGATCACGGGCAACAAGGATGAGCTCGTCCCCGACGAAGCGAGCTTCCGCATGTACCGTAGGCTGATCGACGCCGGCGCCCACTGCGAGCTGCACGTCTACGCCGACGCGCCGCACGCCTTCGACGCCCTGCCGGACTTCGGCCGCCAGACCGCGGGCATCATGCAGCTCTTCCTCGATCGGTACATGACGCGCCCGCGCGACGTCAACGTTTCAACGGTCGCGGCTGCGCGGGCGTAAGCGCGCGTCGCTTGGAGATCACGAACGATTCTCGTGCTGCGGCACTGCCGTTCTCGCCTCCACTGACTCGCACGTGGCACGGCCGCCCTCGGCCGTGGCATGACGTCCACCGACATCGTAGAACAGACCGACTCATGTAAGACTGAATTCTCGGCCAGCCGACCCAGCGATCCGTGAACCTACCGGCGCGCGGTGGCATCACCCGATGTCACCGGCAACGTGATCGGCGGGTCGACGATGCGGCGCGTGGCGCCGAGCGAGATGCCCATGGCGATGCCCGTCGCTTCGTCGTCGCGAATCAGCTCGTACACCGCTTCGGCGATCTCTTCCGGCCGGGAGCATCGGCATCGCGGCGAGCCGCCGCTGCGCCTCCTCGGCCGCGGCGCCGGTCAGATTCTTGACGCTGTAGGTGGCCATTGGCGTGTTGACGACGGCGGGACAGACGCAGTTGACGCGAATGTTCGCCTCCGGCTTCAGGTAGACGAGCGCGCGCGTCAGGCCGACGACGCCGTGCTTCGCGGCTGAGTACACGGGATCCGCCTGGAAGCCGAAGAGTCCGGCCAGCGACGCCGTCTGGATGATCACGCCGCCGCCGCGCTTCTTCAGCAGCGGGATCGCCTTGCGTGTCCCCTCGATCACGCCGACGAGGTCGACGGCGATCGTCTTCATCCACTGTTCTTCCGGGCAGTCCGGCCAGCGCGGCGCGCCTGTCGTAATGCCGGCGTTGTTATAGAGGATGTCGAAGCCGCCGTAGGTCGTGTCGGCGAAGGCGAACATCGCGTCGATGTCTGACGAGTCGGTGACGTCGACATGCACGGCTGCGGCCTTGCCGCCCGCCGCTTCGACCATCGAGACGGTCTCGGCCGAGCCGGCATCATTCACGTCGGCGACGACGATCGCCGTCCCCTCGCGCGCCAGCCGCAACGCCGTCGCCCGCCCGATTCCCGACCCGGCGCCCGTGATGATTGCCACTTTGTTTTGCAGATCCATCAGTCACTCCCACCAGTGCGGTCGCTGCCTATCGCGCCTCCGCGGCTGTGCGCTCGTCGAAGCGGGCGACGATTTCGCGCATTTTGCGCATCTGCGCCATTCGCTGCTGCTGGCCCGCGGGGAGCTGGGAGACGTCGACTTCCGCGATGTTGTAGCCGTACGCCTCGTACGTCGGGATGTCGGCGTCCTTCATCTCGGCGACCTGCTTCTTCCGCTTCATCGCCGCCTCGATGTACGGCGCCAGCTCTTCGTTCTTGCGGGCCATACGCGCCTCTTCTTCGGCCTTGAATTCCGGCATCACTTCTTTCGCGAAGAGATTGAGGTCTTCGCAGATGTTCTCGTGCTTGTTGTTGCCGCCCTGCTGGATGAACACCGCCTGGTCGACGCCGGCGTCCGCGAACTTACGCAGATGCTCCCGCAGCTGCTTCGGCGTGCCGATGCCGCCGGCGCCGCCGCCGAGGGCGTCGAGTCCGATCTCGTCGCGCACAGCGGTGTAGCGCTCCCAGATGTTCGTCCTGCCGGGCTTGTGCTTGCCGAAGCCGTAGAAGTGTCCGAGCGCGAACTGGAAGAATCGGAAGCCATCGGTGCCGCGGCGTAGCGCCTCCGCCTCGTCGGGATGACACGAAAAGCTCGACACCATCGCGATGTTCGGGTTGACGGCGTGGCCGATCGGTACGCACTCGTTCTTGAAGGTCTCGTAGTAGTCCTTCACCCAGTGCTGCGCCTCGGCCGGATCGACGAAGGCGAAGGTCAGCGCGCCTAACCCGAGCTGTGCGGCCAGATGGATCGTGTCCCTGTTCGAACACGCCACCCACATCGGCGGGTGCGGCTTCTGCACGGGCTTCGGCACGACGTTGCGCGCCGGCATCGAGAAGTACTGGCCCTTGAACCCCGGATACGGATCCATCGCCAGCATGTTCGCCACCTGCTCGACGGCCTCCCGCCACATCGCGCGCCGCTCCGCCGGGTTGATGCTGAAGCCCTCGAGTTCCATGCGGCTCGCCGACTCGCCCGTGCCGAATTCGACGCGGCCGTTCGACACAAGATCGAGCGTCGCGATGCGCTCGGCGATGCGCGCCGTCGCGTTGTACCCCGGCGGCATCAGCGTGATGCCGTGGCCGAGGCGAATGTTCTTCGTCCGCTGCGACGCGGCCGCGAGAAACACCTCCGGCGCCGACGAGTGCGAATACTCCTCGAGGAAGTGGTGCTCGACCTCCCACGCGTGATCGATGCCAAGCTTGTCGGCAAGTTCCACCTGATCGAGCGCGTCCTGAAAGAGCTGCAACTCCTTCCCTTCGCCCCAAGGCTTCGGCAACTGATGCTCGTAAAACACACCGAACTTCATGGAATCCTCCGGGCGGTTAGTCGTTGGTCGTTAGTCGTTGGGGGAACGCGCATGTCCTCTGTGGATCGTCGCTCTAGCGGCCGCCCGTTACGCCGCCGGATTTGATCAGCAGATCTTCGAGCTCCATCTGCCATTGGAGGGCGGCGCGGCGACGCTCCGGCGTGTCCGCCAGCTCTTCGTAGATCGCCTGGCCCCACTGGATGTGGCGCTCTTCTTCGAGCAGGATGTGCTCGAGGATCCGAACCGTCGGCGCGTCGCAGACTTTGTCGGTGACGAGGAGGTGGTGGCGGTAGTAGACGGCGAGGTGCGTCTTGAGCACGCGATAGAGGCCGACGAGGCGCAGCAGCGGGTCGTCCTGCAACTGCATCGCCTCGACGAACTTCAGGAACTCTTCGTTCGGCGGCTCTGCCTTGTTCGACCAGCGGAGCGTGGGCGCGACGTCGTGCGACACTTCGTCGGAGATGCGCAGCTCCGGCAGGCGCTGACCGATCCAGAACGAGTGGATCGAATCTTCGTAGCAGTGCTGGCCGAGTGTGAACTTCACCTTGATCTGCGGCATCGACGACGCCCAGCCGCCGGCTGCCGTCATGCAGACGTTCTCGGCGAACTTGTAGTGGATCAGCCGCCGCGCGTTCTCATCGACGCGAAACGCCCCGCCGACCGTCTTCAGATCAACATCAACCGCAAGCTCAGGCACGTTCTCTCCGTCTCACTTCGCCAGTGAACCGCGCGCGGCACGGTCACGCACTCACGGAATGTTGGCGAGCGCTCGCGCGACAACGCTCTCGCGGTCGAGCTTCATCTTCCGTTGATTGGCGGCGAAGCCCTTCGCGCGACCTCGCGCTACGACGAGCTTCTCCGGCGCGACGACGTACTCCGGCACGGCATCGATGCAGTCGACGGGGCAGACGGGCACGCAGATGCCGCAGTCGATGCACCCGTCCGGATCGACGACGTGCGTGCGGTGCTTCGTCGCGAAGTACTTGATCGTCTCCGTTGGACACACGCGCCTGCACCAGCCGCAGTTGATGCACCGCGAAAGATCAATCGCTACAACTGCCACACCATCTCCTGATCACGAACTGCGCTCTGGCAATCGCGCCAACGCTCCGGATTCGTCCAAAGAGCCTGATCACGCCCCCCAAAACTCTGTGCCTCTGTGTCTCTGTGGTGAGCTCTCTCGTCACCCGAGCGCGGCAGTAGCGCGCGTCATCTCTTCGGCGAAGAACTCCTTCAGCTCCTCGCTCTGCTGGCCATTCAATCGCGAGCGGAAGAGTTCGGACATCGCGTGGACGCGCAGCGCCTTCGCTTCTTCTTCGGGCTTGTCGTGCGTCAGCTCTTTCACGAAGTAATCGCCGATTGCGGTGTGCGTCACTTCGTCCGCCCAGTTGTAGTCGTAGCAGTGCGCCATCAGCGAGTCGCCGATCTTGTCGCCGACCGTCGATGTCTCCTGGAACAGCGTCAGCGCACCGCCTTCGAGCGATACATTGACCATCGAGAGGCTGACGACCGGATCGCGAAACAGCTCCTCGCCCATCGCCTCATACGACTGCCCGAGCGACGTCTGAGCCGGCGTCGGAACCGGCGCGCCGCCGCCGCCGGCCAGCGTATCCGGATAGTCGCCGATCTTGCCGCCGTACGACTCGACGAGGCCCTTCGCGAGCCACGCGTGGCGCACTTCGTCCCACGTCTGCCGCGCCATCGCCATGATCAGCGTCTCCGGCACGGGCCATTCCTGCCACTCAACAACCTTGCGGCTGAAGGCATCGATGCCTGCGAACTCGGCGCTGGCGATGCCGCTGACCAACGCCTTCTTCAGCTCGATGTTCTCGGGCTGCGTCCGGACCATCTCGCGCATCGTGAAGAGATCCTGGTACAGATCGGCGTCGCCGATCTTCGTCGCCAGGTCCGCTTTCTCCTCGGCGTTGAAGTTCATCACCGGGCGATACGCGGGCTCGCGAATCGACGGCGTCTGCTTGACCTTCTCGGCGAACTTGCTCATCTCGGATCCTCCCGCAGGTCATTCCTGTTGCGCTGGCAGTTGAATGTTCGGTTGTGTGTCGAATATACTCCCACCTGAATCGTTTTGTAAAGGGCAAATGTTTCAGATTGGGCAAGCATTAGCGTGGTACAGAAGCAGCAGACCAGCGACGCACCGAGCCTCGCGGACGACATGGGCATCGAGCCTGAGCGCATGGAGCTGCTCGGCCGCGTCGCCCACGCGTTCGGTGACGCCGTCGGCATCATCGACGCGCTACGCATTCAGGGCTGGTCCGACGATGGGCTGACGATCCCGCAGATGCGTCTGCTCTGGGCGCTGCGCGACGACGACGGCCTGCCCGTCGGCGCGCTGGCCGATCATCTCGGCGTCAACCCATCGACGATCACCGGCCACGTCGATCGCCTCGTGCGGCAGGGTCTCGTGCGCCGCGAGGAAGATCCGGTCGACCGCCGTGTGGTCCGCAACTTCCTCACGGATACGGGCACCGTGACGGTGACCGCGATCCGCCGTATCGCCGGCGCCTACTTCTTTAACATCATCCGCCGCATGGACGACGGCCAGCTCGAGCGCCTCGCCGCATCGCTGGCCGATCTCAACGCGGCCGCCGCATCCGCCCGCCACGACGCGACGGACTGAGCGTCGTATCCTGCGGTCTTGCTGTTGCCCTCGCCGACATCGCGCCTCAACTGGCTCGCCATCAACGAAACGATGCCACTCGCGAGTGCGAACGGCATCGTCCCGAAATCTCATCTGTGAAAATCTGTGAAATCTGTGGTTCCGCCCCATCCCATCCGTGAGATCCGCGCAATCCGCGGTTCCTTTCAGGCGACGCGGCCCATCACTTCGAGGATGTCGTAGCCGGAGACTGCCTTCGACTTCGCCGACATCTCAGCGAGATATCCGGCGTCGAGCTTGCCGGCCTGCACCGCCTTCGCCATGTCCATCAGCATGCCCTTCGTCGTCGCCTCGTCGTAGAACTCACCCGTCTCCGGGTCAGCGATCGAGCCGCCGCCGAGGCGGTGGTAGACCTCGAGCGATCGCTTCGTCTTGGCGATCTGCTCATCGGTTGGCGTGAAGACGTCGTTGGCGATCTCGGCCTGTTGCGGGTGGATCACCCACGTGCCGTCCATGCCGAGATCTCGCGAGCCTTCGCTCTTCTCGCGCAGCTGCGCCTTGATCGTCTCCGCTTCCTCGGCCGATGTATCGGGGCGAATCAGCCGCAGGAACGCGTTATCGACCGCATGCAATCCGGCCGCCTTGGCCGCGACGACCGTCGCCTGCTTGGCGTAGGCGAAGTTGCGGTTCTGGTTGTCGATCATGTCGCGGACGCCCATCGTCGCGCTGAAGTCGGCGATGCCGAAGATCAGCCCCGCCATGCGCGGGGATGCTTTGGCGATGCTGTAGGCGTTGATCACGCCGAGCGGCGTTTCGATCAGCGCTTCGATCTGCACGTGCGTCGTCCAGCCGCCCTGCTCTTCGAATGCGTCGAGCAGGCGCGAGAGATGGATGATGTCGGCGGGCTCTTCCGTCTTCGGCAAGATGATGCCGTGAAACTTGTCCGGCGCGCCGAGCATGATCGCCTGCACATCTCCGAGAAAATACTTCGACTTGATGTTGTTCGGGCGAATCGCGATCACCTTCATGCCGAAGTCGATCGTGTTGAGGGCCTCGACTAGCGTCTTACGGCTCGGCTCGCCCTTGAACTCGTAGGGACAGGCATCCTCGAAGTCGGGCATGACGTGATCCACCGGCGCCTGCGCCGCCTTCTCGTTCATCTTGATCGTGTGCGCGGGGTACGTGAGCTCCGTCCGCGGAATCACAAACCGCCCCTGCTTCTGCATGATGTACATCGCGCTTCTCCTGTCGTGGGTCGTGAATCGTCCGGCCTTCGTTCTTGCGCTAGCCCGCGTCGGTGGCGCAGAGAGCGCGGGCGATCACTTTGAGCTCCAGCGTCGCCTTCACGCCTTCGAAGATCGGCAGGACCTGCGCGTCGGCGACGTAGCGGCTGATGCGGTCTTCCTCGGCGTAGCCCCAGCCGCCGTGCAGCAGCTGCGCCTCCTGCGACGCCCAGACGGCGACATCCGACGCGAACAGCTTCGCCATCGCCGGGCCGAGCGGAGCGCGCGCTCTCGGATCCGTCGTGCGCGCGACGTCGTACGTCAGCTGGCGCGCGGCGGCGATGCGCGTCGCCATCAGGCCGATCTTGTACTGCGTGAGCTGGTACTCGGCGATCGGCTCGCCGAACTGCACGCGCTGCGAGACGTACGCGCACGCCTTCTCGATCGACGCCTGCGCGACGCCGAGCGCGCGCCCGCCGGTCTGCAGACGTCCGATCGCGAAGCCGCCGAGCGTCAGATAGAAGCCGCGGCCGACGCCGCCTTCTTCGCCGACGAGATTCTCCGCCGGCACAAAGAAGTCTTCGAGATTCAAGATGTACGAATGCATGCCGCGATAGCCCGGCGTCGGGATCGCTTCGCCGGTGAGTACTCCGCCGGTTGACTGACGGTATTCGAACTGATGACCGTCGAACGTATCCTTCGGCACGATGAACAGCGACAGCCCGGCGTACCCCTTCGATGCGTCAGCGTCGGTCCGCGCGAGTAGCGCGAGGACGTTGGCGCGGCCGGCGAACGTGCACCATGCCTTCGCGCCGTTCAGCAGCCACCCTTGCTTGCCGCCGACCTCGCCGCGCGTCGCCTTGCACTGCACCGAGGCGACATCAGATCCGACATCCGGCTCCGTCACCGAGATGCCGACGAGCACTTCGCCGGTCGCGAGCTTCGGCAGCCAGTGTTGCTTCTGCGCCTCCGTGCCGCCCTCGAGCAGCGCGCGCGTGAGGATCTCCGATCGCGTCAGCAACGAGCCGGCGATCAGCGATGCCTGCGACAGCTCCTCCGTCAGCACGATCATCGTCAGGTAGCCCATCTCCGTGCCGCCGTAGGTGTCGGGTACGGATGAGCCGAAGAAGCCGAGCTCGCTGAACTGCTTGATCAGCGACTCCGGCACGAGCAAATCGTCGCGATGAATACGATCGGCGAGCGCGACGCCGTCTTCTTCGCGCAGCACTTCCTGCTTCGCGAACTGGCGCGCGAACGTCCGCGTCTGCGCCGCGTCGTCGCTATCGAGCTCCGTCCCGTTGACGGCGCGCGCATCGATCACGGCGACGCCGATCCGGCGCAGGCGCGCGTCGTCGAGGCCGTCGCAGATCAGCGCGCGGACGTCATCGCGGGCGGCGTCGACGTCGGCGAAGTCGTCGGGATGCGCCTCCGCGATTGCGAGCGTCTTGGCGACGACCTCGGCCGCGTAAGCGAAGGCCTGATCTTCGCTCAGCGAATCCGCGCGCCCGGACGACGCCAGCCGCTCGCAATACGCAGCGAGCGCTCGCGCGGCACGCGCTTCCGTCGCGATCATCGCCAAGCGCTCGCAGAGCACCTGGTGGTCGTCGATGCCGCTGCCGCCGCGCGTCAGCTCGCTCGCTCGCGCGATCGCCGCCGCCGCCAGCTTGTCCGCGACATCAGCAAGCCGCAGAGCTCCCGCCAGCGTCTCAATCGTCGTGCTTGAAGTCATATCAAATCATCCCCACAGCGAGATCTACGTACAGATTCTACGCCGCGCGGCCCTTACGCTCACGCCGCGTCAATCAACGAATGACGTTCGCGATGGGCGACGCCGATCCTGTGCGCGGACTCGAGCGCGGCGCGCGACGATCCACCGAAACCGAACCGGAACCCCGTATTCGTGCTCCAACTCGTCAGCTTCGGAGATGATCTCGAAGCCAGCGTCGCGGACGAGGGCGACGTTCGTGTCGCCGTCGAAGTGGCTCCAGAACATCGGCGCGCCGAGCCAGTTATCGTCGTAGCCGTCGGGGTTGTCGGCCGATCCCATAGTCAGCACGGTGATGCCTTGTGGCCGCAGCACGCGGCGGATCTCGGTGAGCAACGACGGATGCTCGTCGCGGGGCACATGCGTGGGCGAGTAGAACGCCGCCACCGCCGCGCATGAGCCGTCACGCATCGGCAGGAGCGTCATGTCGCCGCGCATGCAGTTGGCCGCCGGCGCAATCGTGTGCGCGAGCGCGAGCTGGTTCGAGGAGATATCGAGCGCCGCGACGCGGTAACGCTCGGCGAGCGCCCGCGTCATCGGCGTCCCGGCGCCGCATCCGAGCTCGAGAATGCGCGAACCAGCCGGCACCAGCTCGTCGATCACCGCGAGATACTTCTCGCGCACGCCGCTGCCGCCCATCGAGCTGACGAGATCGAGGTAGCTCTGGGTGATCGCGTCGTACCCGGCCGCCACGATGAGCTTGCGCTTGTCCGTCATCTTCTGATCCTTCGCGCCGTCGAGTCATACTGTACTGGAGCTTGGTCGATGCCTAACCTGTGCGCTAAATCGTATCCGCTTCCTCCGCGTGCGGCGCGACTCGCGATCGCCGTCGTGATCCTGCTAGCCGGAATCGCGGCGGCGTGCGCGCCGTCGATCCATGAGCGCGGCGCCGTGCACATCCTCACGGCGCAGGCGGAAGTCAATCCCGTGCTCGCGCGCTATATCGATCGCGGCATCAGCGAGGCGGAGCGGACGGACGCGAAGGCCGTCGTGATCAAGCTCGACACGCCGGGCGGCCTCTCGACGTCGATGGACGAGATCGTGCAGCGCATTCAGTCGGCGAAGGTGCCGGTGATCGTCTACGTCTCGCCGAGCGGCGGCCGCGCCGCATCGGCCGGCACATTCATCACGATGTCAGCGCACGTCGCCGCGATGGCGCCCGGCACACGCATTGGCGCCGCACACCCGATCGATTCGAGCGGCAACGATATCGGCGGCACGCTCGGCGTCAAGGTCGAGAACGATGCCGCGGCGGGCGCGCGCGCGATCGCCGAGCAGCACGGCCGCAACGCCGAGTGGGCCGAGAAGGCCGTGCGAGACAGCGTCTCCGCTCCGACGAGCGACGCGGTTGCGATGCACATCGTCGACTACGCCGCGACCGATATCGATGACCTCCTGCGCCAGGCCGACGGCCACACGGTCAGCGTCAACGGCAGCGACGTGACGCTCTCCGGTCTCTCATCCGTAGCACGCGTCTCCAATTCGATGACGTTCCTCGAGCGACTGGAGATGGTGCTCAGCGATCCGAACATCGCGTTTCTGCTCTTGACTCTCGGCGGTCTGGGGCTGCTCGTCGAACTGCTGCATCCGGGCGTGATGTTCCCCGGCGTGTTCGGCGCGATCTCGTTGCTGCTGGCATTCTTCGTGCTCGGCACGCTGCCGGTGAACTGGACGGGTGTCGCGCTGATCCTGCTCGCCTTCGTGCTCTTCGCCGCCGAGTTCTACGTCGGCGGCATCGGCGCGCTCGGCGTTGGCGGCGCGATCTCGTTGATCCTCGGTGGCCTGCTGCTCACATCCACCAGCAACGCCGACTTTCAGGTGAACCGCTGGCTGATCATCGGCATGGGCGCCGTCTGCGCAGGCTTCTTCGCGATCATCGCGACGGCGATCGTCCGATCGCGCCGCGCGCCCGCGAAGCTCGGGTCGCTGGCGATGGTCGGTAACCGCGCGATCGCGAGATCCGATCTCAGCCCAGCCGGCTACGTCTTCGTCGAAGGCGAACGCTGGAAGGCCGTCGCCGAAGACGGCCCCGTGCGCCGCGGCGAGTCCGTCGTGATCACCGCCGTCCGCGGCCTGACGCTGATGGTGCGTCACCGCGACGCGGCAGCGGAGTAAGAGCCACGCCATTGCGCGTTGACTTCTGCAAATCGCCCAATCTCGTCGAACCAGGCGCCGTAACGGACACGACGGCGGAACGTCATTCGTTATACTTCTGCCGCTGACCTCGTGCGGGGGTAGCTCAATTGGTAGAGCGCTAGCCTTCCAAGCTGGATGTTGAGGGTTCGAGCCCCTTCCCCCGCTCCACGCCACCCCTCCGGCCGCGCGCGCCGATCACGCCCATCTCACACAGAGACCATGAACGACGACGAACTGATCGCTCGCGCCGACGCCAACTACTTCGACGCCTGGGCCTCGATCGCCGTCCACGCTGCATCGGGCGAGGTCCGCGAACGTGATGGCCTGCGCATCGTCGCGTCGGGGCTGCCGATCGCCGCGTTCAACGTCGCGTTCGTCATGCGCAAGCTGGCCGAGCCGAAGCGCGCGATCTCCGACACGGTCACCTACTTCGACGCCCACCGGCTGCCATTCATAGTGCGTGTCCGAGACGGCGTCGATCCCGTCAGCGAGCGCGTCTGCGAAGGTCTCGGGCTGCCATACACCGATAGTGTCCCCGGCCTCATCCTACCGGCGATCACGCGCGATCAGGGCACGACGACGGATCTCGAGATCCGCCCGGTCGATGCGTCGAACGCCGCGGATCACGCCGTCGTGCTCGCCTCCTCCTTCGGGATGCCGACGAAATTCGCGCGCCAGCTCCTCGCGCTGTCGCTTCTCACCATGCCCGACGTGCGCTTTTATGTCGCCTACGACGGCGAACGTCCTGTCGCCACGTCCGCGCTCCTCGCGTCGCATCGGGTCGCCGGCGTCTACAACGTCGCCTGCATCGAGGAATACCGGCGTCGCGGCATCGGCGAGGCCATGACGTGGCACGCGGTGCGCGAAGGCGCGAGTAGCGGCTGCGTTATGTCGAGTCTACAGGCGTCCGCGATGGGCCGCCCAATTTACGAGCGCATG
Organism: Dehalococcoidia bacterium; assembly: GCA_038211505.1. GTDB lineage: Bacteria > Chloroflexota > Dehalococcoidia > DSTF01 > JACRBR01 > JBBQVO01. Next base: position 30,458 of record JBBQVO010000004.1, on the reverse strand, counting down.
GGCTTCCGGCTGATGGCGCAGTACCGCACGTTCATGCGGCCCGAAGTTTAACCCACGACCGCGACTACTTCGTCTGATATCGGCTGATCCGGACGCAGAAAGGGCGGCGATGCAAACCATCGCCACCCTTCGTATTGCGTTTTCGTGCTGCGTCTCTAGCGGCGCGCGCCGCCGAATGCTGGCCGCCTTCGCCGGGCGCCGAAGCCGCTACCGCCACCCATGCGCGATGCCGCCGGCTTCGCGGGCGCTTGCTTGATCTCGCTGCCGTCCGGCGCCACCCGCGGCAGCTGCCGGCCGAGGCCGCGCTCGATCTCGCGCCACTTCGGCAGGTCGGCCGGGCCGAGGATCGTGATCGCGCTTCCGGAACGGCCCATGCGGCCGGTGCGGCCGACGCGGTGCGTGAACAGCTCGTGCGTCTCCGGCAGCTCGAAGTTGATGACGCGTGTGATGTGCAGCACATCCAGGCCGCGCGCCGCCACGTTGGTGGCCAGCAGAATCGGCGTCTTGCCTTCGCGGAAGCGCTTGATCACGCGATCGCGCTGCGCCTGGCTCAGGTTGCCCTGCAACACATCGACGTCGTACCCCATGCGCTCAAGCTTCACGCCGAGGTTGCGCACACCGTGCTTGGTGCGTCCGAAGACGAGCGTCGTGCCCTCCGTCTTTTCGTCGAGCAGCTTGATGAGGACGTTGACTTTGTCCTCGCCCCACACCTCGTAGACGATGTGGTCGATGTCCGGCCCCGGATCCTCGACGCCGCGCGACGTCTCGATCACGACCGGATCCTTGAGGTACTTCGACGAGACTTTGTGCACCCACTCCGGCGTCGTCGCCGAGAAGAGCGCCGTCTGCCGCTCGTTGCTGGTCTGCGAGAGAATGCGCTCGACATCAGGCGCGAAGCCGCGGTCGAGCATCTCGTCCGCTTCATCGAGCACGAGGTACGTGACGCCATCGAGCCGCATCGTGCCGCGGTTGAGGTGGTCGAGCACGCGGCCCGGCGTGCCGACGACGACTTGCGCGCCGGCGTAGATCTCGTCTTGCTGCGGGCCGAACGCTCGGCCGCCGAAAATCAGCGTCGTGCGGATGTTCGCCCGCTGCGCGAGCTTCTGCAGCACTTCGCCGACCTGCTGCGCCAGTTCACGCGTCGGCACAAGCACCAGCGCCTGGAGCCAGCGGTTGTTGACGTCGATCTTCTCGATCAGCGGCAGCCCGAATGCCAGCGTCTTGCCGGAGCCCGTAAATGCCTGACCGATGACGTCTTTGCCCGCGAGCAGGTGGGGGATGGACGCCTCCTGGATTTCGGTGGGCGTCTCGATTTCCATCGCATCGAGCGCTTTCACGCTCGTGGGACGGAGGTTAAATTCACTGAAGGATGACAAGCAGGTACCTTTCGTCAAAGAAGACTAATCTTCTCGAATAGCTCTTCTCGACGACCAGTGCGAAGGGGGAGATGTGGAGTGTGGAGGGGCAATCGCAGCGGACGCTTACTGAAGATGCTTCTATGTTATGTGCAGAGTGTACGGCTTTGACACCCGCGGTGGCAAATCGGGGAACTTTCGCGTATCCGCGGTGTGGCTCCCTGAGCGGAGAGCAAACATCAGACGGCAAAGAGCAAATTGTCTCGGGGCGGGCCATGGCTCCGAAAAGTCCGCGGCGGGGCGATAGCCGGGCGTTCGGGATGACAGATGATGGGCTGGCACCCGACACACGAGCGTGGAAGTCTGGTGGCGGACGCGCACGTCACCCGGCCTTTTCTCCTGCGGCGAATCTTCGACGGCCACCCCTCTCCACACTGTGGAGAGAGGATCGTTTCGACGAGTCGAAGCTGGATCCATGCGGGTTTCAAAGCAATGAGGGACATAGCGAGGCGAACATGACCTGCGAAACGATCGACTACTCAACTGACGCCGGCATCGCCCGCCTCACGCTCAACCGGCCGGAGCGGATGAACGCGATCAACGGACAGCTCGTGACGGATCTCCGCGCCGCCGTCATCGCCGCCAACGAAGATTCGAGCGTGCGCGTGATGATCCTGAGCGGCACTGGCCGCGCCTTCTGCGCCGGCTACGATCTCGATTGGGGGACGAAGGCCGAGGATGCGTCGCAGCGGGCGATGTCCGGCCAGTGGGATCCTGTGCGCGACTACCTGGGTATGTCGCGCAACGTGCGCGCCTACATGTCGCTGTGGGAGAGCCCGAAGCCGGTGATCGCCCAGGTCCACGGCTGGTGCGTCGGCGGCGGCACGGATCTCGCGCTGTGCAGCGATCTCATCTACATGGCCGACGACGCGCAGATCGGCTACCCGCCGGCCCGCGTCTGGGGCGAGCCGACGACGATGATGTGGGTCTACCGCCTCGGCCTCGAGCATGCGAAACGCCTGATGCTTAGCGGCGAGTCGCTGAGCGGCGCCGACGCCGAACGCCTCGGGCTGGCGTCGAAAGCGGTGCCGCGCGCGCAGCTCGCCGACGAGGCGGAAACGATGGCGCGCAAGCTGGCGACGATCCCGTTGAATCAGTTGGTGATGAGCAAGCTGCTCGTCAACCAGGCGTACGAGAACATGGGCCTGCGCACGACGCAGATGCTCGGCACGGTCTTCGATGGTATCGCCCGTCACACGCCGGAGGGCATCGCCTGGCGCGACATGGCGATGAAGGACGGCTTCCGCGAAGCCGTCCGCAAGCGCGACGCCCCGTTCGGCGATTACGGCGAGCGCAAACGCGACGAGTACCATCCGTAGCTGCCGCTGCCGATGGATACTGCCAAAGATCAACGACGCCGACGACGTGAGCGCGACATGATCCTGCGAGGGGCCAACGAAGGTGACATCGAGTCGATCGCCCGTCTCCACGCGGATAGCTGGCGCGTGGCGTATCGCGGGATGTACAGCGACGAGTATTTGGACGGCGACGTCTTCCTGAACCGACAGGCTGTCTGGCAGCAACGTCTGACCGCGCCGGCCTCGGGCCAGCACACCATAGTCGCGGCGCACGACGGCCGGATCGTGGGCTTCGCCTGCGCGTTCGGTGACGAGGATCCGCGATGGGGCACGCTGCTCGACAACATCCACGTCGATCCGAATGGCAAGCGTCGAGGCGTCGGCACACAGTTGATCCGCGAGATCGCGGCATGGGCCGATGACGCCCATCACGCGTCGGGGATCCACCTCGGTCCTGGAAGCGAACGCGCCTGCCCGACGGTTCTATGAGCGCTTCGGCGCCCGCAACGCCGAACGACGCACGTCGACGCCCCCCGGTGGCGGCGAGATCATCGTCTTGCGGTATGTGTGGCCAACGCCTGCGATCCTCATGGACGCCGCGAAGCGACTCGCGTGAACATCGAGAACCGATCGAAGTACGGGAACCTGGTAGCGGAACGGGTCCGTCGCTGAGACTACGCCTCTTCGTACTTGAATGACAGCTTGATCTTGGCCCGGTACATCGAGACCTTGCCATCCTCGACGGTCATGTCGAGCGTAATGACCTCCGCGATACGCAAGTCGCGCAGTGTCCCGCCGGCTCGCGCCACCGCCGCCGCCGCCGCCTTCTCCCACGAGTCAGGACTCGTCCCGATCAGCTCGATGATCTTGTAGACGCTCTCGGCCATGTGATTCACCTTTCCATTCGCACTGCTTCGTTGCCATCGTACACCCGCCGTCAAGCGTCCATCTCGCCGTCGTCCGTTTTTCGGCGCGTCAGACTTCCTGATCCGCGCTGCACCTTCACCCGCGCGTCACCGTCCGATACGATGGCTGCGTCCCCAATCCCGAAGCGCCAGGAATTCGCGCGATGTCCGCCGAGCCACACGCCACCGCACGACCTGCGCCCCGGGCCGGGCTGCGAGGCTACGGCGACCGCACGTTCTCTTCGCTGCGCATCCCCGACTTCCGCGTGCTTTGGATCGGCAACGTCGGCACGATGCTCGGCCAGTGGGTGCAGTTCGCGACGCAGGGCTACTTCGTCTTCCATCTCACCGGCTCGGCGTTCCAGGTCGGCGCTGTCGGCTTTGTCCGCGGCACGACGTCGGTCGGCTTCTCGCCGTTCGCCGGCACGATCACCGATCGCTTCAGCCGCCGCTCGGTGCTGATGGTGTTCACGGCGCTCAGCGCGTCGACCGCGCTTACCGTCGCGCTGTTGGTGATCACCGGCGTCGTCGAAGTGTGGATGCTCTATCCGCTGTCGGCGCTCGAAGGCCTCGGCGACGCGATCAATCAGCCGGCGCGGCAGGTGATGATCTACGACGTCGTCGGCGCCGAAGACCTGCCGAATGCCGTCGCCGTCAACTCGCTCGGCTCCAACACGATGCGCATCGTCGGCCCCGCGCTCGCCGGGGCGCTGATCGGCTGGTTCGGCGTGCAGGCGGCATTCATCGTGCAGGCGGCGGCCTACGTCTTCTCCGTCTTCGCGACGTCGCGCATCAAGACGCGCGGCATGCCGGTCGGCCGCGGCACGACGTCCGTGCTCGCCAGCATGGGCGACGGCATTCGCTATGCGCGCACGAATCGCGACGTGTTGCTGCTCGTCTTCATGGCCGGACTGCCGAGCCTGCTCGTCTACCCGTACGTGCAGTTCATCCCCGTCTTCGCGTCCGACGTCCTGCACGTCGGCTCCGTCGGGTTCGGCTTTCTGGCGTCGGCCGTCGGCTACGGGTCGATCATCGGCGCGCTCGTAGCGGCGAACCTCACGACGATCAAGAAACGCGGCAACATTCTCGTCTGGACGACGTTCGTCTACATGCTCTTCGTAACGATGTTTGCGATCTCGAACATCTACTGGCTCTCGTTCAGCCTGCTCGTCGTCGCCGGCATGGCGAACTCCGTCTACCTGATGTTCAACCAGGTGATGGTGCAGCTGACTGTTGACGACGAGTATCGTGGGCGCGTGCTTTCGTTGTACGTGATGGTGAGCGGCGTGACGCCGTTCAGCGCGCTACTGATGGGCGCGCTGATCAGCACGTTTGGCGCGCAGATCACCGTCGCCTGCTTCACCGGCGTCGCCGCCACAATCGTGCTCTTCATCGGCATCACCAGCCGCCGCCTCCGCGAGATCTGATCACGACGCACACACCATGACCCGCGCGGTCGCATACCTGTCATTCCGAGCGCCCCCACTGTCATTCCGAGCGCAGCCGAGGAATCTCTCCGACCTCAGCACACTGCAGCGATAACGCACTGCGTTGCCGCCGCACACGACGCCGATCAATTCACGCCATACGATGGCGAGCGCGCCACGACCGCCGGCAGCCACGTCGCCAGCAACTCCTCGATCGCCTCCGCGTCCTGCACGAGCGAATGATCGGACGCCGAATACAGCACGATGCGCTTCGGATCCTTCGCCCGAGCGTGGATATCCTCGCTCGCGGAATGATCGAGCACGCCGTCGCGCATGCCGTGCACGAGCAGCAAAGGCTTGCCGAGATTCTCCACCGTGCGCGTGCCGTACAGCTGCGGCGACAGGGCCGCCACGCCGGCGACCTGCGGCGACAGCTCGCCCGCCTTGATCACGACAGCGCCGCCGAACGAGTGCCCGACGAGCGCGACGCCGCCGGTCGCGCCCATGCCGCGCAGAAACGAGACGCCGGCAAGCACGTCGAGCACACACTCCTCGAAGTCGTTCGGCTTGCGATAGTGCAGCCGCAGCCCGCTCATCACCGGCCGCAACCGATCCGCCAGCCGCGGATAGAGATCGTTCGCCGGCCCCTGGAAGCCGCCCATCGCGCCGCCGACGTAGATCGCCGCTCCCGGCTGCGCCGAGCACGGATGCAGAACGCCCCGGATCTCGCCGCGCGTCGTCTCGATCAGCACCCGCAGATTGCCGTCCGGCTCTGGATGCGCCGCCACGTTCGTGATCGAAAGCTCAAGATCACGATCGCTATCGGGAGTTTCGTCTTCGGAGAAGTCCATCGGCGCAAGTGTACTGACTCTCGAAACGAGGAGAGCTCAGCGCGGTGTATTCTGACGTCGTGCCAGATAACGTCGTGACGCTATATCGTCCTGTCGGGCCGAAGGAACTAGCACTCATAGAGGAGAGTGGCTGGCACACTTTCCCGCCAAGACTGCCTACGCCGCCAATCTTTTACCCGGTGCTGAATGAGGAGTACGCCACGCAGATCGCGCGCGATTGGAACGCCAAGGATGCGGCGACGGGGTATCGCGGCTTCGTAACGAGATTCGACGTGAGATCAGCATTCCTATCGAGATATGATGTGCAAAAGGCTGGCGCTCGAGTTCACCAAGAATATTGGATACCTGCCGAGGACCTCGACGAGTTCAACCGGAACATCGTTGGTCGGATCGAGGTCGTTGCCGAGTTCCGAGGCGACGCGGGCGAATAGGCGAACCGAAGGGGCCGCCACCTATTGCTTCTGCAGCAACGCCCCATCGTCGTACAGTTTAGCGACGCGCACGCTGCCGGCGGTCCCGATATCGAGACACAGGCCGCACAGAATGCACTCGTCGAGGTTCGACTCGACGACGTCGACGCCGCCATCGCTTGCGACAGCGAAGATGTCGACGGGACAGACGCCGGCAAGCTTCGCCGCGCAGTCACGGTCGGAAGCCGTCGGATCGCCGACCTCGACGCGGATGAACATCGCCGATGCTGCTCTCATCGCCATCAGGACGCTCCCGCTTCCGCTAACCGCTGCTTGACGATGCCGGGGATATCGGCGATCTCTTCCGCCACCGAGATGCCGGCGTCTTTCATCCGCGCGATCTTCTCCGACGTTGTGTCGGCGCGGCCTTCGACGATCGTGCCCGCGTGGCCGAATCGCAGGCCGGGCATCTCGTCCATGAACCGCCCCGCCATGAAGGCGACGATTGGCAGCCGCGACTTCGTCTCTTTCACGTACCGCGCCAGTTGCGCCTCCATCGGCCCGCCTGGCTCGCTGTAGATGACGATGGCTTTCGTCTCCGGATCCGCTTCGAACAGCGGCATCAGCTCGGCGTACGTCGACCCGATGATCGCGTCGCCGCCGATGCTCACCGCCGTACTCTGTCCCAGTCCCGCAGCCGTGAGCGCATTCGAGATCTCCGTCGTCATGCCGCCGGAGCGCGACATGACGCCAATCGGCCCCGGCGTATACGCGCGACGCGCCGACACCGCTGCCCCACCCATGCCACCGACACGCGACTTCTCCGGCGACAGCACGCCGAGACAGTTCGGCCCGATCAGCCGCGCGCCAAAGCGGTTCGCGTACTCGATGATCTGCGCCACCTCGAGCCGCGGGATGCGCTCCGTCACGATCACCAGCAGCTTGATGCCGTTCTCGATCGCCTCAAACGCGGCGTCGCGCACCGCCACCGGCGGCACCGTCAGCACCGACGCGTCGACGTGGATCGCCGACGTGATCTCGGCGACCGTATCGAACACCGGCACGCCGTGCACCTCACGCCCGCCACGCCCCGGCGTCACGCCGCCGACAAGCTTCGACCCGTAGTCGAGGCACTCCCGCGTCATGCTCACCGCCTCGCGCCCGGTGATCCCCTGAATAATGAACGTCGTCTTCTCGTCAATCAGTATGGACATAGGTGCTTTCATCATCGCCGGCGCCGGTCACAGCCGGTGTCGTGCCCGTTCAGCCTGTCATTCTGAGCGAAGCGAAGAATCTCTCCGATCACCGAACAACTCTTCGCTCAAGTCACTCCAGTCCGGATTCGTGTCTTCGATCAGCGCCACCTTCTTCGTACGAAGCCACCCCTTGATCTGTTTCTCGCGTTCGATCGCGGCAAGCACGTCCTCAGTCGATTCGACGTGAACCAACATCGTCGTGTCATATCGCGAGGAGAAACCTTTGACCATCCCGCTCTTGTGCTGCTCAACGCGTGCCTTGACGTTATTCGTAACTCCGGTGTAGATGACGCGGGAGCGACTCGCCATGATGTACACGTAGTACTGCTTTCGTTGTGACATCGGAGAGATACCACCCAGGGCACCGCGGTTCTTCGCTGCGCTCACAATGACAGTGCGCGACGATGAAGCACGCTGTGACACTGCACTCGTTGTGACATCGGAGAGATTCTTCGCTTCGCTCAGAATGACACCTAGCCACTCACCTTCTCCACAGCCCGCCGCGCCGCCTCCGACATGGGCACGGTGCGGTCGGCGTAGTCGACGCCGTACTTCTCGAGAATCTTGTAACCCTCTTCCTCCCACGATCCGGGGATGCGGAAGATGGCGATCTTCTCCGCCGGATCGTAGCCGCTCTCGACGACGCCCTTGATCACGCCGCGCGCGACGATATCGACGCGCGTGTTGCTGACAACGTTCATGATCACGCAAATCTTCTCGACGCCTGGCTTGCTGAGGATCAGTTTCGTCAGCTCGCAGGCCTTCTTGACGCTCGGGTTGCCGCCGATCTCGCAGTAGTTCGCCGGCTTGCCGCCGTGCTTGCGCAGCGCATCGAAGATAGTCAGGCTACCGCCGCCGGCGCCGATCACGCAGCCCAGATTGCCGTCGAATTCGACGACGCGCCCTGCCACGCCACGATGATCCGACGCGTCGACTTCGGCGCCCTTGATCTCGAACGGCGTCGGCGGCCGCGCTAGCCGCGTCTCCTCGCCGCCGATACCCAGTTCTTTCAGGATCGCCGACTGCTGCTCTCGCGCTTCCTCTTCCATGTCGCAGTGCGAGTCGAGCGCGATGATCGTGCCGTCATCCAGCTGCGCCAGCGGGTTGATCTCGGCGAGCGTCAGCCCGTACGTCAGAAACGCGCGCGCCAGTCGCGAGATGATGCGGCTGATCTGGTTCAGCTCGTTGCCGCTGATGCCCAGCGACGCCACCAACTCCTTGAACTTGAACTCCTGCAACGGCTGAAACGTCGAGAAGTGGGCGCGGGCGACGTGCTCCGGGTGTTTCTCGGCTACTTCCTCGATGTCGATGCCGCCCATGTCGCTAAAGATAGCCACGGGCAGCTTCGCGACGGCGTCGTAGATGACGCCCGCGTAGTACTCGCGCCTCACCGGCTGCTTCGATTCGACGAGCACGCAGCGCGGCGATTGGCCGTTGATCTCCAGCTTCAGGATGTGCTCTGCGGCCGTGTGCGCCTCGTCCGCGCTCGAAGCGAACTTGATGCCGCCGGCCTTCATCCGCCCGCCGGTCAGCACCTGCGACTTCAATACGACCTCGCTGCCGATCTCACCGGCGATGCGCGCCGCCTCGTCGGCCGAGTTCGCCGCCCCGCCCTTCGATGCCGGCACGCCGGCCTTCGCCAGCAGCGCCTTCGCCTCAAACTCGTAAAACCTCATGCGCAGTCCTTCGTACTCCGGCGCGAAAACAACCCCAACGCGCCTCAAGCCTGCCTTTATATACCGGCCACTGGCGTTTGACGCACGGTCTGCGCGACCGTGTGGCACGAAGAAGGGAGCCGCGATGCGCAGCTCCCTTTCTCTTGTCTCGAAATGAACCGGCGTTTACGCGAGCTTGGCTTCGATGAGGCGGAGGCACTCGCGGATGGTCTCCTGACGCCAGTTGGACCAGATGGGGCCGTTCTGGAAGGCGATGTATTCCTGCTTCATCGCCTCCTTCTCCTCGGGCGTGGCGTCGGGCTTGCGCATCCGCTGGTACATCGGGGCCAGCTTCGTGTGCATCTCGTCGTTGGCGAGCGCGGGCCGCTCGTTGAAGTGGGCGATCTCGTCCATGTCCTTCGTATAGAAGACGGCGACGGGGATCGACTCGAATTCGCCGTCCTTGAGGTATTCGGCGATCACGTCTTTGTTGTCGTCGCGCTTGAGGACGCGCATCTCGAGGCCGGAAGCTTCGGCGAGCCGCGCGAAGACGGGCATGCCACGGAAGACGTCGGGACACCAATCCTCGCCGATGACGAGCAGCTTCGCGGGGCCGTTCGGCTTCGCCATCAGCGACTTGAGCTTCGCGAGATCCTCGGCCGCAACCGTCGTCTCGGCGTAGTTCTCTTCAAAGCGCTTCTGGTTGCGCTCGATGCCGGCGACGTAGTCTTTGTAGGTCATGGCGCTGTCGAAGCGCTCAGGCGTGACCGTACTTTGCTTCTGCTGCACCATGACGAAAACTCCTTCGTTCTACGCTCGCGATCGTGCGCCTGCGGCACCGCCGCGACGTCCACCCACTGTAACATCTACAGCGCGCTCCGGACGAGATCGGCTGTCCGGTGGTGGTAGACGAGATGGCGCGCGCGCACGTTACTGCCGGACGGCGCGGGCTGAAACGCCCGCGCTACAAACCTGTGAAACGAGGCCCTGAAACGCTTGCGCAACCAACCGACGCGCCGGAGTTGTTATCCTGCTCGCAGTGAATTCCCCCGATGCGCTCACGGCGCCCCGCCAGACCAGCGTTGGCCAGCGATTTACGTCGCGCTGGCGGCGCGATCTCATCTTCTTCGTCATCGCCGCGATCGTCATCGCCGCCGATCAGTACACGAAGTGGTTGGTGCGCGAGCATGTGCCGCTCTACACGACCTGGAATCACAGCCTCGGCTTCATCAAGATCGTTCACGTCGTCAACAGCGGCGCGGCGTTCGGCATCCTGCAGGGACAGACGCCGTTTCTGATCATCACCAGCGTCCTCGGACTGGCGGCGATCGTCGTATACTACGTCTACCCGCCGATGGATCACGGCCTCATCCGTGTGGCGTTGGGCATGCAGCTAGGCGGCGCGCTTGGCAATTTGATCGACCGCGTGCGCGTCGGAGAGGTGACTGACTTCATCAATGTGGGCCGCTTCCCTACATTTAATGTCGCGGACTCGAGCATCACGGTCAGCATCATCGCCGTGCTGATCTTCTTCGCGTTACAAGAGACGGAGAAGAAAGACCACGGCGGCGGTGATGCCGCGCCGATCGCCATCACTGATGCGTCACCCGCCTCGGGCGATGCGGCAATGGACGCGGGAACCCATCGAACCGGCGACGATTGAGCTGATCGCCGACGAGAGCGGCGAGCGGCTCGATGTATTCGTGACGCGGTTCGTGCCGTCGCTGACGCGATCGCGTGTGCAGAAGCTGATCAACGAGGGCATGGTGCGCGTCGATGGCGCGCGAGTGAAAGCGTCGATGCGCGTCGAAGCGGGGCAGGCCGTCGTCGTCGAGGTGCCGGCCGCCGTCGATGCCACGGCGCAGCCGGAGGCCATCGCCCTCGACATTCTCTACGAAGACGCCGACCTCGTCGTTGTCAACAAGCCGGCGGGCATGACGGTGCATCCGTCGCCCGGCCACACCTCGAAGACCCTGGTGAATGCGATCCTGGCGCATTGCGACGATCTCTCCGGCATCGGCGGCGTCCTGCGACCGGGCATCGTGCACCGGCTCGACCGCGACACGTCGGGCGTGATCCTCGTCGCCAAGAACGATGCGGCGCACAACGGGCTGGCGCGGCAGCTCCGCGAGCGCCGCGTCGAGAAGACATACCTCGCGCTCGTCGATGGCACGCCGAAGCCGGAGGAGGGCGTCGTAGACGCGCCGATCGCCCGCGACCCGCGCAATCGCAAGCGCATGGCGATCGTCGCCGGCGGCCGCGAGTCCGTCACCGCGTACCGCCTGCTCGAGCGCTTCAACGGCGCGTCGCTGATCGAAGCGCGGCCGAAGACGGGGCGGACGCATCAGATCCGCGTGCATCTCGGCGCTATCGGACATGCGATCGTCGGCGATCGCGTCTACGGCAAGTCGTCGCCACTCGTCGCGAGGCACTTCCTGCACGCCTGGAAGATCACCTTCACGCATCCGGCGACCGGCGCGGAGATGAGGTTCGAGGCGCCCCTTCCGCCTGATCTACAGAAGGCGCTCGATCGGATCCGCGACGACTAGTAGAGCGTCGAAGAATTCATCCCAACCGCCGCGTCTCAACGGTAGCGCGTGCGTGTCATCACGCGCGTTCCATCGTAGCGCGGGCGTTTCACCCCGCGCGGTGCCACTTGCCGCCCGCCACGTCGTCACGCGATCGGCTTGAAGCGCAGCGCCGACCATGTTTCATCGATCGAGACGTTAGACACGGCCTGCAAGCCGATCGCCTGCATCGCACGATAGAGAATGTCGCGATTCAGATCCGTACTCATCTTCGACGATCCCTTCGGCCAGCAGATCCAAAGCACGCCGCCCGGTTTCAGCGCTTTCGTCGCGGCAGGCGCGCGTCGCTCCGCGTCCGCTTGCATCTTCGCGAACAGCTGAACGACGTCATACATGCCGCGAGCGCGATGATCTGCGATCGCTCCATCGGGCAGAGCGAGGCGATCGAGATAGCCGTCGGGCGCATCGAGGGCGAGGACGCGCGCAGCCGGCTTGATCTGAAGCTTCTTCGCCAATGCGAGCGCGGCATCAGGCATGAGAATCGTCTCGACTCTACACCACCGTCGGCGGCCGGTACTCACCCCACACCGCGCGCAGCTCGCCGCAGATCTCGCCGAGCGTCGCGTAGGCGCGGACGGCATCGAGGATCGCCGGCATGAGGTTGTCGTCGCCGCGCGCGACGGCGTTGAGAGCGACGAGTGCAGACTTCGCGGCGGAGCTGTCGCGCTCGGTGCGGACGCGACGCAGGCGCTCCATCTGGCCGCGGGCGAGCTCGGTGTTGACGCGGAAGATGACCGGCGCCGGCGCCTCATCGCTGCGGAAGCGGTTGACGCCGACGACAACGCGCTTGCCGGACTCGATGTCCTGCTGCTGCTGCACGGCGGCTTCCTGGATCTCCGTCTGCACGTAGCCGGACTCGATCGCCGCCACCGCGCCACCCATATCCTCGATCCGATCGATGTATTCGTTCGCCTTCGCTTCGATCTCGTCCGTCAGCGATTCGACATAGTAGGATCCACCGAACGGATCGACCGTGTCCGTCACGCCCGACTCGTGTGCGATGATCTGCTGCGTGCGAAGCGCCGTGCGCTGCGCCTCCGTCGTCGGGATCGCCAGCGCCTCATCGAAGCACGACAGCGCCATCGACTGCACGCCGCCGAGCACGGAAGCGAGCGCCTGGATCGACGCGCGCACGACGTTGTTCTCTGGCTGCTGCGCCGTCAGCGTCGCGCCGCCGGTCTGAATGTGCGTGCGCAGCTTCCACGAATTCGGATCCTTCGCCCCGAAGCGATCGCGCAGCAGATGCGCCCACATGCGGCGGAGCGCGCGATACTTGGCGATCTCTTCGAAGAAGTTGTTGTGCGTGTTGAAGATCCACGAGATGCGCGGCGCCACGTCGTCGATATCGACGCCGGACCGCTGGCATGCTTCGAGATAGGCGATCGCGTTCGAGAAGGCGAAGCCGATCTCTTGCGCCGCCGTCGAGCCGGCATCGCGGATGTGATAGCCGCTGACACTGATGCTGTTGAACTTCGGCGCATTACGCGCGCAGTACGTGATCAGATCGGCCGCCAGCCGCAGCGACTGGCGCGGCGGGTAGATGTACGTGCCGCGCGCGACGTACTCCTTGAGGACGTCGTTCTGCGCCGTCCCCATCACGTCACCGGCGGGCACGCCCTGCTTCTCGGCGACGACCATATACATCGCGACGAGCACCGACGCAGGCGCGTTGATCGTCATCGACGTGCTCACGCGATCGAGCGGAATACCGTCGAACATGTCCTCCATGTCGGCGAGCGAATCGATCGCGACGCCGACCTGGCCGACCTCCGCGTCCGCGTTCGGGTCGTCGGAGTCCATGCCGATCTGTGTCGGCAGATCGAACGCCACGGAGAGCCCTGTCTGCCCCTGGCCGAGCAGAAACTTGAAGCGCTCGTTCGACTCTTTCGCCGTGCCGAAGCCCGCGTACTGGCGCATCGTCCAGAGCCGCCCGCGATACATCGTCTCCTGCACTCCGCGCGTGTACGGGAACTCTCCCGGATAGCCGAGATCACGATCGTAGTCGAGCTTCTCCGTGTCGAGCGGCGTGTAGAGGCGACGCGTCTCCGTCGACGTCGTCGCGAACGAGGGCTGTCGCTCGCCGCCACGATCGAGCGCCTTCTTCAGCGTCGTCGACTCCCAGCGCGCGACATCTTGACGGATGTTGGCGCCGATCTTATGTCCGTCGCCGTTCGTCTCGGCCATCGAGCCTCCTCTGCGCCCGCGTTCGGCGGGTCGCCCGGGTATACAAATAATATCGCAGGCGGCGCCGCCCTGCGATGACGCTACGCTATCGGCCTAGCCGCCATCAACCCTTGTCGCAGCCAGAGCCGCGAGCTTGAGGACGGTGTTCCAGTTCCGCGCCGTCGCTCGCGTGCAGAGCTTGTCCTCAATGAGCTTGTTCGTTAGCTGCGAGCGGCCCATGCCGGCAGGATAATAGACGTAGAGATGGTCGCCATCCAGGTGGATCGTCTCCGGCCCCTCGATCGCCGCCCGCAACGTCGCCTCGGTCGTTGCCGCCGGGGCATCCTTCAAAAACGTAGCGACGAGATGCGCCGGATCGCGCGCCGCCTCGTCCGGAAATGGGTTCCTTGCGACGACATCGCCCCACTGCCTCGACCTGCGCACCATGTACGTGATCGGCCGCCCGAAGCGCTTCTCCGTCGCCGCTTCCAGCTGGCGTTCGAGCGCCGGCGCGCTCTTGGCCGCCGCCCGGAACACGAGATTGCCGCTCTGCAGCAGCGTCTTCGCGTCCTCGAATCCCAGCTCGGTCACCAACTCAAGCAGATCTGACATCGGAACGATTACGTTGCCGCCCACGTTGATGCCACGAAGCAGCGCAATGTACGTGGGCATGCGGCGCGATCCTCCTGTCGCAGCAAGATGCCACGCCCGCCAGGCCGCGGCAACGTCCCGCGGGAGACGCCGACGCGCTACCCTGCGCGGACGCGGAGGTGAACGGACATGAAAGCGCTACCAGAGAAGGGATCCTCGCTCGACGAGGTGATGGAGCGGCTGCGGGCGCTCCAGGTGCACGACGGCGACTATCACAACGCCCGCACGTGGGGCCTTATCTACAACGCCGGCCCCGATGTAGACGACGTGCTGCGCGCCGCCGCCGGCCATACGCTGCTCGAGAACGCGCTCAACCCCTTCGTCTTCCCGTCGCTGAAGGAAATGCAGCGCGACGTCGTCGCCATCGCCGTTGATCTGATGCATGGCGCCGACGATGCGGGCGGCACCATGACATCGGGCGGCACCGAGTCGATCTTCACTGCCGTGAAGACGGCGCGCGACAAGGCGCGCGCCGAGCGTGGCATCGCACACGGACGAGTCATCGTGCCGCGCACGGCGCATCCGGCGTTCTACAAAGCCGCGCATCTGCTCGACGTCGAGATCGTGCAGATGCCGCTCGGCGATGACCTTCGCACCCATGGCGATGTCGTCGCACCGATGATCACCGACGACACGATGCTGATCGTCGGCAGCGCGCCGAACTATCCGTTCGGGATGATCGATCCGATCCCGGAAATGGCGGCCGTCGCGGCGGACGCCGGCATCCCGTTTCACGTCGACGCCTGCCTAGGCGGCTTCATGCTGCCGTTTCTCGAGCGCGCGGGCTTCGATGTGAAGCCATGGGACTTTCGCGTCCCCGGCGTGACGTCGATCTCCGCCGACGTGCACAAGTACGGCTACAGCATCAAGGGCGCGTCCGTGCTCCTGCACCGTCCGAAGACGAATCTTCGCCACCAGGTGTTCTCGTTCAGCGATTGGCCCGGCGGCATCTACGGCTCGCAAGGATTCCAGGGCACGAAGCCGGCGGCGCCGATCGGCGCGGCGTGGGCCGTCATGCAGTATCTCGGCGAAGAAGGCTACATCCGCCTCGCGCGTCAGACGATGGATGCGACGCAGCGGCTGATCGCCGGCGTCCGCTCGACGCCCGGCCTGCGCATCTGGGGCGAGCCCGAGATGACGGTGGTGGCCGTCGGCTCCGACGACCAAGACATCTTCGCCGTCGGCGATGCGCTGACCGCGCGCGGCTGGCACTTCGACCGCCAGGACGGCCCGCCGTCGCTACACCTGATGGCGAGCCCCCGCCACGCCCTCAACGTCGACGAATTCATCGCCGACCTCCGCACCGCCGTCACCAGCACGACCGGCGCCAGCGCCACACCCGCAACGTACGGCGACGACGTATCCGCGTTACAACGCTGAGTCTCACTTTGCTGTTTGCTGCTTGCCCTTTGATGTCGGGCTGCCTCCACCCTCCACCCTCCACCCTCCAGCTTCCACCCTCCACCGATCGCCCCGCGCAGTATCATGAACCCATGGCGAGCTCATTCAAGATCGGCCGCGTCTTCGGCGTCGATATTGGCGTCCATTGGAGTTGGATCTTCATCTTCCTCGTCGTCACCTACTCCTTCGCTACCGGCGTCTTCGACCAGTTCTACCCCCAGTGGTCCGAGACGCAGAAGTGGATCGGCGGCGGACTCGTCGCCGGCGTCTTCTTCCTCTCCGTCCTCGCCCACGAACTCTCGCACGCCGTCGTCTCCAACCGCAGCGGCCTCCCCGTGCGCAACATTACACTCTTCATCTTCGGCGGCGTTTCCAACCTCACGCGCGAGCCCGATAGCGCCGCGCTCGAGTTCCGCATCGCCATCGTCGGCCCCCTCACCAGCGCCGCCCTCGCGATCATCTTCGCCGCCGTCTGGTTCGCCCTCCGCTCGACGAGCGATGGCGTCGCCGGCATCAGCGGCAATCTCGCCCTGATCAACGGCTCGCTCGCCCTCTTCAACATGCTCCCCGGCTTCCCGCTCGATGGCGGCCGCGTCTTCCGATCGATCGTCTGGGCGCGCAACCACAACCGCTTGCGCGCGACGCGACTCGCCTCGCACGTCGGC
Source organism: Dehalococcoidia bacterium (assembly GCA_038211505.1). Lineage (GTDB taxonomy): Bacteria > Chloroflexota > Dehalococcoidia > DSTF01 > JACRBR01 > JBBQVO01. The sequence goes on along the minus strand of JBBQVO010000004.1, from coordinate 13,773 downwards.
GTCTGGATCGCCTACCTCGTCATGGCCGCCGGCATCGCCGAATCGATCTTCTTCCAGAACATCGGCGGCCTCTGGCTGCTCTTCATCGGCTTCTTCCTCCGCAACGCCTCAACCGCCAGCTACGAGCAGTTGCTCATCGATACCACCCTCAGCGGCATTCACGTCCGCGACGTCATCCGCACCAACGTCGACTCCGTCGCGCCCGATGTCAACGTCGAGGAGCTCGTCCACGATCACGTGCTCAAGCGCAACGCCCGCTGCTTCGCCGTCATCGCCGCCGGCGACTTCGCCGGGCTGATCACCCTCAGCGACATCCGCGACCTGCCGCGGCACGACTGGCCGACGACGAGCGTCTATCGCGCGATGACGCCCGCGTCCCGCCTCCACACCGTCAAGCCCGAAGAGAATCTCACGACCGTGCTGCAACTGATGGCCGAGCACGACGTCAACCAGCTCCCCGTCGTGCAAGGCCGCGAGCTGCTCGGCATCCTCGACCGCGCCGACGTCATGCGCTTCATCCAGGTCCGCCGCGACCTCACCGACGGCAACAGCACGGACGACGCCGTAATCGCTGCTGCCGGTACGGCCGCAGGTTCTGGAGCACCGCCAGAAACGTCGCCTCGCCCGTAAGCGGGCTGCCGTCCGCTCGCCGGCAACGAGCGCGGAGCTTCCGCGATGTCACAATCGTGTCGCCGAACTTGTCGAATGTCGAGCACGCCCGGCGGGAACGTGTACGAGCCGTCCGTCTGCCGACGCAGTCTCGTCCTGCCGGCTCTGTTCCTTTACGACCGTGACGTTCGCGATCGCGTGGTTGGAGTTGTCGAAGAGCAGGCGTGGCGGCGCGAAAGCAGATTTTGCGGCCGCCACACGACGGATCGCGCGAGGGTTATGACGAAGCCGGCGCCACGTCCGCCCACGTCTTCAAGCCGTACGGCAGATATGCCCCAAGCAACAGAAACTCGAAGATCCCGTGCCCCGTGCCGATTCCGTCAATGCCCTCGACGGTGTAGTCGCAGATCGTCTGCGTGTGCACGCCCGCCTTCTTCACCGTCTCCGGATCCGTCAGATCCCACGTCTCCGTCTCGACCACGAGCGGGCCGTGATATTGTCCGTGGCGCCAACCACCAAGATACGAATAGCCGCCGCCAGCCATATATAGCCTCGCCTTTGGGGTCATCGTCAGCTTCGCGCGCGTGCCGTCCGCCCGCACGACGATCATGCTGCCCGACTGCCACAGCCGCGTCCCCGGCTGGAGTTTGAAGTCATGCTCCGCGACCAGCAGCGGCTCCGGCGGATTCCCCGCCTTCTCTGAGTACCGAAACTCCGCCGCCGAGTGCCAACGCTGCCCGTCCGGCTCCTCACTGACCGTGTACATGAAGCAGCGATCGTCGAACTGCACTGGCGACCACACCCAGTAGAATCCGGCCGGCCCCGCGTTCGGCGGCGGCGCCACGGGCCCGTCGCCACCGCCGACGGGACGGATGCCCCACGAGTGATCGCGCACGCCCCACCACGTCGCCGGGTCGACCTCGTATGTCCGGCCGCCCGCGGTAAACGTCCCCGACCAACGTCCATGCTGCGTCATCCGCGTGTAGTCCATCACGGTCCGATTGCCGGCCGTTCGCAGAAAGTGCGGCTCCTCGAAAGGCGCGATGATCGACTCGAACTGCATGTCGAACGCCAACCCCGAGTCGTTGGCCTCGCATTGCAATCGCGCCCGCCGCAGCGGCTCTTCGATCTCGATCCTGATCGGCCCTACCTGCGTGTCCATCCGGTCGTAGCCCAGCGTCCGCGACCCGCGCACGATGTACTGCGTCTTGCCGTCGATCACAGCCGTCGCGAACGCATCCATCACGCCGACATTCGGATATGCGCCGAACGCGATCATCAGGTACGCGCTGCCGTCCGTCGTATAGGCGCCGTAGAAATAGCGATCGTAAAAGTTCCGGTCGCTCGTGTAGACCTGATTCACCGGGTAGGGCGTCTGGTGCACCAGATAGTCGTCGAGCGGCGTCAGCATCGCGTCTCCTCACAGTCGTGCGAAATGCGGCGTGGTAAGCGCGCCATTGTAAGCGCCGCGCCGCACGGAAGCGAAGCGAAGACTCGCTACCCCGGTTGCCGCGCCGCAAAGAGTGTCCGCCGGAACGGGTACATCAGCGGCCCCGCCGGAATGCGTTTCGCCAGTTGCGCCCGATATCGCGCCACAAACTCCGCCCGTATCTCCGGCGGCATCCGCTCGAAGTACGGCACCATCGCCGTCCCCGCCGACCATTCGACGAGCGCATCGATCCCGCTCATCGCGTGTGGATAGACCTTCTCGAAAACCGTGATCCCGGTCGCGCCGGCGTCATGGAGCAAGGTCGCATATTCGTCGATCGGCAGCACAGCCGTCGCGCGCGTCCATCCGTCGAGTGACTCGCGGAACGGCGACTCGCCCGCAACCTCGGCGATCAGGCGATGTGGCAGCTGCCGTTGGTTCGATGGCATCTGGACGACGATCTGCCCTCCCGGACGCACGCGCGTGAAGAGCGACGGGATCAGCGTTCGATGATCGTCAACCCATTGCAGCGCCGCGTTCGAGAACACGACGTCCCACGAGCCGTCGATCTCCTCGATCGCCCGCGACTCGAACCGCAAGCCCAGCCGCTCGAGCCGCCGCGCCTCGCCCAACATCTCCGCCGACGCGTCGACGCCGAGCACGTCGCTCTCCGGCAACCGCTCCGCGAGCAGCGCCGTCAGCTCGCCCGTCCCGCACCCAAGATCGATGACGTGCAGCCCGGCGCGCGCATCGATCAGGCGAAACAGATCCTCAAACGGCGCCGCGCGTTCGTCTGCAAACTTCCGGTACTGCGCAGGATCCCACGGCATGCGTTCAGTTTAGAGAAGCGCCCGCGTTGGCGCTTCCGGAGTGTCCAAGAACGGCGGGGTCACGACGCCACCTGTTCGATCGCGCTCACCAGATCATCCGCGTCGAACGGAAAATGCAAATAGCTGTCCGCGCCCGTCTCGTGATCGCGCACGACCGTATGCCCGGCCGCATGCACGTCGATGACCCGCACACTCGGCAGCGTCGTCCGGAACAACGAAATCATCTCACGGCGCGCGGCATCCGCGTGCTCGTTGTTCATCACGATCACATCCGGCGAAAACGTCCGGAGTTTCGGAGGAACGTCAGCCGCAAACGGCACGCGCGCCGTCACGTATCCCGCTTCGAGTAGAATCCACCCCATGCGTTGCATAAGCGAGGTCTCTGCTTCGACAAGCAGCACGGTCGGCATCAGGTCATTCTTCACGCCAGCACTCTCCACCAACCGCGTGCGAGGGTACCCAACCGCACCGCTGTTACGCCATCCAGGCGTGAATTTGCTTCGCGAGATCGGCGATCGTCACCGGCTCGATTAGCAGCGCGTCCGCGCCCGCGCTTACGTCCGGGTCGTCCGAAACGTCAATGATCCGCACGTCCGGCGACTTGCGCCGCAACTCAAGCACGCACGCGCGTTTCGATTCAACGTCGAGGGTCGTGTTAAAGATGATAACGGCTGGGCCCAATGACTCAATACGTCCGATCGCCTCGTCAGCGCTGCGCGCGACGACGACATCAAACCCTTCTTCGATCAGTCCCCACCCCATCAGGCGCAACCGCGGCACATCGTTCTCGATAAGCAGGATCCGGGCCACGACGCAATCCTCCGTGTGTTTCGGTTTGCACAGTGGCGGTGCATAGATCATGTATCAGTTTAAGGCGACAGACGCAATTATTGGGTTCGATCATCCGCCGCGAATCCGATGCCCGTAGATGGAATCGATACGCCGTCGCCGCGCTCGTCTCGAGGTGCAGCCGTCAGACGGCAGCTCTCTCATCGGCCTCACCTGCGCACCTGACAACTGCTGCATCGGGCCAGAGATCGCGCGGCGCGAGCCGAGCCCGTAAGATAAACGCGCGCGGCCGATGCCGGTCAACCGGCGCATTTCCATTCGTGGAGGATCGCATGACGACCATATCGACCGATCTCTGCCTGCTGCCGCTCGAAGATATTGCGCAGCAGATCGCGTTCAAAGAGGTCAGCCCCGTCGAGGTGACGCAGGCCGTCCTCGATCGCATCGCCCGTCTCAACCCCCAGCTCAACGCCTTCATCACCGTCACCGGCGAGCAAGCGCTCGCAGCGGCACGCGTAGCCGAAGACGAAATCGCCGCCGGCGCCTATCGCGGCCTCCTCCACGGCGTCCCGATCGCCATCAAGGATCTCTTCGCTACCAACGGCGTCCGCACCACCGCCGGCGCAAAGATCATCGGCGACTGGATCCCCGACTTCGACGCCACCGTCGTCACGAAGCTCAACGACGCCGGCGCGATCAGCGTCGGCAAACTCAACATGCACGAGTACGCCTTCGGCGTCACATCCGACAACCCGCATTTTGGCCCTGTCCGCAACCCATGGAACCTCGATTGCATCCCCGGAGGCTCATCCGGAGGCTCCGGCGCGGCGACCGCTGCCGGCCTGGGCTACGCCACCCTCGGTAGCGACACCGGCGGCAGCATTCGCATCCCGGCACACTTCTGCGGCTGCGTCGGCTTCATGCCGACCTACGGCCGCGCCAGCCTCTACGGCGCCGTTCCGCTCTCGTGGACCCTCGACCATCCCGGACCGCTGACGCGCACCGTCCGCGACGCCGCCATCGTCATGCAAACGATCAGCGGCTTCGATCCGCTCGATCCCGCGACCGAAGACATGCCCGTCCCCGACATGCTCGAAGACATCGAGCGCGGTCCGCGCGGCCTCCGCGTCGGCGTCCCGAAGCAGTACTTCTGGGAGAATCTCGAGCCCGACGTCGAGAAACTCACCCGCAAAGCGCTCGCCGATCTCGAGGCAGCGGGGGCGACGCTCGTCGAAGTGGACTGGGCAGGCCCGCAGCGGATCATTCCAGCGTTCGCGCCCCTACTGTTCGCTGAGGCAGCGGCGTATCACGCCGACAATTGGCCGTCGCGGAAGGAAGACTTCGGCGCCGGTGTGGCGGCCAGGCTCGTATTTGGCCAGAGCGTGAGCGCGACGACGTACATCGCGGCGGTACGGGTGCTCGCCGATATGCGGCGCGGCGGCGCGGATGAGGCGCTGGCGGGCGTCGACGTGCTGGCCATACCGACGGTGCCCGTGGCGGCGCCGACGATCGCGTCCACGCGGGAGTTCGACTCGTCGGCGCGGATTGCCGCGTTCACTTTGATCTTCGACTTCACCGGCCAGCCCGTCATCTCCGTCCCGTGCGGTCTCACCGACGCCAATCTTCCCGTCGGCATCTCCTTCGCCGCCCGCCGCTGGGACGAGCCCTCCGCCCTCTGGGCGGCGCGCGCCTACGAACAGCTGCGCGGCGACTTCCCCGCCCCGCCGATCGCGCTCGCCTAAGGAGATCTCACCGCCGCCGCGAGGGCATCCGCTGATTGTCGCACCGCCGCCGCGCCTGCATGCTGCTCCTGATTCAGAACGATCTGGGCAGGAGGCACCACATGCGGCAGGGACGCGCGCACCGAACGGCACGAATCGCGGCGGGCGTCATGCTCGTAGTCGCGGGCGCCGCGATCTTCGTCGCCAGGCCCGGCATCGCCCTCGCCCACCACGTCACCGTCACCGATAGCGCCGCCTGCGCAGGCTGGACCACGAAGGCGGAATACTTCGGCGGCAATGACGACCGCAAGATCGTCATTGACGTCATGATCAACGCCGAACACATCGACCAGACCCTCTACTTCGATGCCGGCGCCGGCCACCTCGGCCACCAGGACTACTACCTGCTCTACGCCCGCTCCGGCAGCGGATCGCTCACCACATCCGGCACCATCGTCATGTACGAGCGCAGCGGCGCCGGCCAGTACACCGTCGTCAACGACTATGACGTGCTCGCCGAACATCTCGTCTGCGCCGCCGCCACGCCAACGAACACGGCGACCGCTACCGCGACATCATCGAACACGCCGCCGCCGGCAACATCAACACCGACGGCAACGAACACCGCCGTCCCAACATCCACTCCCACCGAAACGACCGCCACCGACACCCCGTCGCCGATCGCGACCTCGAGCACTCAGCCCACCGCGAGCTCCACGCCGTCGCCGACATCATCAACAGGCACGCCCGTCGCGACGACCACAACCACCAGCGCGACATCGACGCCCGCCGCCACAAACACGCCCGCGACTCCGCCGACTACCACGCCCGTGATCGCCCTCGGTACCGCGACGCCGATCGCATCACAGACATCTCAGACAGTCGAAACAACGCCCACACTCACGAGCAGCGTCCTCGGCGCCGTGCCACCCGATCAGGGCCACCACTTGCCGCCCGAAGCCCCAGCGCCGTCCGGACGCGCCTTCCCCGCCACCGGCGATGGCACATCAACGCCGAACGCGCTCCTCTTCGGGCTGCTCGGCACGATCATCGCCGCCACCGGCCTCGGCGTCTTCTCCACCGGCCTCCGCACCCGCAACGACTAAGCGTCACGATCTCATCTCACCCTGTAGCGCGGGCTTTCCAGCCCGCGCGACCAACCGCCGCCGACACCTGATGCGACAGCGCCAACCTGTAACGCGAGCGAAACAGCATGTGTAGCGCGGGCTTTCCAGCCCGCGGGCAACCGCTGGCATAGCGCACACTTCAGCGCCACCCCATCACGATCGATATGAAGCCGAAGGTCACACAACAGCCGCAGGCAACGACAGCCGCACACCACCAAGCGCCGCCCGCACCGCGTCACACTCCGCCGCATCAAGATCCAGCAGCGGCGGCCGCATCCCCGCATGCGAGATCACGCCCAGTTGCCGCAGCGCCTCTTTTGTCCGCGCTCGATAGTTCCGCACTGGCGACGCGAACAGCGCATCCGACAACGGGCGCACCACCCGCTCGTTGATCTCCGCCGCGCCCGCAACATCGCCCGCCGCGATCCGCGCGAACATCTCGATCTGTTCCGCGATGGCGATCGTCCCGAAGCCGATCAGCGCGCCGACCGCTCCCAACATGAACGACTCCAGAATGAAGTTGTCGTTGCCAGTAAGAAATTCGATGCGCCGCGGCGCCTCATCCAATATTCGGCGGGTCGCGACGAATCGCACCGCGTCGAACGATGCTTCCTTGATCGCGACCACATTCGGGATCTCGATCAACCGCAGCAGCGTCTCCCGCGAAAACAATACGCCTGCGAGCGCCGGCTGTAGCTGAAACAACACCATCGGCAGCTCCGCCGCTTCCGCGATCGCGCGGTGATACGCGTACGGCACCTCCGCATCGAGCGGCTCCCCGGCAAACGCCGCGATCGGAAACACCACCGTGCCGCTCGCGTTGGCCGCGGCCGCATCGCGCGCCAGCTCCACCGCCTCCGACGTATACCGCGCGCAGATCCCTGCCAGAATCGGCAGCCGCCCCCGCACCTCGTCCGCATAAATATCGAGCACGCGCCGCTTCTCATCGCGCGAGAGATGCGGCCCTTCGCCGGTATCCATGTTGACGGCGAGCGCCTTCAATCCATCGAACGAGAGCAGCCAGCGGATGTACCCGCGCAGCCCCGCCTCATCGATCTCGTGATCCACGGTCAGCGGCAGAACGGTCGCCGGGATCAGTCCGCGCAGGTCGAGTTCCGACATCAAAGTCCTCGAAGAAATTGCGAAAGTGTTGCCTTCCGCGCATTGTAGCAGCGTCGCATGAAGTGTTCACTTTTGCTTCACACTTGCTTAATACCGCCCGCGCTACAGTGCCAGTGCGAGGAAACGCCCGGGACATGCTCCCCCGTCCCGAGTGCTTCCGACAACACAGCTGAGGCGCGCCAATCCCCGCAGGATGCGCGCCTCAGTTTTTTGTCCCGCGAGGTCGCGACGCTATCCATGGCGTGTGCAATCGCGAATATCGAGGCGTCACGAGAATAAAGACTCGAAGGCGAACCGCCCAACGCGCGGCTTCCGATACGTCTCGCGCGCGCCCCCCGTGGTGGTGGCGGTCTCCGCGCCAGCCCCGTCACCTGCAGATCGACGGTTTGAATCCCGTCTGGTCGTCAAGACGCGCGATCGCTTCAATCTGCGTTGCGCCGCTGATGATGCACCTCCGGCTAGGTACCGTGCTACGTTGCGGCGGATTGGCGTGAGGCGGCAGATGTCCGTTATACTGACCATATGACCAGACAAATGACCGTCACGCAGGTGAAGGCCAAGCTCCTCGGTCTTATTGATGAGATCGAGGCCGGCGAGGACATCGAAATCACCCGTCACGGCGTGACTGTCGCGCGCTTGATCGCAGCACGCGGCCCGGAAGCATTGAAGGGCCGTTTCGCCGGAGTGGCGAAAACGAATGCGTCCGACCAAGAGCTATTTTCGACAGGAGTCGACTGGAACGCCCAGTGACCACGCTGCTCCTCGACTCCCACGTCCTGCATTGGTGGTCCGCAGAGCCCGCGCTATTGAGCTCAAGCGCCACGCGCGCTGTATCGCGCGCCGATGAACTCGCCGTCGCATCAATCTCGTGGTACGAACTCGCCTGGCTCGCCCATCATGACCGCATCCTTGTCGCTCAGCCGATCCGCGCGTGGCTCCAGGGGCTTGCGAGCATGGTACGCACGATCGGTTCTACCCCATCGGTCGCCGCGACGGCGGTTGCGCTGCCACCGTCGTTTCCAAATGACCCCGCCGATAGGCTCATCTATGCGACGGCGATCGAACACGGGTGGTCGCTCGTGACGAAGGATGAACGACTTCGAAGTCACCCCCACCCGAAGAAGATCGCGATTTGGTGACACCGTGCGACACACCGTCCCGGTACGTCGCGTACATGGTTCCGCGCCGCCAATATCATTCTTTCGGCGTTGAAACCGGCGTCGCCTATCACCCAAAATTGTGCGACTCCGGCGCCTGCATCGCGTGCGGCACCGGCAGCTTCTCGAAGCGCTGCGCCAGCACGTTGATCGTGCCTTCTTTACGCTGCAGTTCGCCGTGGACGATCACGAACGCCTCGCCGCGCACCAGCGCTCGCTGACGATCGTGCAGCCACGGCGGCACGATCACATTGATCATGCCGAACTCATCTTCGAGCAGCAGAAAGACGAAGCCCTTCGCCGTCCCCGGCTGCTGGCGGCAGACGACCAGCCCCGGCACCCGCACACGCTCGCCGTCCGGCATCCGCAGCAGATGCTGCAGCGACGGCATCGACTCGCCGATGTACGGCCGGATCAGTCCCATCGGGTGGTACCCCGGCGACAGTGACAGCAGCGCGTAATCCGCCGACATGCGATCCCACGTGCTCATGTCGTCGAGCGCGATGCAGTCCTGTTCGATCGGCAGCGGCAGCGTCATCTGCGTGTTCGGCGGCCGGTATAGCAGCCCCAACTGCCACAGCAGCTCGCGCCGGTTCAGCCCGAACGCATCGAATGTCCCCACCTGGATCATGTGCTCGATCGCCTCTTCGCGGAGCATCGCCGCCCGCGCTGACGCCTTCGACGGCGCGCCCGCTCCCCCACGCGCATCGAGCATCGCGTAAGGGCGCTCCGCCCGTACATCCATCCCCGCTGGATCGCCACGCACATCGACGACTTCGCGCGCATCGATGCGCAGCGTCCCCATCCGCCGCACAAAGTCGGCGAGCGACGCGAAGTCGCGCTCCGAGCGCTCGGCCGCGATCGACGCCGCCACGTCGCTGCCGATCCCTTTGATGTACCCCAGACCGATCCGAAGCGATCCCTTCTGCACCGAACACGGGCCGGCGCTGCTGTTGATGTCCGGCGGCACAACATGCACGCCGTGACGCTTGGCGTCGTGCGTCAGCACATGCGGCGGGTAGAACCCCATCGGCTGCGAGTTCAGCAGCGCGCACGTAAATTCGACGGGATAGTAGCGGCGCAGCCACGCCGACTGATACGCCAGAAACGCGAACGCCGCCGAATGACTCTTCGGGAACCCGAACTCCGCGAACGCGATGATCTTCTCGAAGACCACCTTCGCCACGTCATCGGCGACGCCTCGCGAGCGCGCGCCTTCAAGGAACATATCGAAGAAGCGGCCCATGTTCTCGCGCGAGCGTTTGCGGCTCATCGCTCGCCGCAGCTGCTCCGCCTGCCCTTCGCTGAATCCGGCGACAGCGATCGCCGCCTGTAGCACCTGTTCCTGGTACAGGATCACGCCCAGCGTCTCGCCGAGCACCGGTTCGAGGCTGGGATGATCGAACGGTGGCTTGAAGTCCGGATCGGCGAGCTGCGCCTGCCGGTGTCTCACGTACGGGTTGACGGCGCCGCCGACGATCGGCCCCGGCCGGATGATCGCCACCTGCACCGTCAGATCTTCGATCGATCGCGGCCGCGTCCGCGGCAGCATCTGCATCTGCGCCCGGCTTTCGATCTGAAAGACGCCGACCGTATCGCCGTCGCAGATCATGTCGTAGACATTCGGGTCGTAAAAATCGATGCGGCTCAGATCTTCGATCTTGCCGTGCTGCTCGGCGATCAGATCGCTGCATTCTTCGACGAGCGAGAGCATGCCGAGCGCCAGAAAATCGATCTTGATGAAACGCGCATCATCGATCGAATCCTTGTCCCACTGGCAGAGAAAGCGCCCCTCCATCGCAGCACGTTCGACCGGCACCAGCTCGACGATCGGCTTCGTCGAGATCACCATGCCGCCGACGTGCTGGCTGAGATGCCGTGGGAAGCCGGAGATCTGCTTCGATAGCTCGACGAGATCGCGCCAGATCGGCGCATCCATCTTGGCGGCGTACTCCGGGTACATCTCCATCTCGTGCTCGACGTCCGATCCGCTGCCCCAGCCCGCGCGCTTCGCCAGCTGATCGAGTTCGCTGTCGGCGATGCCCAGCGCCTTGCCGACGTCGCGGATCGCGCTGCGCAGCTTGTACGTCGGGAAGCTCGCGACCAGCGCCGCGTGCTCGCTGCCAAAGTGCTCGTAGACGCGCAGGATCAGCGCCGCCCGGATATCGCGCGGGAAGTCGAGATCGATATCCGGCACGGATGCGATCTCGTCGTTCAGAAAGCGCCCGAGAAACAGGTTGTATTTGATCGGATCGACGTGCGAGAGCCCGATCAAGTAGCAGAGGATCGAGCCGACGGACGACCCGCGGCCGCGGCCCGGCGGCAGCCCCGACTTGCCGCGCGCGCTGTGCTTGCCGCGCACCTCCGCCGCCACCTCGCGGCTCAGCTCCAACAGTTCGCGATAGATCAGGAAGAAGCCCGAAAGCCCGTGCTTCCGTACCAGCCGCAACTCCTCCACCAACCGCGCTTCGACGACCGCCGGCAGGCTGCCGCCGAGCAGCCCGTAGCGTTCGCGCGCCGCGCTGCGGCACACCGTCTCCAGATACGCGTCCGCGGTCGAACCATCCGGCGTACCATAGTCGGGGAAGCGATAGTCGAGATCGCACGACAGATCGAACTGGCAACGATCGGCGATGCGGCCGCTCTCCTCGATCGCCTCTGGCCATGCGGCGAACAACTCCGCCATCTCATCGGCAGACTTCAGGTAATACTCGGAGTTCTCACGCCGGGCGCGGTGCGATGACTCGAGCGTGCTGCGTGTCCGGATCGCCACCATCACATCCTGCAGCCGGTGCCGCGCGCGCTCGTGGTAGTGCGCGTCGTTTGTCGCGACGTAGCGCAGACCATGCGTCTCCGCCAGCGTGACGAGACGCCGGCAACGCTCCGTGTCGCCGTGCACAAGATTCTGCTGCAGTTCGAGGTAGAAATTCTCACGTCCGAAGATCGCCACGTAACGCTGGAGCGCGCACTCCGCCGCATCGAGATCGCCCGCACCGACGAGCGACGGCACTTCGCCGCGCTTGCATCCGGAGAGCGCAATGATGCCGGCAACATTCCCCGCGAGCGCCTCGAACGGCAGATGCGGATCCTTCCGCTCCGACGACAGATGCGCCGTCGAGATCAGGCGGCAGAGATTGCCGTAGCCCTCGACCGTCGCCGCCAGCAGCGTCAGGTGGTGGCCGCTATCGAGCGTGATCTCGGCGCCTGTGATCGGCTTGATGCCGAACGCCTTCGCCGCCTGCGCAAACTCCATCGACCCATACAGCCCGTCGTGGTCAGTCAGCGCCAGCGACGTATACCCCAGCTCCCGCGCCCGAAGGATCAGCTCGTCCGTGCTCGAAGCGCCGTCAAGAAACGACCAGCACGAATGCATATGCAGCTCGGCGCGGTAGCGGTGGTGAGACGCATTCATGTGCAGTTATACTTTTCGCAAGAAAGTATCACCGGAGGCCGCCATGCCTAAAAAGAAAGACGCCAAGCCGTACGTTGGCAAGCACATGTTCGCTCGAGGAAAAGTGTCTTCAAAGGGCTGGGTCGTCATCCCCAAAGAGATCCGTGACGAGATGGGATTGCAGCCCGGCGATGAGGTGCAATTCGCTCTGTGGCCGGTGCCCCTAGAAATGAAGCAGGATCGCGCTCTTCTATCGCTGCGTGTCTCGCGTATTCCCGAGGATCCGGCGTCGGTCTTTGCGGGGATGCTGCCGCAACGGCCGGGCGAGCCATCATGGACCGACAACCTCCTCAAAGACCGCCGCGATGAAGTCGAGAAGGAAGAGCGTGAGATACGCGAAGTGAAGCGGAAGCGACGCCGAACCGCATGAGCCGTCTCGTACTCGATAGCTATGCGCTGCTCGCTTCCTACCGACGCGAACCCGCAGGATTTACCGTCGAGCAGATGCTGCGGGACGCCACGCATCAGCGATGGATGTCGGTCGTGAATCTGGGCGAGGTGTACTATCGCATCGCGCGGGAAGATTCGCTTGAGCTCGCTGAAACCACAGTGAGCGCTATTCTCACGCAGCGGATCGAATTCGTCGATGCGGATCGCGAACTTGCGCTTGCCGCTGCTCGGATTAAAGCGCGGTACCCACTGTCCTATGCTGACTGTTTTGCGGCTGCATTGGCGCAACAGCGAGATGCTTCGGTCGTAACCGGGGATCCTGAGTTCGCGCAACTTGAGCAGGCGGGCATCATCTCGGTCAAGTGGCTGCCGACGAAACCACGGACTTCGCGTCGGTAGCGCAAAAAATTTTTGCGAATAATAACGCGTTAAGTTGCGGTGTGAATGGACGGCGGCAGGCGTCGTTGTAGTGACGGTGTGATTGTTGCGCATGTGGCGACGATAGCAGAGTCCGTTGCGATCGCCAACGGGCGAATGTCACCCGCCGTCATTTAATACTCGTGAAGCGCCCAGCCCTACGCGCGGCCGATGTGCCGCAGGTACAGCAGCAGCGCTGCGATGCTCTTCGCGTCGCGCACCGCACCGCGATCGACGAGCGAGAGCGCTTCTGCAAGCGTGACGCGCTCGAGGCGGAGATCCTCGTCGTCGTCGGCGGCGAGGGCATCCTCCACGAGATCGGTCGCGGCGTAGATGTGCTGGTACTCCTCCGAATAGCCGGGGGCGAGATAGAAGCCGCCTATGCGCGCGAGGGCGCCGCGATGGCCCGTCTCCTCCCGCAGCTCGCGCTGGGCCGCATCCTCGGGCGAGGAGTCGCGATCGTCGACGCCGCCGGCTGGCAGTTCGAGCAGCCAGGCACCGGTCGGGTGCCGGTACTGGCGCACCATGAGCAGCCGTCCGTCGGCATCGACCGGCACGAGCACGACCGCGACGCCGTACTCGACGATTTCGCGGGCGTACGACGAGCCGTCAGCGAGACGCAGCATATCGATGCGGAGGCCGACCATCTTGCCGCGGAAGATGTGTTCGGTCGAAATCACGTCGGGGATCGCGAGGCTCGCATGCTCGCCGTCGGGTGCGTCCGTCACTTC
>JBBQVO010000003.1:0-52921 GCA_038211505.1 Dehalococcoidia bacterium | reverse complement strand
TCTTGCGGCTGAACTGGAGCAGCTCGCCGCGCAGCTTGTCCGACGGCTCGAACCCGTCCTTCAACGTCACGAACGCCTTCACGATCTCCATCGCCACAGGATCAGGCTTGCCGATGACGCCCGCCTCGGCGACCGCTGGATGCTCGAGCAGGGCGCTCTCAACCTCGAACGGGCCGACGAGATGGCCGGCGGTGTTGATGACGTCGTCCGAGCGGCCGACGAACCAGAAGTAGCCGTCCGCGTCCATGCGGCCGCGGTCGCCCGTGACGTACCAGCCGTTCACGAACTTCGAGCGGTACATGGGGTCGTTGTTCCAGTAGGTGCGGAACATCGACGGCCAGCCCGGGCGAACCGCGAGGTCGCCCTCTTCGCCGAACGGCTTGATGTTGCCGGCTTCGTCGATGATGCCGGGCTCGATGCCGGGCATCGGCTTGCCCATGCTGCCGGGCTTGATCGGGAGGATGGGATAGTTGGCGATCATGATCGAGCCGGTCTCCGTTTGCCACCAGTTGTCGTGGAACGGCAGGCCGATGGCCCGCTCGGCCCAGACGACGGCCTCGGGATTCAGCGGCTCGCCGACGGACATCGTGTAGCGCAGGCTGGAGAGATCATATTTCTTTGGGACTGCGTCGCCAGCTTTCATGAGCAGGCGAATGGCCGTCGGCGCGGTGTACCAGACGGTCACCTTATGCCGCTGGATCAGCTCGTACCACTTGTTCGCCGAGAATCCGCCTTCGTAGATCACCGACGTAACGCCGTTCGTGTGCGGCGCGAACATGCCGTATGACGTGCCCGTCACCCAGCCGGGGTCGGCGGTGCACCAGTAAATGTCGTCCGGATGCAGATCGAGGACGTACTTGCCGGTGGCGTAGTGGCCGAGGACCGCCTGGTGGACGTGCACGGCGCCCTTCGACTTGCCGGTGGTGCCGGATGTGTAGTGCATGACGGCAGGGTCTTCGGGATCGGTGTGGACGATGGCGTAGTTGTCGGAAGCGGCGGCCATCAGCGTGTTCCACGAGAGTTCGCCGGGCTCAAGCACAGGATCGGCGCCGTGATCGACGATGATGATGTGTTTGAGATCGGGCAGACGCGGCTTCATCTGCTGCACCTTCGCGCGCTGCTCGGGCGACGTGACGAGCACGGTGGCGCCGGCGTCCGCCAGGCGGTCGCCGGCGGCGTCCGGGCCGAATGCCGAGAACAGCGGGCCGGTGACGCAGCCGGCCTTCAGCGTCCCGAAGACGGCGGCGTAGAGTTCGGGGACGCGATCCATGAAGCAGAAGACGCGCTCGCCCTTCTTGATCCCGAGGGCGCCGAGCACGTTGGCGAACTGGTTCGAGAGCCGCGCGGCGTCGGCGTAGGTGTAACGTTCGACGTCGCCGTTCTTGCCCTCCCAGAGCCAGGCGAGGTGTTCGCCGCGGCCGTGGACGACGTGGCGATCGATCGCTTCATACGCGATGTTCAGGCCACCGCCGGGGAGCCCGTCGAGCTCGTTGATCACGTCCGGATAGTGAAACCCGGTGCGGATGGCGTCGTAGTCGTCAAGATTCGGCCGCACGCGAAACTCGTCGACCGGCGGCTTCGCGATGATCGGATAGTCCATCGATGTCCCTCAGACGGAGCGTGGCGGGCCGGTGCCCAATCTAGCGAACAGCCTCTGGGCGGTCAACGGGCCTTGCGGCGCTATCGCGCGAGGCACCGTCTGATCGAGGCGCCCGTTCGATCGACGTGCGTGAGCACCGAGTTTCCGCTTACAACGACCTGACTGCGGCGTTGGCGCCGACGGAATCGACTTTCATGAAGCGCCTGGCGTCGCGCCGTAGAAGCCTGCTCTGTGTAGTCCCGGCGATCTGCCGTTCTCACTGCGTGTTCGACCACGGGTTCGACCCCGAGGCAGCCGCGGTTACGCCCCCATAGTTGTTACCGGCGCCGACGGAGTAGTTCGTGCTGTTGCCCTGATTCACGTTGCCAAGCGAATTGTTGTGGACGACCGTGTTCTTGCTGCCGCCCGCCACGATCCCGATGCCGTTGTTCGACAACGTGCTGTTTTCATCGATCGTGTTGAATGATCCGGTCACCTGAATACCCGGCCCGCGCGAGTAGGTGACGTGATTCCGCGAGATCAGGTTGTTCTGCGTCGTGACGACGATGCCGGTTCCGGAGCCCTGGGTGCCGGCGTCCTCAACGGTGTTTTCGGTGATCACCGACTCGCCTGAACCCGACGGGGAGGCGACGCGAATGCCGTCGGAATCGCTCTCCGAGACAGTGTTGTTGCGGACGTTGCAGTTGAATCCGACGGCGATGCCATAGATGTTCCCGAGCGTAGTGCATCCATCGACCGTCGACGAGCGGACGTCGATACCGGCGGCGCCGTTTCCGATCGCCGTGCAGGCTCGAAGCACAGAACTGTCTCGCAGGACAAACCCGCCGCCTTGATTGTTCTTGGCTGTGCAGCCGGTAATCGTCGCACCGCCCTGGGACGTCACGCCGGCGCCGCCGTTGCCGTTCGTACTGCAATTGCTGAGCGTGCCGTTCGAAATCTCGATGCCGTCACGGGTGTTGTAGCTGGCTTGCAGATTTTCAGCGACGATACCATCGACCGACTCCATGGTGAATCCGTCCTGCGTCCAGTGCTGCGCCATGCCATTGCGCACGGTGATGGCTCGCAGGTTGAAGCCGTTGAATTGCGACGGAATGTACACGCCGGAGTAGCCGACGTTCCCGCCGTCAATCGTAAATCCGCCGAAGTCGAGCGTGACATTGCCTGAGTCGATCGTGATGCCCGTGCCTGGCGCCGCCATCGTCAGATTCCCCGTCAGGTAGTACGAGCCAGGTTGCTGAATGTCGAATGGCAAGGCGGTGATCGGCGTCCCCGGCTGGCGCACACCGGCCGTGGACGCAGGCGATCCCGGTGGGTCGAGCGGCCCGCCGCGCACGCCGGACGCCAGCATCGCGACGATGGCGACGCCGACTGCGAGGATCAAAACGAGCAGGATGGTATTCGCGCGGCCTGAGATAAGCATGTAGACCCTCCCCCTGTTGAGCGTGATGCTACGCGCCGCGCGACCCTCAGCGCAATCGATCATCGTCAAGGTTTCGCTCGCCGATTCTGCGTGGCTCGACGAGAGCTCGATGCGGTGCGACGACCAAGCGACCATCCGAGAGGGAGAGCGCGCGGCATGAGCATGAGATACGCGTTCCGGCTCAGATTCGGTTTGCGACGCATCACGGAACTGCGCACGGCTACAGCCCAACCGCGTGGCCCCCCGGCACGGCGGAATGCGAGCGCGAATTGGGGGATCGGACTGATTGCCGGATCGAGTGTCGGGAGTTAGTGTAGGTGTAACACTAAGTACCGCCCGCCTCGGGCACCGCCTGAGTCACGGAGAGAAGATGCCCGTTCAGATCAGCGTCGGCGCCCCCGTGCTCACGATCAATGAGGGCAGCACCTTCATGGTGACGGAGATCGACGGCAGCATCTCCGCCGACACGGAACAGGGCGTGTTCGCCAGCGACACGCGCTTCGTGAGCTACTACGAAATCTCGGCCAACGGCACGAAGTGGCAGCGTCTTTCGTCGAGCGCGGTCACCCATTTCGCATCGCAGGTCTTCATGACGAACACCGCGTTCGAAACGGAGGATGGGCCGATTCCGGAGGGCGTGCTCAGCCTGGTGCTCGGCCGGAAGATCGGCGAGGGCGTGCATGAGGACCTCGACGTCCACAACTACGGTCTGAACGCCATCCGCTTTAATCTCGAGATCGCGATCCGCTCGGACTTCGCCGACATCTTCGAGGTCAAGTCCAAGCATTTCGTGCGTCGCGGCCGGATCATCTCGGAGTGGCATCGCGATGAGCTGGAGATGCGCACCTCGTACAAGAATCGCGATTTTCAACGCTCGTTCCTCTATCGCCTGCTGAACGCGACGTCGCCCCCGACGTACGCGAACGGCCGTCTCTCGTTTGACATCGAGCTCGAACCGGGCTGCGCGTGGCACACCTGTTGCTTTTACACGCTGATCGACGGCCAGCACACGAAAGCGCCGCTGCGGACGTCGCATGACGGCGACGACACCGAACTCGACCGGCTCACCCAAGCGTGGGTGGAGGGTGCGACGCATCTCACGTCCTCCAACGAGGACATGTACCGCTTTTTCCATCGCTCCGTCGAAGACATGGGCGCGTTGCGCTTACACGACCACGATGCGGGCGAGCGTCTATGGTTGCCGGCGGCGGGCGTGCCGTGGTTCGTGACGATCTTCGGGCGGGACAGCCTCATCGTCAGCCTCCAGAACATGATCGTCGAGCCGGGGCTCGCGCGGGGCACACTGAAGCAGCTGGCGAGCATGCAGGCCAGCGAATCCGATGACTGGCGCGACGCCGATCCGGGCAAGATGCCCCACGAGGTGCGGTTCGGGGAGCTGGCGCATTTCAAGAAGATCCCGCACACGCCGTACTACAGCACCGCCGACGCGACGATCCTCTATCTGATCCTGCTGCATGAAACGTGGAAGTGGATCGGTGACGACGCGCTGCTCGACGACTACGCTGACACGGCCGACCGCTGCCTCGAATGGATCGACCGCTACGGCGACCTCGACGGCGACGGGTTCCAGGAGTACAAGACACGCTCGACGCAAGGCTACGAGAATATGGGGTGGAAGGATTCTGGCGATGCGGTCGTCTACGCCGACGGCAGCCAGGTTCGTTCACCGAAGGCGCTCTGCGAGCTTCAGGGGTACGTCTTCGACGCGTGGATGCGCATGGCGGAGATCTTCGATCATCGTGGTGACGCGAATCGCGCGACGGAGTTACGGCGAAAAGCGGCGGCGCTGCGCGAGCGGTTCGAGGCGGCATTCTGGTGTGAAGAGATTGGCACGTATGCGTTCGCGCTCGATCCCGACAAGCAGCAGGTGAAGTCGGTCGTTTCGAATGCCGGCCATCTGCTCTGGAGCGGTATCGCATCGCCGGAGCACGCGGAGCGCGTCGTGCAGCGGTTGCTACAGCCCGACATGTGGAGCGGCTGGGGCATCCGCACGCTGTCGGCGACGAATCCGGCCTACAATCCGTTCTCGTACCAGCTCGGCTCCGTCTGGCCGCACGACAACGGAATTCTTGCGGCGGGCTTCGCGCGGTACGGCTTCCGCGACGAAGCGGCGCGGGTTGCCCGCGATATCTCGGAGGCAGCCAGCCACTTCGATGCGTACCGATTGCCGGAACTCTATGCGGGGATCGAACGCACGCCCGGAAGCTTTCCCGTGCTGTACCACGGCGCCAACGTACCCCAGGCCTGGGCGGCGGCCTCAGTCTTTCATCTCCTGCAGTCGATACTGGGGATGCAAGCCGATGCGCCGAACAGGCGGCTGTACGTCGATCCATCTCTCCCGATGTGGCTACCGGATGTGACGCTACGGAACGTCGACATCGGGAGCGCCAACGTCGATCTGCGCTTCTGGCGCGAAGGATCGCAGAGCCGATGGGAGGTCACCGCACGCAAAGGCGAGATCGACGTGACGCAACGCCCGTGGCGGCCATGGCAGATCGACGAGGAACAGCCGTGAAGATCTTTGAGCGACGGCGCTGTGTGCACGGCCGACGTAACACGCGACTCACGAAGGTCAGCTAGCAGGAGCAAGGCGATGCGGACACTGCGCGTGGCGCTGGCGCAGATCGATACGACGGTCGGCGACATCGCCGGCAACACGGCGAAGATCATCGCGTGGATAGGGCGGGCGCGCGATCTGGGCGCCGATGTCGTCGCCTTCCCGGAACTGGCGGTGACGGGCTACCCGCCGGAGGATCTGGTGCTACGGCGATCATTCGTCGCCGAGAGCGTTGCGGCGATCGACGAGATCGCCGCAACGACGCACGGCATCTGCGCGATCGTCGGCTTCGTCGACGTGATCGACGACAACTACAACGCCGCAGCCGTGCTGTCGGACGGCAAGACCGTCGATCGCTACCACAAGCAGTTCCTGCCGAACTACGGTGTCTTCGACGAGGATCGCTACTTTCAGCGCGGCTCCGAGTCGCCCGTGTTCGTAATCGCCGGCGTCGATGTCGGCGTGAACATCTGCGAGGACATCTGGTATCCCGACGGCCCGACGCGAGATCAAGCGCACGCCGGCGCGGACGTGATCATCAACGTTAACGCCTCACCCTATCACCGCGGCAAGGGCGGCTTTCGTGAGAACATGATCTCGACGCGCGCGAGTGACAACGCAGTCGTCGTCTGTCACGTGAACGCCGTCGGCGGCCAGGACGAACTGGTCTTCGATGGGCACAGCATCATCTGCGATGAGCGCGGTCGCCTCGTCGCGCGCGGCGCGCAGTTTCGCGAGGACCTGCTCGTCTACGACATCGATGTCGAAGGCGTGCTGCAGACGCGCGTCCACGATCCGCGGCATCGCAAAGAGCGACGGGCGGCGCGCGAGGCGGGCGCGAAGAAGATCATGGTGTCGGAGCGCCCGTTCGGCACGGAGAAGACGGCGCTGTCACCGGCGGTTATCGCGCCGCTGCTCGATCCGGTGGCCGAAGTGTGGGACGCTTTGGTGCTCGGCGTGCGCGATTACTTCGCGAAGACGGGGTTCGATACGTCGTTGATCGCGCTTTCGGGCGGGATCGATTCGTCGCTCGTCGCGGCGATCGCGGCGGAGGCGCTCGGCGCCGATCACGTCGTCGGCGTCTCAATGCCGTCGCGGTTCTCGTCGGAGCACAGCAAGAGCGACGCATACGACCTCGCGAAGCGTCTCGGCATCCGGATCATGACGATCCCGATCGAGGGCGCCTTCGCGGCGTCGCTCGAGATGCTGTCGGAGGCATTTGCTGACACGCAGTTCGGGCTTGCTGAGGAGAATCTCCAGGCGCGCATTCGCGGCCAGATGCTGATGTCGCTTTCCAACAAGTTCGGCTGGCTCGTGCTGACGACGGGCAACAAGAGCGAGATGGCGACCGGCTACTCGACGCTGTACGGCGACATGGCCGGCGGCTTCGCGGTGATCAAGGACGTGCCGAAGCTGCTCGTCTGGCAGCTTTCGCGCTACGTGAACGACAGATCCGGCGCCGAGATCATCCCACAATCGGTGATTGAAAAGCCGCCGAGCGCGGAGCTGCGGCCGGATCAGCTCGACACGGACTCACTGCCGCCGTACGAGGTGCTCGATCCGATCATCGAGGCGTACGTGGAAGACGATCGCAGCATCGATGAGATCGTCGCCCTCGGCTACGAGCGCGAGCTTGTGCAGCGGATCGTGACGCTGATCGACCGCAACGAGTACAAGCGTCGGCAGGCGCCGCCCGGCATCAAGATCACGCCGCGGGCGTTCGGCCGGGACCGGCGGTTGCCGATCGCGAACCGATACCGGCCGCGGTAGCCGCGGACGTTTGGCCCACAGACGCACCCCTTCTGTGCTCTCTGTGGACGATCCCGGCGCTATTCGATGATCGGCTTCTCGATCGTGACGAATGATGCGACGCGGGAGTGATCGATGAAGTTCTTCTCGTCTTCGAGGGCTGCCGCGAGTTCCGGGGTCTTCATGGCGACGCGCACCGCATCGAGATCATCGAACCAGAGCTCGGCGGCGCCGTCGTACGGCGGCGTCTGCCGATCGTACAGCTCAGGAACGACGTGACACTGGACGTAACGTCGGAGGCCCGGAATCGCGCCGGCGATCGGCGCGTGCACGTCGCGCCAGTAACGCTGGAACTCTTCAACGCTCAGCTCCCGCTTCTTCGTGATGCAGTAGATCAGCTTGACCATCGCGCGCTCGCCCTTTCGCGTTGAATCAGAACTGCGTCGTCGCCCGCAAGGTCACGACGACGCCGGCGATGACGACGGCGACGGCGCTCGCCGTCGGCACAGAACGCATGGTGAACGAGACGATGCCATCGCCGCCGGCGCGATCGGCGATGCGCTGGAGCAGCGGCACGCGCGCTGTGATCGCGCGCGCATACACCAGCGCAAACCCGATGCCGGTGAGCACGGCGGCGAGTCCGAAGCTGAAGAATACGATCAGCAGCAAGCCGAAGCCGACGCGATGTAGCGCGATCGCACTCAGCATGACGACAATCGCCGACGGGCACGGCAGCAGCCCGCCGAAGATGCCGAGGCCGACGAGACGCTGCCACGTCACGGGCTCGCCGTCCTGTCCCGGGATCGCGTGGCTGTGCGCGGGTCCCCAGCCGTGGCTGTGCGCGCCGTCAGAGAGATCATCGGTGGCGCCGTGATCGTGATCGTGGGCGTCGCCATGATGATGATGATCGATCGCTTCGCCGGCGATCGGTGCGTGCTCGTGCGCATCGCCGCCGTGAGCATGCGACGGCCACATCAGCATCATGTCGGAGTCGCCGCCTGCCATCGCGAAGGCCGGCTGGCGCGACGGCGCCGTCGCGGTCGCGCGAAAGCGAGCGGCGATCCAGGAGCGCGCCTGGGGCACGAGACCGCTCGATCGCAGGCGGCCGATGAAGAGCGCGATGCCCATCACGACGATCAGCGCGCCAGAGGCGACGCCGAGCCACGGGTAGAGCGTCTCCGGCACGATGTACTCCGAGAGATAGAGCGTGATGAAGCCGAGCGCGTAGACGCTCGAGGTGTGTGTCGCCGTCACCGTCAGGCCGAGCAGCAGCGCGTGCTTGGCGGTGCCGCGCGAGCCAACGAGATACGCTCCGACGATCGTCTTGCCGTGGCCGGGCGACAGCGCGTGCAGCGCGCCGAAGCCGGTTGCGGCAAGCAGCGCGATCGCGATGACGCCGGCGCTGAGATGCTCTTTCGCCACGAGATTCGCGAATTGCGTCAGCGTCGAATCAGGATTCCCACGCGTGGCGCGCACGTTCTTGACGTCCGGCGACGTTATCGGCTCCGAGCCGGCGCCCGGCGCGAACGAGAACGTCGCGGTGCGCACGTTGAGCGGGCTCGTGATCGCGTTCTGGGGATACGACAGCAGCTCGTTGCTGATGTCCTCCGTCGGCACGCTCGATCCGGCGATGACGACACCCGGCGCGCCCCGCACGATGATCTCGCGCCAGCCGATGCGGTCGTCGTAGTTATGGTCGGAGAACTCGATCTTCGGCGGCGAATCGCGCCAGTTGTCCGGCAGCGCCGCGCTGTACGTGGCCGTGAGTCGCAGCAACAAGAGGCCGCCCTGGCCGGGCGGATACGTCACGTTGTGCGAGACGTCGCTAAGTTGCGACGGGCGTCCGTTGACGACGAGGCTCATGTTGGACGCGAGCTCATCGACCTTCGCGGTGGCCCACGCTTCGCTCTCGGCGTCGTCGACGTTACCGTCGCCGTTCGTGTCGATCTTCTGGCGTTCCTGAAACGTCGGGATCTCCGCCATATCGAGCACGCGATAGACGCTGATGCCCGTGTCCGCGACCTCGATGCGATCGTAGTGATTGATCGTGAAGTTGCCGAGCGGATGCGCCGCCGCCGTGCCCCCGCGCGACCACAGGACGGCGAGAACGGCCGCGAGGACGGCGACGGCGAGCACGGCTGATCGGGACGGCCGGAAGGGCACGATAGCTCCACTCACAACGATCCGAGGGCGCAACGATGATTCGACGCGCGACGACCGACGGATCATCTCAGCTTCGATTCTATCCGGCGGAGATGCGAGCGAGCGAATCGCTTATGTCGCGTTTGTGGGCGCCGCTGTCGCCGCGGCATCGACAGCGTCCGGCGCCACGGCTTCGTAGGCGTCGGCCGAAGCGGTCGCTGGCGCGGCGGCGCGGGCGACGTGACCGTCGGTGACGAGGCGATTGGCGCGGTCGTAGCGCAGGTAGTTCCAGATCCAATTGACGAGGACGAGCGCGCGGTTGCGCAAGCCGATCAGCTGGATGAGATGGATCGTCAGCCACAACGCCCAGGCGATGAACCCCGTGAATTGGAGCCCAAAGACGTGCGCGACGGCCGTACGCCGGCCGATCGTCGCCATCATCCCACGATCGTGATACTTGAATGACTGCACCGGTTTACCGGCGATGCTCGCCATGATGTTCGCTGCCGCCAGCGACGCCTGCTGCATCGCCACGGGCGCGATCATCGGGTAGGGGCGACCGTCGGGCGCGGCGAGCGAGGCGAGATCGCCGATGACGTATGCGTCGTCGTAGGCAGGGATCTGCATCGTGTCGCGGACCTGGACGCGCCGGCCGGCGCCAAGCGCGACGCCCATCGTCTCGCCAAGCGGCTCCCCACGCACGCCTGCGACCCAGACGACGTTCGCCGATCCGATGATCGTACCGTCGGCGAGGTGGACGCCGTCGTCGGAGAGATCTGACACCGACGCGTTCAATCGCACCTCGACCCCGAGCTTCTCAAGCTGCTGCACCGCTTTCCGCTGCAGTCGCGCCGGCATCGCCGCCAGCAGCCGATCGGTCGCTTCGAGCAGGATCACGCGCGCCCGACTGAGATCGAGGTCGGGGTAGTCGCGCGGGAGGACGTGGCGCTTGAGCTCGGCGAGCGCGCCGGCGAGTTCGACGCCGGTGGGGCCGCCACCGATCACGATAATCGTCATCAGTCGATCGCGCTCGGCATCATCGCTGACGGTCGATGCGCGCTCAAAACTGCGGAGAACGCGGTTGCGCACGGCCGTCGCTTCGTGGATGTCTTTGAGGCCGAGCGCGCGCTGTTCGACGCTGTGCAGCCCGAAGAAGTTCGTCGCGCTGCCGGCCGAGACGACGAGATAGTCGTACGGAATCTCACCGCCATCGGTGCTCACGCGATGAGCCGCGAGATCGATACGCTGCACCTCCGCCATGCGAAAACGGACGTTGTCGCTGCCGCGCAGGATCGCCCGCACGGGCTGGGCGATGTCGTCGGGCTCGAGTCCCGCCGTCGCGACTTCGTAGAGCAGCGGCAGGAACGTGTGGTAGTTGTGGCGGTCGACGACGAGGACGTCGACGTCCTTGCCGCGCAGCGTCTTCGCGACGCGCAGTCCGCCGAAGCCGGCGCCAACGACGACGACGCGGGGCCGTATGGTTTCGGGGACGTGGTTTGTGATTGTTTTCACAGTCTCAGTATGCCCATTCGGGGGAGGATGTCAATCCGCCGACTGGCTGCGATTTCACCGATGAGGCGATTGTCATCGCGCCCGCGATGCCGCATGATCGTTTGTACAGGAGCCAATGACGACGTGAAGCTGCGCAACGACATCGAACGCCGCACAATCGTCTGGATGGACGGATACGAGATCGACGGCCTCGCCCACGTCCAGGGGATCGATGCGCGCGTCGACGGTCGCGGCGTCGTGATCGAGCGACAAGCGCCGACAAGCATCGTGGTGCGACGTGGCACCGGCGAAGAGCGCATCGACATGCCGCCCGAGCAAGGCGTACGCATGATGCCGGCGATGCTGATCGCGCCGGCCGCGTTCGTGGTCATGAGATGGATGTTCCGCAGCAAGAAGAGGAGATCGAAATGAACGGCGAGATGACGACGGACGAGCTGGTGCGACAGGTCAGCGCGATCGCCGACCAGGTCGGTGCCAACACATGCTTCGGCACGCCGGTCGAGCGAAACGGCCACACCGTCATTCCCGTGGCGCGGGTGTCGTTCGGCTACGGGCTCGGCTTCGGGCGCGGATCCGGCGGCAAGAGCGAGCCGTCGGTGCACGGCGACATGGGCGAAGACGGCGGCGAGGGTGAAGGCGGCGGTGGTGGTGGCGGCGGTGGTTCGACGCCGGTCGCGGTGATCGATATCTCACACGACGACGTGACAATCACACCGATCATCGACCGGACGCGGATCGCGCTGGCGACGTTCACGATGATCGCCTGGAACGCCTTCTGGGTGATGATGACAGTTCGCACGATTGCCCACGAGCGCGCCAAGACGAAGCGTCACGAGCTCGACAAACTCCATCAATAACTTGCGCGAACGCTGACGCGTGGCGCTATTCGGCTGGCGTCGGCTCTTTCGGCGCATCGGCGGGCGCGGCGGCGCCGTGCTGGTCGAGCCATTTCTGCGCGAGCGATGCGCATGCCGAGCAGGCGACCGAATGCTTGCCGAGCGCGGTGCCGCCGCTCGTCACGAATGTCCCGCAGAATGAGCACTTCCCCTGTGGCATGAGATTCCTCGCGTCGGCGGATCGCGTCCGTCGCTACTGAGCTTTCAGTTCCTTCAACGCCTGCGCGATCTCAAGCGCGTGGCCGGCGGGCGACACCTTCGGGAAGACGCGCGCGATCTTCCCGTCCGGGCCGACGATGAACGTCGCGCGGTCGACGCCCATGTACTCGCGGCCCATGAACTTCTTCGGCCCCCACACGCCATACGCGTCCGACACGACGTGCTCCGCATCGGCGAGCAGCGGGAAGGGCAGGCTGAACTTGTCGCGAAACTTTTGATGCGACGTCACGGAGTCCGGCGAGATGCCGAAGAGCGCCGCCTCGCCGGAAATCATCTGCCAGTTGTCACGGATCTCGCAGGCTTCCGTCGTGCAGCCGGGCGTGTCGTCCTTCGGGTACCAGTACAGCACCACCCAACTGCCGCGCAGGTCGTCGAGCTTCACGGTCTCGCCGCGATCGCTCTCCATCTCGAACGACGGAGCCACATCGCCTTCCTGCAGTGTCGTAGCCACGATGACTCCTTCTCTTGTACCGGTGTCAACGTGATCCTAGAACATCGCGCGGCATCGTGAAACATGGGCGCGCTGCTATGCGGCGGCGATCGCCTCGGCCGCGGCATGCGAGCTCTCGACCGTAAGCGGCCGCGAGTAGCAGACATCGACGTGGTGGTAGTGGAACCCGGACGTCTCGTAGAGGGCGAGCGCCGAGTGGTTCGACTCATCGACGTAAATCGCCGCAACATCGGCGGCCCGCTCACGCAATCGCAGCAGCGCGCGGCCGAGCAGGTAGCGTCCGAGCCCGCGATGCTGATATTCGGGCGCTGTGCCGATGACGTAGATCTCGCCGACGCGGCCCTCGCTCTCGCGTTCCTCGATCTTCAACCAGCAGAATCCCGCGAGCTTGCCGTCGTACTCGAGCATCAGCACGTCGTTCGGATCGAACCACGGTTGCGCCATGCGCGCGCGCAGATCATCGAGCGTCCATTGTCCGTTCTCGGGGTGGCCGGCGAAGATGCGATTGTTCAGCGCCAGCCAGCGCTCGTCGTCGACGCCGGGCACGACGGCGCGGATCGACGCGCCGATCGTGGCGGGCGCTTGGCGGACGTTGTGCATATGGCGATGCAAGTGAAACAGCCGCCGTGCCGGCGTGAAGCCGAACTGGGCGGCGATGCGCGCGCTTGCGGCGTTGTCGTTGTATGCCCAGAGATCGAGCTGCTGCGCGCTGTTGCCCTGCGCGTGCATGATCGCGTGCGACAGCAGCATGCGGCCGATGCCCCGGCGCCGCAGCGAAGGATCGACTACCACCTCGCACGACGAGCGGCGGTCGCCGTCCGTGCCGTAGGTGATCGTGTGGGCGTAGCCGGCGAGCTGTGAGCCCTCAAAGGCGAGGATCGCCGCCGCCAGGTCGTCGCCGCGCTGGAGGCGCAGGAACTTGTGCTCGCCCAGCGGCTCGTGGCCGTCGCAGCGCGTGGCGGCATCGAGCAGCTTCGGAAGCTGCTCCAGGTGCGGCGCGTCGAGATGAGTGACGATTTCTACGTGATGCATATAGTCAGGGAATCCCCGCGAAGTATCGGCAACCCGCGGGCGCTTCAAAAGTCCCAGCTAATTGTAGTTGCAACTGGTTGCAACTGGCAATCGCGCAGCTTCGATCCGCGACGCCCTCTAGCCCGCAGCCGTGTCATCGAGGCGCACCTCGCCCTCCTCCCGGCCGCCGCCATCGTCGGTGATCACGTAACGCTCACGGATCGCCACCGCCGGATGGAGCATCGCGAAGACCGGGCAGTAGCGCGACATCGAGAGATGGATCGCGCGCACAACGTTCGCTTCGACGATCGCGCCGCCGCGAAGCTCGTGCGTCATCAGGATCGACGTATAGACGCGCGGATGCTCCGGCGCGCGTTCGCCGGAGATGCGCAGGTCGTACGACGCGACATCCTGGCGCATCTTGCGGAGGATGGAGATCACGTCCATGGCGCCGCAGCCGGCGAGCGTGATGAGCAGCATCTCCATCGGCGTTGGCGCGTCGGGCGCGTCATCGCCATCAACGCGCGCGGAAAGATGCACTTCGTGGCCGCCGGGCGTCCGCGCAACGAAGTGCAGATCGTGCTGGAGTGAGAGTGTGGTGACGCGTTCGTCGTTCACGGCGGCCTCGATTCCTGAGGCATTGTAGCGACGGCGATCGACGGATGCGGACGCGGGAACGAGAATGTGGGTACAGGCCGTGCCCGCACCCCCTTTTAACGGAGTCCGTTACTCTCCGTCAGCCCTAACTGGGAGCTATCGTATGCTGGAGATAGCTCGTTGTCAACAGAAATACAGGTACATTTTGTACCTGTTTCGGCAGTATTGAAGTCAGACGGAAGCTGGCCGGTCACCGGGCGCTTCGGTCTCGGCCGCAGGCCAGAAGCGGCGCGCGATGAAGCCGTACACCGCGGCGTCGAGCGACCAGTTGAAGACGCTCTTGAGGATGATCTCGCGGCGAGGCCCGTCCTTCTCGAACTTCAGATACGGTAGTGGCGCGCGATCCAGCACGATGTGCGATCCGACGAGCGCTGCGCCATACAGCGCATCGGCGACGAGATCGCGGTCGCCGGCATCCGTCGCGGCGCCGCGGATCAGACCGGCAAAGCCGGCGATCATGCCACTCGTCAGCGCAAAGGCGAAGGTGTGGGTGCCCGTGTTCTTCTTGTGCAGCTTCCAGGCGTTGCCATGCAGCACATATCCGGCCGGGACATCAACATCAGGCAGCCCAGCGGCGACGACGGCCGCCGCCTGACCGACGTTCGAGCGCACACCTGCCCGCCGCGCAAGCAGCAAGCCGACGAGCGCGTGACCGATCGGGGATGCCAACGTGCGCTCCTTCTTGGGGTTACGGACTGCTGCCGGGCCGCGGCGGCCGCGGCACGCTCGACGTCGCATCCGTGGCCGGCGGCGTGTCGCCGGTGGACGGTGCCCTCGTCGTCGGCGCCAACCCCGCAGCGGCCGATGTACTCCCGCTGTTCACAGACGACGTCGGCTTGGCCCCTGCGGCGGGGTTTGGCTCCGTGTCCGTCGACTCCACGATGAACGTTGTCCCGTTCCAGCCGTACGTCGTCATCTTGAGCTCGCTCGGACAGCAGTGCGGGTCGTCCGGGCCGGGCACGGGTTCGGTGACGACGATCTTGCCGTCGACGACCTCGATGGCGACGCTCGTGCCAGGGATGAAGGTGAAGAGCGTCCGGGTGCCCGCGTTACGCGGCGTCAACACGAGGAACCCGATATCGCCGGCGTTGCCGCCGGAATTGATCGCGACGACGGCCTCGTCGACGCCATCGCCCGTCAGATCGCCATAGATCACGGTGTCGGGCTGAAACTCGCCGCCGCTGCTCGCCACCGCCGCCTGCACGTCGGACACCGCCGCGAGGTCGAGCGTGCGGATGTTCGCGCCGGTGGCGGCCGCCGTGGCGGCGGTCGTCGCCACGCGCGTGACGCCCGGCGTCGGCGGGGCGATCGACGGCGCCGCCGTCTTCGTGCCGCTCGATCCGCCGCCACAGGCGGCGATCACGCAGACGAACAGCGACGTCGAGAGCGCGCACGATCGGGCGATGAATGAATGTCGGAGCATCAGCGAAGTGTAGGTGCGAGGATCATGCGGCGGCAAGCGACGCCGCCGATGACGAGCGATGTGAGGGAGTGGTGGGCGGTACAGGACTCGAACCTGTGACCTCTTCCGTGTGAAGGAAGCGCTCTACCAGCTGAGCCAACCGCCCGCGGCGCCGACAGTCTAACAGCGGCCCGAGACCCCCTCAAGCGGCATCGCTTACGCGCGCGATCACGCTGATCGCTTGTTGGCCCTCGATCGCCTTGTTACAATCGGAACGCCTTTCGCGAGCGGAACGCCTTTCGCGAGCATCACGCCGAGGTGGCGGAACGGCAGACGCGCTACGTTCAGGGCGTAGTGTCCGCAAGGGCGTGCGGGTTCAAATCCCGCCCTCGGCACCATCGTGACCACCGCGGATGCGGTGCACACGCGCTTGTAGCTCAGTGGATAGAGCGCTACCCTGCGGAGGTAGAGGCCGTGGGTTCGAGTCCCGCCAAGCGCGCCATTTTTCACCACGAAATGCCCTCCAGATACTCCGATATTCGTGTCGTTGAGTCCGCGGCAGCGTAGCTCAGGGGTGAGAGCAACCGGCTCATAATCGGTAGGTCGTTGGTTCGAATCCAACCGCTGCTACCAAGCATCTCCCGGGCGGCCAGACGGCCGCTCTTTTTCATGCCCGGAACATCTGCGAGCGAGACGATCACACGTGACCACTCCTGGCCGCGACACGATCGGATCCGTCGACCCGCACGCGGCGAGCGCAACTAGATGTCGAGACGGAATCCGTGACCGCGTAGCGTCACGATGTATGACCGCTCGCCGCCCGACTGGACGAGGCGCTCGCGGACGCGCCGCACGAGGGCATCGAGCGCCTCCTCCGAGACGCCGTCGGCGTGATCGTCGGGCGGGAAGAGAAACGACAGCAGCCGGAACTGCTCGTTCGAGAGCGCCGGCTTCGCCTCGACGCCCTTCACGTAGACACGGCGCGTCTCCGCATCGACCCGCACCAGCGGATCGACCAGCATCGTTGCCGCCGGCGTCGCCGCTGGTTCATCGTCGATGAGTACGCCCGTTGCGGGCGCCAGAGCCGGCATCGCTGCATGCGCGGCGGTCGAGCGCGATCGTCGTCGATAGAGCACGAAGCCGATCGCGGCGGCCGCCGCTGCGATGACGGCTGACGGCACGCCGATCGCCAGCGCCAGCAGCGTGACGTTGCGGCCGCCGCTGTCGCTCGCTGGCGCCGCCGCCGCGGCCGGCGGCGCGGGCGCTTCCGTTGCGGCGGCGACGCTGCCCGCGACCGTGATCGCTAACGGCTTCGACGTGACGCCGGCGACGCTCGCCGATGCGCTGTACGATCCGGCGCCGCTCAGCGGCACGCGCGCGCCGGCGATGCCGTCGATCGTCGTCATACCGATCTCGTTCGAGACCGTGCCGCCGGTCTTGTCGAGACGGAAGCGCACGACCGTGCCGTCGGGCACCAGGTTGCCGTTGTGATCCACGATCGGGCCCGCCGTGAGGCCGACGTTTGCGGCGTCGCGCACGCCGCCCGGCGATTGTCCGAACACCGATACCTGCAACTGCTGATCGACGGCGGGCTGCGTCGCGTCGCCAACGTTGTAGAAGATGCCGGGCACGTTGACCGGCGAGTGGCCCTTCGGCGTCGCATCGCCGAAGAGCGCGCGGAATCCGGCGTCGATCGCCGCATCGGTCTTGTTGTAGACGACGAAGTACGCGGAGAGCTTGCTGATCTCGGTCGAGTCGAGGTGGTACGGCACGTTGTAGGCGATGGCGACGAGA
Organism: Dehalococcoidia bacterium; assembly: GCA_038211505.1. Taxonomy (GTDB): domain Bacteria; phylum Chloroflexota; class Dehalococcoidia; order DSTF01; family JACRBR01; genus JBBQVO01. The sequence goes on along the minus strand of JBBQVO010000003.1, from coordinate 35,490 downwards.
TTCTTATTTCGCAGATCGACCGGCGGCGCGTCGAGAAAGCGCTTCGCCGCGCCCGACGCCGGACGCGCCGCCGGGTTGTACTCCGTCAGCGCGAAGACGATCCAGGACGCGTCGCGCACGACTGCCGCCGTCGCCACGTTCGCGGGATTGGCCGGCGCCGTCAACCAGGCATCGAGCTCGCCGAAGCTGATCGTGCTCACGTCTTCAGCACGCAAGCGATTCTTGCCGTTGGGGCCGTAAAGCGCGAGCAGCTCTTGCTGCAGCGTCAGCTTCGGCATCACGCGATACGGGTAGCAGTCGTCCCAGCACTCGACGATTACGACCTTATCGGGCGTCACAGGCCCGCGCGGAAGTCGCGCGCGCAGGTCGGCGACGCTCTGCGGCTGGATCAGCGTCAACGCGTCTTCGGCGAGCGAGCGCATCTCGTCGGCGCCGCCGCCCGCCGCGGCTGATGCGGCGGCGGGATCGACGGCGACCTGCGTCATCGCCAGTTGCGGGTACAGCCGGACCTTCTCGGCAATGACGTGGCGCACGGCGTCATCGGCGCGGCGCCGGAAGTCGGGGTCGGATGCGTACTGCTGACGCATGTAGATGACGCTGTCTTCGATCGTCGGCAATTGAAAATCCTTCCAGCCGCGGTGATCGGGATCGTGATAGAACTCGACGAGCGGCAGCAGATCGCTGCCAGACATCAGCGCATCCTTGACGATCGTGCGGTTCGGGAAGTCCGGCTGACCCTCCTGCTCGGCATACCATTTGCGAACCGCGGGCACGCCGAGCGAGTCGCTCATGATCATATGCGTCGTGCGCCACTTCGAGAACTCCGGCAGGCCGATCAGCGTGTTGAGCGCCGCGGCGTCGATCGAGATCGGCCGCGTGAACGCCGCCGCTGACGCCGTGACGAAGTTTCGATAGCGGATGTGCGAGACCATCATCGCGTCGGTCGTGCCGGTCTTGTCGGCGTCGTCGAGGCGATCGACTTCGGCGAACGGCGCCAGTTCCAGCGCGCGCAGCTGATCGAGTGACTTGTTCACCGTCGGCACCTCGTTATCCGTGCCGCGATCGCTGCCCCCGTGGCCGGGGAAGTGCTTGATCACCGTCAGCATGCGGCCGCCGCTTCCGTCGTGGACGCCGCGGACATACGCGCGCGCGAGCTCGCCGACCCAGGAGACGTTGCCGCCAAACGACCTGATGCCGATATCGCCGGCTCCGCCCGACCGCGGGTTATCCAGCGTGTCGACGACCGGCCCGAGCAGCAGGTTGATGCCGGCCGCCGACAGCTCGCGGCCGGCGATCGCACCCGTCGCCTGGGCGTGCTGTTTGCTCCACGTGGCGCCGATGGTCATGTTGTTCGGCAGCTGCGTGTAGTTGTGTGTGACGTTCGTGAACGGAAAGAGGTCGCCCTCGTTGTCGGTGGCGACCATCAGCGGCAGGAAGTAGCGGTTCGTGCCGTCCGAGCGCTGGCTCGTGTCGAAGGCCTGCTGCTGGAGGCCATTCGTGAGCGTCGCGAGCTGCGCGGCGGTGTCGTCGCGGTTGACGATGTTGCCGTTGCTAGCCGTAACGAGCACGGCGCCGATCTTGAAGTCGCGCACGAGCGTGGCGATGTCCGACGTCGCCGATACGTCGTCGCCGACGAAGTTCACCATCACCAGCTGCCCGACACGCTCGTCCGGCGTCAGCGATGCCACGACGCGCTCGACGAAGGCATCGTCGGCGGATTGCGCTTCGACGTGGCGGGCGCTGGGGCGCGAAAGAAGCGCGACCGCGAGCGCCAGGACGAGAAGCGCGAGCCAGCGTCGCCGTGGCAATGCGGCGGCGGTGGTCGGCCGAGGGCCAGCGCGAGATGGCAACATCAGGGGTACCGCGACTCCGGGGCGAGCGAACTGGTGTTGTATACGCAATAACGTTCGCTGATGCCAGAAGGATCCGCGTCGCGGCGCGAGTTGTTGCCTGGGATACGGCTCACGCTGCGCGCCGGATGTTCTGAGTAACCGGCGCACTCGAGGCGTGATGACCTGTCGGGTGCCACGCCGCGTCGGCGCGGTCATGTCAGCGGGGCCGCATAAACCGCCGTGCCATCGCGCAACGTGCGCGACGAGCATCGGGTCAGGCCGCGCGGAGATCGGCGGGGATGAACGGACGGCCGACGTGGGCGGCGAAGCGCTCCGCGTAGACGTCGGCGACATCGCTCCACGGCCAACGAGACAGCGTGAATCGCGCGAACTCCTCGCCGAGGAAGTGGCGCTGCACGGCCGGCAGCGATAGCACCTGATTCAGCGTGTGTACAAACCCGCGCTCATCGCCGGGATCGACGACGAAGGCGTTGCGTTCGTGCGCCAGCACACCCGCAGCCTCCGTCCCGTTCGTAACGACCGGTACGCCGCCCAACGACAGCGCAATCGAGAGCGCACTCTCGACATCGACCGACCGCGGCGACGACGTCGGGACGACGAACGCATCGACGCATCGCGCGACAGCGGCGATCATCGCGATATCGAGGCGCCCCGACAACACGCGGAAGTCCGACTGATATCCGCTGAGACCGACGATCAGCCGCGCCTGCCGCCGGCTGGGAACGCCGATCAGCAGGCACAGCGCATGCGAATCGATCTGGGGCACCACGACGTCGCGGAACCAGCGGAGGTCGGCGCGGTTCTCCGGCCACGGCACGGCGACGACGAGGCGCCCGGGACGGATGCCTCGCAGTGCGCGCGTCACGCGGGCGACCGAGCTTTTCGGCGGCCAAGGAAGCGGGCTGGCGGCCGACCGCACAAACGACACCGGCAGCGACGGCGTTCGCAGCCGCAGCGACGCGGCGGTGATCCTGCTCGAGACGAAGACTTCATCCAGATGCGTGAGCGCGCGCATCGACAGGCGCGACCACGGTGCGACGGCGGATAGATCGTCGGGGCCGACGGACGCGGTCACGGGCACGCCGAAGTGGCGCTGCAGCATCATGCCGGTCAGCGCGAACCGCGCATCGAGCAGGTGCACCATCTCAAACCGGCGATCGCGGATCGCTGCCGACGCCGCGCGAAACGCCGCGACGGAATGCCGCAACGGCGAATCAGCGGACACATGCCGGATGCGGATCGTCGCGCCGAGCGCATTCGTGAGGCCGTTGTCGCTCGCGGAGAACCGATCGTGCGGCGATCCGATGAGCACGACGCGCGGTCGATCGGCGCCGAACAGCGTGTCATCGATCAGGTTCATCGGACGAGTATCGAGCCCGATCATGGGGCAAGGTAGTAGGCGTTTCGCCTAACGCTGGCCCGTGACGCCCTGAGTTGTTCCGCGTGCTACGAATCGGGCCGCCGCTGCTGCCGATAGTGATCTGGAGGAAGTGTCGCATGACGCCACGAGACCCGGCCACTGAGCCGGCGTCGGTCGATGAACTGCACTTGCCGCCGACGTTCGTAGTCGAGCATGCGTTGCGCACGCTCTCATACCAGGGCGCCATGACGGCCACCGAGATGGCGCGCCACTGGCGCGTCCAGGACGGCGTCGCCACCGAGATCATGCAAGCATTGAAGTCCGGCGCGCTGATCGAGCTCGATAGCGGTCAGGTGAACTTCGATCGCATCTCCCGCGTCAAACTCAGCGCCGCGGGCCAGGCGCGCGTCGATTCCGCCCGCCAGCGCACACGCTACGCCGGCGCCATCCCCGTCTCGCTGTCCGACTTCGCGAGCCGGGCGGACGACGCGCCCGGCGTCACGTTCGAGCTCGCGATCCTCAAAGAATCGTTGTCGCGTTTCGGGTTCGCGCCCGAGGCGTCGATCGAGATCGCGCAGGCGCTGAGCGCCGGCGCGACACTCGCGCTCTCGGGCGTCGCATTCGACGAGGAGGATGTCGTCGCCGACGCGCTGCGGAGCGCGCTTACGGGCGTCATCACGATCCCGCACGCGCTGTACGCCGCCGGGTCGATCGTGCGGCTGTTCGACAGCCGCTATCACCGACCCACCGAGGCGCAGTCCCAAGGCGAAGGCTCGCTCGACGTGCTGCGGTCGTCGCGCGATCACGTAAAACAGTGGGTGACGGCGATGCCTCCGGCGGTGATCCTGTCGGGCGGCGTCTCCGCCGCCGACGTGCTGCCGGCGTACGACGACGAGTCGAAGTTCTACATCGCACCACCGCCGTTCGCCGCCTCCGGCGGCCTGCTGGCGATCCTCGACGCCGCGACGCACGAGGGCGCGCTCGCCGATCTCGCGCGACTCTGGCTGATCCCAGGGCGGCGCGGTACGGCCGTGCTGCAGCTGCGCAGCGGCGAGCGCATCGAGGCGCCCTGGCGCGCGGCGACGGCGCTGATCAACGTCACTCCTTCGATGCTGCCTGTGACGCTGCGCGACGCATTCCTGTACGCCATCGATGTCGCGACTCTGGACGAGGGAGCGATCGCGCCATTCCTCGCGTCGCGCCTGCCGGAGTCGATCATCGCCACCGAAGCGGTCACGACGTTCGCGGCGACGCTCGCAGACAGTGGCGTGCGGACGCGGACGCAGGTGGCGCTCGCCGCGATGTACATCCGCAATCGCGCGGCGTGGGAAGGTTCCGCATTCACGATCACGGAGACGGTGGCGGCGCGCGCCGTCGAGTTTGCCCAGCAGCGCGCCCCGGCGACGGCGTACATGCAGGAGCTGCGCAAAGCATCCTGACGACGACTCCAAGCGTTTAGTGCGGCAGACGCGGCTCGGAGGAGCGAAAGTGATCCTGGACGATCGCCGCTGCCGCCGCTCGCGCGTAGCCCTGCGTCAGCTGTCGCTGCAGCTCCTCGACCGACCCCCAGACGCGCCGTTGCCCCAGCGGACGATGGTAGACACCCTCGATCTCACGAACGGCGCCTCCGTCGGCGTCGAGCTCATACCGGATCGAACGGCCAGACGGGCGGATGCAGAACATCGCCCGCGGCTGGACGCCGCCCAGCTCGCATTCGATGTTGCAGACGACTTCCTGGTCGTGCGCGAACTCAGCGACTTCGGCAAACGCCGGCTGGATGACGGTCTGGATCATGCGGCGGAAGACCTGCGCCATAGGCGTGCGGACACCGATCGTGCCGCGCCGAAGCTCGTACGTCTGCCGGGCGTGCAGGATTCGGGCCTTCCAATCCTCAGACACGGCGCCACCCCTGATCTAGATCATCGGCAGCGCATCGCCAAACGTGGGAACGAATGCGGGCCGCGGCGCCACCTACGCCGTGTGTTGCAGGTCGACGGAGCCGTTTCGCTCGCTCCAACCCGCCGTCAGCAGGTAAGAGATCTGCGCAGCATGGTTCGGATACGTGAGCAACTGCGACTTCCAGCGGACGGCCGGCGGACATCCGCCGCGTGCCAGCCGTTCGAGCACCCGATCGCGCGCCTGTTCGGCGGATTCGCTGTCCTGGTGTGTCAGCAGCACGCCCACCTGCCCAGGACCGAGGAGGCCGCCGAGATCAGTGCTCCGGATCGTGGCCGGCAGGTACGATGTCGCGTCTGTAGCCAGCTTCGCCGGGGCGTTCGCCGCTACGTCCGCCTCCAGCAGCAGCAGCCCGAACGGCGCGCCGTAACGCGCCGCCCGGTTGACCTCGTCAAGTACGCGCAGCCAGAAATACCAGGCGACGTGAAGTCCGGTATTGGCGTCGAGCAGCACCCACGTCTCTTCCATTAGCTACATTGTCGGCCACCCGCGCCCGCCGGATGAGGACTCCATCACCTACCCGGCCCCGAATCACGAGCGGGCAACTGGTCGTGTTGCGGGCGACGCGGCGATTCCATAAGCTCAGGCCATGGCGCTCGAACCGATCACCGGCAAACCCGTCCGTTTCCCGCCCGGGCGAGTCGAGATCCGCCTCGATGACAAGCATCGCATTGCGTATCAACGACTCTACGGCCACTATCAGTCGTATCTGGCGGGGCTGCCGGTGCTGCGCAGCCGCGATTTCGACGGCCGCAACGTCAAAGTCACACCCGGAGAACTCGATGCCCTCAACCGGGCGTTTCTCGCCGTAGACGCGCCTACCGGCGGCGGTCCCACGGCATTCGATGCCCAGGAGCACGGCCGGACGCGGCTGTTCAAGCGTACGCAGTACCTCTCTTAGGGCTATCGTTAGCCTAGCGCAGGCAGAAAGGATTCACGTTATGGGAAGCAAGGACAAAGGCACGAAGGAAAAGAAGAAGCCAAAGCAGAACAAAGACAAAAAGTAGGCTTCTTTCCGGCCCATATCGTCCTCTGGTGAGCAGATGCCGCAGGTTCCTATGTTTCGCGCTTAGCTCGAAACATCGCTAGACTGTGTGCTGATATCTGTCAAAACCCCGGGTTCCGGGAGCACCGAGGGGGCATTATGGCAACTACGATCACCGCCCAGCTACTCGCGAACATCAAAGCCCGCAAGTTCACGAGCGTCGGCCGCATGTGCTCTTCGCCCGTCGACTTCCAGGGTTGGACGCCGAGTGGCCGCTGGGTCGCCGAAGATCCCGCCACCGTCGCCAAGATCATCGAGGTCTGGTTCAGCCCCGGCGCCGGCTCCCAAGTCACATGGTCCACGGAGAGCTCCACCTCCCGCTCGGCGACGCTGGAGTATGAGATCGTTTGGAAGGCGCCGCCGGATGAGTCTGAGCGCGTACTGCGCCAGGCCTGGATTCTGGGCCTGAAGGGCGAGAAGATCACCAGCGCCCGCGTCTACTGCGCCGGACTCCACACCGAATTCCCGGATGTCGATCTCGAAAAGCAGCGGCGCTCAAAGGGGCTCGGCGGCCTCAAGCCGGCGCCCCAGTCCCCGAAAGTGATTGCCGCCAAGGCCAGCTAGCCGTTACGTCAATTCTCGCTATATTCGAGCGGATGCCTCGCGGTAGAGCTCTGTCAGGCGCGCCGACGGTTCTTCGTCGAGCTCATCCTTCATCAGCTCGCGGAAGCGCCGGTAATGGCGGACTGCCGCCGCGCCGTCGTTCAGCGACACGTGGCAGCGCATCGCGCCGTAGGCTGCCGCTTCGCTGTACGTGTCGACGGCCTCCAGTGCCTTGAACAGCGCCAGCGCTTCCTCGAACCGCCCATCCTTCAGCTTGCGCGACGCAAGTTCATTGAGCGCTTCGATGTAGCGGTCCTCCATCTCGCGCCGGATCGGCTCCGTCCACTCGCTGTACGTCGACGACAGGAACGCGCCCTGATAGAGCCCGACCGCGTGTTCGAGCTTGGATGCGCGCGCGTCTTCGTCTCGCCCGGCGTCCGCTTCGACCATCGTCCGGTTGAACTCCTCGACATCCGACGTGAAGACACCCTTCGTATTCAGCGCGTAGTTGCCACTCGGGTCGCGCACAACGCATTCGTGGAATAGCGCCCGCCGCAGCCGGTACAGGCTCGAATGGAAGTTGCTGTTGCACTTCGACTCCGGCAAGTCGGGCCAGAGCGCGGCGAACATGTCTTCCTTCCGCACGGCGTCTTGCTTCGACAGGAGGAAGAAGAACATCTCCTTCGACTTCTCGCTCCGCCACTCCAGGTCGGACACCTGGCGCTCGCCGACCATCACGCTGCCGCGGCCGAAGGCAAAGCCGCGCACGGCCGGCAACATGTCGGAGTTTGCGCTCGGCGTGCGTTCAGCGCCGCCGGCGGACGCGCCCCGATCGTCATCCAGCAGCCCCGTGAGCAGACCGTCAGCGATCTGACGCTCCCGCGCGTAGTCGATCAGATCCTTCGCCCGCGACGCGTACGGCCGCAGGAAGCGGCGGTAGCCGAGCTTCTCGCACAGCTGCGAGACACGTTCGATCTCCGCCACCGCTCGTCGCGGTTGATGGCTATCGAAGAGCGCGCGGGCGCGGAGGAAGGCGACGATCGCCATCTTCTGGCGGTCGTCGGCGGCCTCTACCTGCTTCCAGGCGGCGTCCAGCGACCGGATCGCCGGCGCCGTATCGCCACGGCCAAGAGCGATCTGCGCTTCGACGACGTGATACTGCGCGACGCGCGCGGGCCCTTCCGCTGGCTTCGGCGCCACGCGCGTCGCCAGGCGCAGCGCATCCTCGCCCTGACCGAGACCGAGACGCGTCAGCGCTTCGCCGAGCGTCACCTCACTCGTCAGATACGGAAACTGCAAGCCCTCAACGATCGGGCGCGCTTCTTCGTACGTCGCAAGGCTCTCGTCGAAGCGGCCCATCGCCCGGTACGTCTCTGCGATGCCGGCGAGAATGATGCCTTCGTTAACGGCGTTGCCGGTGCCGCGCACAAGGCGCACGCCGCGCTCGTACACCTGCAACGCCTGCTCAAACTCGCCGATCTCGTAGTAGACCATGCCGGTGTTATTGAGCGTCATCCCGAGATCGAAGCTGTTGCCGGCGCGCTCGAACGCCGACTGCGCGCGCTGCAACGCGCCGAGCGCCTGCATCGGCTCGCCGCGCGCGCTGTAGCACTGAGCGAGCGTGCCGCACGTGTTGCCGATGCCGCGCAAATCGCCCACCTGCTCGAGCAGCCGGCGCGCTTCTTCCAGCTCGTCGATCGCGGCGTCGAAGTCGCCGTTGAGCGTATGGGTGACGCCGATGTTGCGCAGCGCGTCGCCGGCGAGCTGCACGTCGTCGTCGCCGCTTGTCTCGACGAGAAGACGCGCTTCCCCGAACGTCGCAAGCGCTTCCTCGTTGTACCCCTTGAAGCGCTGCGTCTCGCCGCGCACAAAAAGCGCGTTGACGATGGCACGCACGTCGCCGGAATCCCGCAGCCGGCGCAGCGCCTCGTCGACGATGCGCAGCGCCTCATCGAACTCCTTCAGTTTCAGCGAAGCGCGGGCGCGGGCGACCTGCAGGCCGACGTGCGCCGTCTGCGTCGCGAGCGGCAACCGATCGATCCATTCGCTGAGCCCGCGCGCTTGCCCTTGCTGAATCAGCCGCGGCGCGATCTCATCGAGCACGATGGCCGCGCGATCCCACTCCTCAAGATCGAAGAGCAGCTCGACGGCCTCGTTGAGCATGCCGAAGCGTGTCAGCGCATCGGCAGAGTCGACGCCGGCCTGAGCGAATCCGTCCGGGTCGTCGGCGCGGAACTGCTGCATCAGAAGCGCCCGCATCAGCTGGTGGCAGCGATACATCGGCGGCTCGTCGGCGTGCTGCGTGACGAAGAGCACGCTCGTCGCCGCGTCTCGCAGCCGCCGCTCGCTGTCGCGCCGGCCCGTCACGTCGTCGCACAGCGCTGGCGTCCAGATCGGCAGCAATGAAATGTGTCGGAGGAACAGGCGCAGATCGTCGGGCACGTTGATCAGCGCTTCGCCCTGCGCGTAATCGGCGAGCGACAGCCCGACGTTCGGGCCGGCGATGCTGCCGGCACCGCCGCGTGCGCTCTCGCCTTCGACTTCGATGCGTCGTGGATGTGCGTCCGCCGACCCGGCGCCGAGAATCAGCGCCGCCGCCCAACCCTCGGTTCGCTCGAAGAGCGTCTCCGCTTCATCCTCCGATACAGCGCGTCCGAGCGATGCCAGCAGCTCGCGGACCTCACGCGGCGTGAATGCCAGATCGCCGGCGCCGAGCGTCGCGATCTCGCGCCGCGCGATAAGCCTCGATAGCGACGGCACCGGCGGCCGCGTTCGCGACGTCATCACGATGTGCAGGTTCTCCGGCGCGCGCTCGAGCAAGTAGCCAAGCGTCTCCATGATCTCGTCCGACGCTTCGACGGCGTGGACATCGTCAAGCACCAGCACGATGTACTCGTCCTGCGCGGCGATGCAGTTGATCAGCACGGTGGCGACGGTGCGCGGCTGCCAGAATCGCTCCTCGCCAAGCGGCACATCATCACCAAAGCGATGCTGTATGGCCGACGAGAGAGCGCGCGCGAACGCCGGCAGTTCATCGTCCCAAGAATCGAGGGAGAGCCAGACGGTGGCGAAGTCGGTCGTCTGCAGCCAATCGACGACGAGCGTCGTCTTGCCGTAGCCGGCGGGCGCTGCAATCAGCGTGCCCTTGCCACCGACGGCGGCGTCGATCAGCGAGTTGAGGCGCGGCCGCCGCACGACATCGTCGCGCCGTTTCGGGAGCGCGAACTTCGACGCCGCCACGCCCGCCACGATGCCGCCGCGCCCCGCATTCTCCATCGCCGAGAGTATACGCCGCAGCGAGAGTCGCTATGAGGTCGTGTCGTCGGCGACAACGAGCAGTGCGTCGAGCAGCGGAAGAAGCTCCTGGATCCTCGCCGATGCGACTCGCCAGATACGATCAAGTTTGATATCGCCATACTCGTGGGCAAGCACGTTGCGCTGTGCGACAATGCCGATCCACGGGATCTCGTCGTGCGCCGCACGAAATTCGGCGGACACGCGCTTCGCCGCTTCCCCCATAATTTCGACATCGCGCTCGACGCCGCGGCGCACGAGTACGTTTTCTAAGAACGACGCATAGTCCATCGAGATCTCCGCGTTCATCCGATGCGAGCCGCTGCGCGCATATCCCACACATATGCGAGATCGGGTGACTCAGGCCGCATAGACCACGGTGAGGTCATCCATGATCGTCCGCAGACGAAACGGATTCTTGATCGTTCCGCGCTCGACGAGATCGACTGGCCGGCCGAACATGGCTTCCAGCTCGACGGTCATGAGACCAAGATCCATCAGATCCCAGGATTCGTCGCCGCCGAACGTGACCATGACGTCTATATCGCTTCCGTCGCGCATCTCGCGGCGGGCAGCGGAGCCGAACACTGAGAATTCGACGATCTTCCAGTGTTGGCAGAAGGCGGTCAGTTCAGGTGTTGCGAAGTCTTGTAGCGCCAGCATGAGTGGAGTATACGGTGCCGACGAAACAGCCCGCTCTCGCGGGCTTCCATTTCGGCTAAGCGATCGGTCGCCGCCTACGCAGAAACGTCGGTGACTTCGTCCGTCTCTTCGGCCGGCTCATCGAGCTCGATGTTGGCGCCGGAGCGCGTGAGGAGGAGCGGTCGTTTGCGGCTGCGGATCGTCTCGCCGCTGACGACGCACTTCTTCACGTCGCTGCGTGACGGGATCTCGAACATCACATCCATCAGGGTGTCTTCGAGCACCGTGCGGAGGCCGCGGGCACCCGTCTTGTGCTGAATCGCTTCCTCGGCGCAGGCGCTGAGGCCGTCGTCCGTGAACTGCAGCTCGACGCTGTCCAGCGCGAAGAAGCGCTGGAACTGGCGGACGAGCGCGTTCTTCGGCTCGCAGAGAATGCGGCAGAGCGCTTCGACATCAAGCGACTCGAGCGCGACAACCATCGGCAGACGGCCGACGAACTCCGGGATCAGGCCGTATTGAAGCAGATCGTCGTGCGTGACGTGCTTCATCAGTTCGTCGGTGCGCTTCTGCGCGTCCATCGTCTTGTATTCGGCGCCGAAGCCCAGCGAGCGCTTGTCGCGGCCGAGGCGCTTCTCCGTCACCTTATCGAGGCCCTCGAAGGCGCCGCCGCAGATGAAAAGAATGTTCGCGGTGTTGATCTGGATGAAGTCCTGGTGCGGATGCTTGCGTCCACCCTGCGGCGGCACGTTGGCCGTCGTGCCCTCGATGATCTTCAGCAGCGCCTGCTGGACACCCTCGCCCGACACGTCGCGGGTGATCGATGGGTTGTCCGACTTGCGCGCGATCTTGTCGATCTCGTCGATGTAGACGATGCCGCGCTCGGCGCGCTGCACATCGAAGTCGGCGGCCTGGATGAGATGCAGCAGGATGTTCTCGACATCCTCGCCGACGTAGCCGGCTTCGGTCAGCGCCGTCGCGTCGGCGATCGTGAACGGCACGTCGAGGATTTTCGCGAGTGTGCGCGCGAGCAGTGTCTTACCGGAGCCGGTCGGGCCGAGGAGCAGGATGTTGCTCTTCTCCAGCTCGACGTCGGAGTTCGGGCTGCTGCTGGCGCCGATGCGCTTGTAGTGGTTGTAGACGGCGACCGAGAGCACCTTCTTGGCCTGCTCCTGGCCGACGACGTACTCGCTCAGGTGGTCGAAAATCTGCCGCGGCGGCGGTGTGCGCGTGCCCGCGCCGACCTTCGTCTTCGCGGGCCCCGCCGCTTCCTCGTCGATGATCTCACGGCACAGCTCGACACACTCGTCGCAGATGTACACCGCGCCCGGGCCGGCGATCAGGCGCTTGACCTGATCCTGATTCTTGCCGCAGAAGGAGCAGTGATACTGGACGCGGGTCTGCCGGCTGTTCGCCATAACGTCGTCTCTCTCCCCTTCGCGTCCCGGCGCCCCGCAACGATGCGGCCGGTGTTGCCGATTCTACGCCTTCGCGCGGGATTTGTCAGCCCTCCTGGCCCTCACCCGCTTGACACGCTTCCCGGCCGGCATGCACGGCAGACTCACTACGGTTGTCGGGAATCTGCCTAGCCGTCTGAATAGCAGGAACGGCGGGCGCACCCGTATATAACCGCCCTTACGGGCGCGGCGACTCTAGCCGACTCGCTTCTCGAGGATTTCATCGATCATGCCGTACGCCTTCGCCTGCTCGGGGTTCATGTAGAAGTCGCGGTCGAAGTCCTTGCGAACTCGGTCGTCATCCTGGCCGGTGTGCTTGACAAGAATACCACGGATGATGTCATTCTCTCGCAGGATCTCACGTGCCGCGATCTCGATGTCGGACGCCTGACCGCGCGCGCCACCGAGCGCCTGGTGCATGTGAATGGTCGAGTTCGGCATGCAGTAGCGCTTGCCCGGCGTGCCCGAACAGAGCAGCACCGTACCCATGCTCGCCGTCATGCCAACGGCATACGTCGCGATGTCCGGCCGCACGAGTTGCATCGTGTCGTAGATCGCCAGGCCGGCCGTAATCGAGCCGCCCGGTGAGTGGATGTAGAGATTAACGTCCTTCTCCGGATCCTCGCGCTCGAGGTAGAGCAGTTGCGCGATAATCAGATTCGCGATCTGATCGTCGATGCCCGTACCCAAAAAGATGATCCGCTCGCGCAGCAGGAGCGAGTAGATGTCGAATGCCCGCTCGCCGCGCGCGCTGGTCTCAATAACTGACGGAATAATCATCTGCGGGTTGTTCCTCTCATGTGCATCTACCCTGCTTGATGTCTAAGCTCCGTGCGCCACGACGATCGTCCTGAGCGCCCACACTGTCATTCTGAGCGCAGCGAAGAATCTTCGTCGGCCGCATCCTCCGTCCCGCCCTCCGAGACCGTTTCGTCGGCCACGTGAGTGGCATCGCCAGCATCATCGTCGGCCGTCGCATCGCCGGCGTCATCCGTGTCCTTCGCCGTCGCGCGCTGAGCCGTCGGCACCGCCGCGTCGCCATCCTGCGTCGCGATCTCGACGAGCCGCGCCAGCGTCTTGCGCGTCAGCAGATTGCGGCTGATCGTTTCGCGGCCGTTCTCGCTCGTGAACAACGACCGCAGTTGCTGCGCCTGCGCGCCCGCCGACGCCGTCATCTTCTCAATCTCCGCCTCGACTTCGTCGGCGGCCACTTCTATGTGTTCGGCGTCGGCGACCTTCCCCAACACCAGTGATCGCCTTAGGCGCGCGTCGGCGACCGGTTGCAGTTCTGCGCGCGCTTCATCCTCGGTTTTCCCGATGGACGCAAGGTAACGCTCCATCTCCTCGCCGTGCTCCTGGTGCCCGGCCTGGTCGTGGAGCATGCGCTCGACCTCGGACTCGAGCATGACGGGCGGAAACTCGATCGTCGCGCGCTCCACCAGCTCGCCGAGAATCGCATCGTGGTAGCGGTTGTCGCGCTGCTCGCCCTCGGCGCGCTCTACGTCCTCACGGATCCGCTGGCGCAGCGCGTCGACGTCGGCGAAGCCCTCACCGACGGACTTCAGGAACGCCTCGTCCAGTTCCGGCAGCACTTCTTCCTTCGTCTCCGTGATCGTCACGGCGAAGTGCGCCTGCTTTCCGGCAAGATTCTCGGCCGGGAGCGTCTCCGGGATCTGTAGCTCGAATTCGAGGGCATCGCCCTTCTTGTGGCCGAGCAGCTCCTCCTCGAAGCCGGGGAAGAGCACGTCCCGATCCTCAACAAGCTGAATTTCGACGTCCTTCTGATCGACCAGCTGCTCGTCCTCGTTGACCGTGCCCTTGACGTCCATCCGCACGACATCGCGCCAGGCGATCTCGCGCTCGATCGGCTCCAGCGTCGAAGCGCGACGCCGCAGGATTTCGATCGTCTCGTCGATCCGCGACTCATCGACGGTGACGTGCTCGGTGGCGATGCGAATCGCCTCGTAGTCGCCGAGGTCGATCGACGGTCGGATCGGGATCGTGGCCTTGACGACGAGCGGCTCGATCGTCTCGACGACGAGGCGCGCGCGGGCGATCGGGTCGATGCTCTCGTCGGCTTCTACGGCCTCGCGATAGACCACCGGCACCAGCACGTCGAGCGCCTCATCCGTCACGCGCTCTTCGCCGAAGTAGCGGCGAACCATCGCCGCCGGCGCCTTACCCGGACGAAAGCCGGGCACTTTGGCGCGCGGCGACAGCTTGCGCACCGCCTTCTCTCGCGCTTCGTCGAGGCGTTCCGGCTCGACTTCGATCGTCATCACGATCTGGGCTTCAGGGATGCGTTCGGTGGAGACTTTCAACGCTGCCTTCGCGACGGGTGTGTGCGCCCCCGATACAACACGGACGGCCGCCTCGGGCGACCGTTGAAGGTGGCAGGCCAGGAATGCCGTCGTTTCTAGAAAAAGTATAGCAAGCCCGTGTTCATAAGCGATGATCGCGGCGTCACTGCGCCCGCGACGTGAAGACGTCGTTGAGCGCGTCGCCGAGGAGGTTGAACGCAAAGATCAAGGATGCCACCACGGTTGCCGGGACGATCAGCAACGCCGGGTGATTCTCCAGCACGCTCCGTGACGCGCCATCCGTGATGAGGGCGCCGAAACTCGGGTGTGGTGCTTGGATCCCGACGCCCAGATACGTAAGCCCGATCTCCGTGAGCGCGATGCTACCCAGCGACGCAGACGCCCCGACAATCACGATCGGCGTGATGTTCGGCAGAATGTGTTGAAACAGGATGCGTTTCGTGGATGCGCCGCTTGCGCGCGCAGACAGGACGTACTCGGATCCGCGCAAACCGAGCACTTGGGTGCGCACAAGTCGAGCGCCGCCTACCCACCCGAACAGCGACAGCACGCCGAATATCAGGAAATAGTCCGAGAATCCGGACGATGTTAGGCCGTGGTAGTGAATCCTCCCCTCGAACCCCGACACGGCGTTGTTGAACTTCGGCCGCATTGTCGCACTCACAAGAATGAGCATCGGAAGTCCGGGAATCGAGCCGAATATCTCGCCGGCTCGGTTGATGAACGCGTCTGTGAAGCCGCCACGGTATCCGGCGAGCATGCCCAGCGTCAGCGGCAACAGAATGAACCCGGTCGCAAATGTCGCGGCCGTCACGACGACCGTTGTACGTGCCGCGAACATGTTTCGGCTTAAGACATCGCGACCAAGGCGATCCGTCCCGAAGAGATGATGCAGCGACGGCTGTTGGAATGAGATGTCCAGGTTCTGTTCCTCGTAGCTGTAAGGCGCGACCAGCGGTGCAAAGATGCCCGCGAAGTAGAACAACCCGATGACGACGAGACAGGCCACCGCCAAGCGGCGACGCAGCAATCGTTTCACCGAGCGAACCGTCAGACTCGACCCGATGTTGTCCGATGGTTGCGAGGCAGCATCGGCATCGCCCGCATCGGCGTATGCGCTCACCGCGACGCACCGGGCGCGTTCGTTCGGAGGCGCGGATCGATGAATCCGAGCGCGATATCAACAAGCAGATTGGCGACCACGAAGGCGCTGGTGATAAGGACGACGACAGCAAGAATCACGTCGTAATCGCGCGTCGTAACGGCGTCGACCACAAACTTTCCTATGCCAGGTATCCCTAAGAGGTTTTCGACGAAGAACGTCCCTTCGAGCAATCCTACTAGTGACAAGCCGACGACCGTCGTCATTACCGGGATGAGCGAGTTGCGCGCGACGTGCCGAGTTATCACGATGTACTCCGCGAGCCCCTTCGCGCGCGCAGTACGAACATAGTCCTGATACATCGTCTCCAGCATCGTCGCCCGCGCGAGTCGCGCGATGCCGGCCACGCTCGGAAGTGACAGCGCGATCGTCGGGATGATCATCGACTTAGAGAAGATGCCGTCGAACCCGCCCGCCGGGAGCCAGTGAAGTTTGGCAGCGAACAGTAAGACCAGCATCGGGACGGTGACCAACACTGGTATCGACTGAAATAGCAAGAAAACGCCGATTGAGAACGGGTCGAGCCACGTACCTCTCTTCAACGCCGCGAATACTCCGATGGGAATCCCGAGGGCGAACGCGATGATGAACGCGTATAGCCCCAATCGCACGGAGATCCAGATCTTGGGCGTCAGCACCTCGGGAATCGTCCGATCGCGGTATCTGAACGTCACCCCGAAATCGCCGTGCAGCGTGACGTTCTTCAACCAGATGCCGTATTGCTCGACGATCGGCTTATCGAGTCCATACTTCATACGAACGCGGTCGAAGGCTTCAGGGTCGCGATACTGCCCGGAGTAGATGCTGATCGGATCTCCGGGACCCCAACGCGTGACGTAAAACGTCGCGAATGAAACGACGAGCAGCGTGATCGGCAGGAACAACAGGCGCCGCAGGACGTAGCCGCCGATGCCATCCATACCGTCGCTACTCCATCAACGCGCGTCCTGCGCGGCGCTTTGTGCGCGGCGCCTAGTGCGCGAGACTCAGCGGTTCACTTCGACGTCGCGGAAGCGTTCGGTGACGAGCGGCGGGAAGACGAAGTTCTTCACGTACGGCTTGACGAGCGCGTGCGTCGTGTCGAAGAACATCGGCATCCACGCCGCATCCTTCACGACCGCCGTCTCGATGTCGTGGTAGAGAGCCAGCCGCTTCTCCGGATCCTTCTCGACGCGCGCATCCTCGATCATCTTGTCGACGGCCGGGTTGCTGTAGCGCGTGTTGTTCTGCTTGCTCTTGCTGTAGAACAGGATGTCCAGAATGTCCTCGGGATCCGGATAGTCCATGATCCAGCCGAGATGGAACATCTGGTAGCGGCCATTGTCGATGTCCTGGAAGAACGTGCCCGACTCCGCCTGCTGAATCTTCACGTCGACGCCGAGATTCTTCTTCCAGTCGGCGACGATCGCCTCTTCGGTCGGGCCGACGGTGGCGCCGGCCCCGCTTTCGGCGAGCGTGATGGCGGGCAAGTTCGTGCCGTACTTCGACTCGCTCAGCAGCTTCTTCGCCGCCACCGGATCGAACTGATACGTCTTGTCGTCGTCGGTATGGCCGGGCACGCCCGGCGTCAGGATGCCGTTGGCGACCGGGATCGCGTTCTTGAGGATCACTTCAGCGATCTTCTTGCGATCGACGGACATGGCGAAGGCCTGCCGCACTTTCGGATCGTCGAAGGGCGCTGAGTTCGTGTTGAAGCCGATGTAGTCGATCGACTGCCGCGGGGTCTGGACGTACTCCTTGTTCAACGGGTCGTTGGGATCCTGCACGCGATCGAGATCGTCGAGGCCGACGCCGGTGATGTCGATATCGCCGTCCTGGTAGGCGACGAGCGCCGATCCGCCCTGCAGGTCGTAGTTGATCGTCTTGAGTTTCGGCGCGCCGAGCACGTTGTTGTCGTACGACTCGAGCGTCAGCGTCTCGCCGAGCTTCCACTCTTTGAGCTTGTAGGGTCCGGTGCCATTCGGCTTCTGCGACCAGCGCTTGGGATTCGACTGGATCTGCCGTTTGTCGACAAGAAACGCCGTCGGATACGTCAGCTTGAATGGGAAGTACGCCTTCACCGAATCGGTCGTGATCGCCACCGTCGTGTCATCGACGACTTTGACGCCGCTGATCGTCGTCGCGCGGCCGCGCGAGACATCCTTGGCGCCCACGATGTCGCCGAGGAAGTTCTCGGCAACGACGGAGCCTGTATCGGGCGAGAGTGCGCGCTCGAACGAATACTTGACGTCGTCGGCGCTCACCGGCCGGCCGTCCTGGAACGTCGCCTTCTTGTTGATGTGAAACGTGTACGTGAGGCCGTCGGCGCTCGTGTCGTAGCTCTCCGCGACATCCGGCTGCACCTTGAGATCTTTATCGAGCCGCACCAGCCCGGAGAAGATCTCGACGATGTACGTCGCCGATCCCGCGTCCTGCGCGACCGCCGGATCGAGTACCAGCGGATCGTCGCCGCGAAGCTTCAGCGTGCCCGAGGCCGGCGCGCTGCTCGAACCGCCGCCGGTGCCGCCGCTCGACTGCGTACTGCCCGCAGCAGGCGTGTCCGATGAGTTGGTGGCGCTCTTCTTGTCGCTGCCGCCGCCACCGACGACCAAGATCAAGACGACGGCGAGCACGATGATCAGCGCGGCCGCAACACCGCCGAGTGCCAGCATGAGCTTGTTGCTCATCGATTCTCCATCCCTCTCGCAATGCCGCCGCCCCAGAGACTGTACGGATTCTAGCAGAGGCCAGATTGGGAGCACGTAGGGATTCCCCGCGGAACCCCGTGATCGAGCCACTCCGTCGCGTCACGCTGACATCGCGGCCGTCGCGTAGGATAGCCGCCCTCGGCTGTCCGCCCCGCCCGCCGATTCGCACTTTGCCCTTCTCGCTTCGCTCTTCTCACTTCCCACTTCCCGCCTCTCGCTTCCCGCTTCCCGCTTCCCGCTTCCCGCTTCCTCTACGCGTATCAACCGCCGCGTCTCCGCGTTTCGGTCATCGCGCCGTACGGGTGGTAGACGCTGCGGGTAGAGGCTTCTGCCAACGACAATCTGCTAGAATTGCCTGCGTCGTTCCAATCCACACCCGCCCTTCTGACGAACATACGGTATGAGCGAACAGACTTCGCCGATGCACGATTCCGCCTCAGCGATTGAGGCGCCCTCCCACGCACCGGCTCGCCAGCTTCCGCAACTTAAGCTCAACGCGTTCGCCTGGGACAGGTCGCGGGCGCTGATGTTCGTCGCGATCGCCGGCATCTTGCTGCTCGGCGGGTTCCTGCGCCTGACCCACATCAACTGGGACGACAACGCCCACCTGCACCCCGACGAGCGCTTCCTTACGCAGATCAGCACCGACACGCGCGGTCCGAGCAGCATCCTCAACTATTTCGATACTGACTTATCGCGCGCCAACCCGTACAACATCAAGAAGGACAACGGCCAGCAGCAGTCGACGTTCGTCTATGGCACGCTGCCGCTCTTCCTCAACAAGTTCGTCGCCTCGCACCTGCATACGCTCTCGCTCGGCCAGGCGCGCGACTACGACGACTATGATCACTACAATCGCAGCGGCCGCGCGCTCGCGGCGATCTTCGATCTTGGCACGATCGTGTTCGTCTTCCTCCTCGCGAGGCAGCTGGCGAACAAACAGGTCGGTCTGCTAGCGGCGTTCCTCTACGCCGTGACCCCGTTCGCGATCCAGAATGCACACTTCTTCGTCGTCGACCCGTTTGTCGCGTTCTTCGCGACGATGACGATCTACTTCGCCGTCAGATCGGCGAAATTCGGCGGTTGGCGTAACTTCATCGCGGCCGGCGCCAGCGCCGGCCTCGCTGCCGCGTGCAAGATCACCGCCGTGTCGTTGCTGCCGGTCGTCGTGCTCTCGGTCGGGGTCTACGCCTGGCCGGGCCTCAAGCCGTACTTCATGTCCTGGTTCACGGGACGGCGCAAGGGCTACGAAGCGGACCGCAAAGGCCGCAAGCTCGACTCTTCGGTCTTCACGCTCGTCCTCGGTTCGCTCGTGGCGCTGCTCGCGGGCTTCGTCGCGTTCCGCATCGCGATGCCGTACGCGTTCAACACGCCGCACATCAGCGACTTCTTCTCGCTCCGCACCGGCCACGTCGGCCCGCTCCCGACGATCTATCCGGACATCATGAACCAGCACTGGCTCGGCGATCAGGTAGACCAGCAGAAGCTGCTCAGCGGCAACGCCTCCTTCCCGCCGGACATACAGTGGATCGGCCGCTCGAAGTGGCTCTGGCCGGCGCAGCAGATGATCGCCTGGGGCATGACGCCGGCGCTCGGCATCACGGCGTGGCTCGGCGTGCTGTTCGCGATAGGCTACGCGATCAAGAAGCGCGAAGCTGTCTGGCTCGTGCCGCTGGCCTGGGTGCTCGGCTACTTCGGATTCATGGGCATGCAGTTCTCGCTGTACATGCGCTATTTCCTGCCGCTCTACCCGACATTAACCGTCCTCGGCGCGTTCCTCCTGTACAAGACGTGGCAGTGGGCGTCCTCCGATGCGCCGTTCGCCGCGCTCGGACGGTTCGGTGAGCGCCTCGCCCCGCTGAAGGTCGCGATTCCCGTCGCCGCGCGCGCCGGCGTCATCGTCGTCATCGTCTTCACGGCGCTCGCCGGCTTCGCCTTCTACAACATCTACCGCAGCCCAGTCAGCCGCGCCGACGCATCGGTGTGGATCTACCAGAACGTGCCCGAAGGTTCGGTGCTCGGTCACGAGCACTGGGATGATGGCGTGCCGTACACCCAACCCGGCATGCCGGCGTTGCAGTACGGCGCCGTCGAGTTCGAGAACTTCAACATCGACACGCCTGAGCACGTCGAGAAGCTGCTTTCGGATATCGATCAGGTCGACTACATCACGCTCAGCAGCCGGCGCCTCACCGGCACGATCTCGCGCGTGCCAGCCGCCTGGCCGGTGACATCGCGCTACTACGACCTGCTGGATCACGATCCGGGCGCGCTCGGTTTCGAGAAGGCGGCGGAGTTCACGTCGTATCCGTCGATCTTCGGGCGCGAGTTCAATGACACCGGCGCCGAAGAGTCGTTCTCGGTCTACGATCACCCGCAGGTCTTCATCTACAAGAAGACGGATCAATACAGCGCCGCCAAGGTTCGCGCGGCGTTGCACGCTGATAACTTTCCGCCGGCGATCGCCGCGCTGCCGGGCGACCTCGGCCAGAACGCCGCGCTCTTCCGTCCCGACGTCCTTCAGACGCAGCAGGATGGCGGCACCTGGACGGAGATCTACAGCCCTGACAGCCTCGTCAGCCGCTTCCCGGCGATCTCGTGGATCATCGTCATGGAGATCGCGGCATTCGCACTGGTGCCGCTGGCCGTCGTCGGCTTCCGCGGCCTGCCCGATCGCGGCTTCATGCTGACGAAGCCGCTCGGCATCCTCGCGCTCGCCTATCTGGTGTACGAGCCCTCGAGCTACGGCATCTTCAACTTTACGCGCGGCACGATCGCCGGCATGCTGGCCCTGCTCGCGCTCGTCGGCATCGGCACCGGCTATGTCTGGCGCGACGAATTGATCGCCTGGGTGCGCGAGCGCTGGCGCTTCATCGTCTTCTGTGAGGCGATCTTCCTGCTCGCGTTCCTCTTCTCATACTGGATCCGCCTGCAGAACCCGGATCTCTGGCATCCGTTCGACGGCGGCGAGAAGCCGATGGACTTCTCGTACTTCCAGGGCGTCATCAAATCGACCGACCTGACGCAGGGCGCGATTGACCCGTGGAACGCTGGCGGCTACCTCAACTACTACTGGTGGGGATGGTTCATCGGCGCCGTGCCGACGAAGCTCACGGGCATCGTACCCGAAGTCTCCTACAACCTCGTCGTGCCGATGTTCTTCGCGCTTACGGCTGCCGCGACGTTCTCCGTCGCCTACAACCTGACCGAAGGCACGCGCCGCCTGATGCGCCGCCGCCCTGGCGGACTGCCAATCAGCCCGAGCGGGCCATTGATCGCCGCCGTCGGAGCGATCTTCCTCGTGTTGATCGCGGGAAATCTGCGCGCCGTCGGCATCCTCGAAGAGAACCTCACGAGACAAAGCAACATCCACAACGGGCTCCCGTTCATCGGCGGCGTCGTCGCGATCACAGGCGGCTTCTGGGCAATGCTGTTCGGCGATGGCAGCTTCCATCGCCTCGTCACGACGTACGACTGGTGGGCGCCGAGCCGCGCGCTGACGATCATCAGCACGCCGCAGAACGGGGTGACGCCGATCACGGAGTTCCCGTTCTGGACCTTCCTCTTCGCCGACCTGCACGCGCACCTGATGGCGATCCCCTTCTCGATGACGGCGATCGGCGTCGGCCTCGGCATCGTCATGAACTTCACACGCCTCAACCCGACGGCGGCGATCCGCGAGAAGATGCGCGGCCGCGAGATCAGCAGCTGGGCGATGATCGTCGTCCTCGGGCTGATCGTCGGCGCGCTGCGCTGGATCAACTCCTGGGACTATCCTCCGTTCCTGCTGCTCGGCGCCGCATCGATCATCATCGCCGAACGCGCGAAAGCAGGCCGCTTCACGCCCCAGGCGATCACGATGGGCGTGCTGAAGTCGATCGCGATGGGCCTCGTGTCGTACGTGCTGTTCCTCAACGTCGCCAAGAACTACAGCCAGGCCTACAGCAGCTTCCATCAGTCGGATCAGACGACAGCTCTTTCCGATTACCTGAGCCACTTCGGCGTGTTCCTGTTCATCATCATGGGCTTCGTGCTCTTCACGCTGAACCGCTCGATCACACGCACAAACCTCATCCGCTCGATCTTCTACGGCAAGAACCGCCGCCGAAAGCCCGTCGAGACGGCGCCCGTCATGCTCGCGCTCGTCGCCGCGGGCGCCGCGCTGATCTGGGCCGGCACGATGCAACGCTGGGGCGTCACCGCCCTCGCCTTCGTCGGGCTGATTGCGGTCTTCCTCGCCGCGTATCGCGAGATGAAGAGCCCGACGGCGATCGCGCCCGTCATGCTCTTCGTCTACACGATGATCGCCCTCGGACTCGGCCTCTGTGGCGGCGTCGAGCTGATCACGCTCGACGGCGACATCGGCCGCATGAACACCGTCTTCAAGTTCTACCTGCACGTCTGGATGCTCTGGGGTGTCGTCTCATCGTTCGCGCTCTGGTACGTCTTCGGCGTCATGCAACCGCAGCAGGCATTCCTCAAGCGCCTCGGCACCGTAGGCGCGTCGTTCGTGCAGGTGCCACGTTATGCCTTCGCCGTCGTCGTCGTATTCCTGCTCGCGCTGACGCTCGTGTATCCGTACTTCGGCACGCGCGCGCGCATCCACAGCCGCTTCAACCCGTCACAGGGCTCCGGCAACGACGGCCTGGCATTCCTCGACAAGGCCGGCCCGTACATCAACACAGACGATCGCACTGGCGTCGGCGGCACACACGACCTCTCGCTCACGCGCGACGGCATCAACTGGATCCGCGAGAACATCCAGGGATCGCCGACGACGATCGAAGCGATCGGGCCGTCGTACCGCAGCCTCGGCAGCCGCGTCGCCATCTACACGGGATTGCCGACTGTGTCGGGCTGGGGCTTCCACCAGTCGCAGCAGCGAACGAAGTTCAGCGCATCCGTGCAGACGCGCCAGCAAGACGTCAACAACTTCTACGCAACGACCGATATGCAGCAGGCGCACGACATCCTGCGCAAGTACGACGTCGAATGGGTGATCGTCGGCGACGAAGAGCGGTTCAACTACCCGGCGGAGGGGCTGACGAAGTTCGAACAGGGGCTCGGTGGCACGCTCGAACTCGCCTACCACAACGACAGCATGCAGGTCTGGCACGTCATCCCCGACGACCAGCTCCCCGCCGCCAGCGCGACCGTACGCTAGCGATCTTCGACGACGAGATCGAGCGGCTCGACGATGATCTCGGCCGCGAGACTCTCACGGATCTCCGTCTCGCTCGCTATGTCGAACCAACCCTGGAGCGCGTCGATCAGCATAGCCCGAGCCTCATCCACTGTGTCGCCGTCGCTTGCGATGCTGAGCTGCGGGCAACTCGCGACGTAGACATCGTCCTCGCGCGCGATCACGGCCGTCAAGTGCACAATTCTGCTCACGGATACCTCCAACCGCCAGTCTATCGGCGAAACGACGCTCTCACACGTTCGCCCGTTCTACACTGCGGGCGCATGACTCATTCGCCCGATCAACCGACTGTCACCAGCCCCCCGCTCGGCGCGACCGTCACCGACGCGGGCGTCACGTTCCGCGTCTGGGCGCCTGATGCGGCCGTCGTCGCGGTCGAGATCGACGGTGCGCCGCCCGTCGCCATGCACGACGGCAGCGGCATCTGGACAGCCGGCGTCGCGGGCGCGCACGCCGGCGCGCGTTATCGCTACCGCCTCGATGATCGCGGCGCGTTCCCCGATCCGTACTCTCGCAGCCAGCCCGACGGCCCGCACGGCGCGTCCGAGGTGATCGATCCCGCGGCGTTCGTTTGGCACGACGACGGCTGGCGCGGCGCGACGATCAACGATCTCGTGATCTACGAACTCCACGTCGGCACGTTCACGCGCGACGGCACGTTCGATGCGATCATCGAACAGCTCGACGGCCTGCGCGATCTCGGCGTCAATGCGATCGAGCTGATGCCGGTCGCCGAGTTTCCCGGCGCCCGCAATTGGGGATACGACGGCGTCGATCTCTTCGCGCCGTCGCGCAACTATGGCGGCCCCGACGGCCTCAAGCGCCTCGTCGATGCGGCGCACGCCGCCGGCATCGCCGTGCTCCTCGACGTCGTCTACAACCACTTCGGCCCCGACGGCAACTACCTGCTGACGTACTCGACCGACTACGTGACCCCGCGCCACGCGACTCCCTGGGGCTCGGCCGTCAACTACGACGGCCACCACAGCGCGATGGTGCGGCGATTCGCCGTCGACAACGCCTGCTACTGGCTCGACGAGTATCACGTCGACGGCCTGCGTCTCGACGCCACGTTCGCGATTTTCGATGACTCGCCGCGCCACATCGTCGAAGAGATTACGACGACGGCGCGCGCTCGCGTCGCGCCACGAAACATCGTGCTGATCGCCGAGACGCACGAGAACGACGCGCGCTACCTGCGTGCCGCCGCCGACGGCGGCTTTGGATTCGATGCCGTCTGGGCCGACGACTTCCATCACGCCGTCCACACGTTGGCGACGGGCGAACGCCACAGCTATTACGAAGCCCACGCCGGCACGATGGCCGAGCTGGCGCAGACCATCAACAACGGCTGGCTGTTCGACGGCGCGCACGTCGCCGCATCCGGGCACACGCGCGGGACTCCGTCGCGCGACGTGCCGGCGTCGGCCTTCGTCTACGGCCTGCAGAACCACGACCAGATCGGCAACCGCCCGGTCGGCGATCGTCTCTCGCAGATCATCGATCTCGATCTTTATCGCGCCTGGTCGGCCCTGCTCCTGCTGCTGCCCTACACGCCGCTGCTGTTCATGGGCCAGGAGTTCACGGCGTCAACGCCGTTCGAGTTCTTCACCGACCACAATCCCGATCTCGGCAAGCTCGTCACCGAAGGCCGCCGCCGCGAGTTCCCCTTCGCCGAAGATCCCGGACGCATCGCCGATCCGCAAGCGATCGAGACGTTCACGCGATCGACGCTCGATCTCAGCGAGCGCGATCGCCCGCCCGGCCGCGAGACGCTCGCCCTCTTCCGCGAGGTCCTCCGCCTCCGACGCGAAGATCCGGTGCTGCGCACCCGCGATCGCACGCACACGCGCGCCGAAGCCGTCTCAGACACCCTCCTCATCGTCGAACGCTGGAACGCCGCCGGCGCCCGCCACCTCATCGCCGTGAACATCGGCGACGTGGCAGCGAAGCTTCCCGTGATTGCCGGGGATTCGTGGTCGTGCATTATGTCGAGTGATGAGCAGCGATTCGGCGGCGCAGCCAGATCAGCGGTCGAACCGCAGGCACTGCCGATGGCGGCGCCGAGATCGACGACTCTGTTCGCATCGCTTCGATGAGGTGGTTGCGTACGCCCAAGTGTGGGTCGTCCCCTCTGACGCTCCGAGCGACGAACTAAGTCGAGATCGATCACCACTTCCCGGCATCTCTTCGTGTCTCTTCGTGGAAGACGCGGGCGTCCCTTCGTGGAAGACCCCTACCCATCGATGTTCGCCTTCCACCCCAACCACACCATCGCGATCACCGTCGCGATGACGAGCAGCCCCGGAAAGACCATCGCCTCGCCGAACGCCGACGCCCGCCCGGCGTTCTGATTGAACGCGTGAAACGTGGCGTACGCCGCCGCCGCCGCGACGCCCATCACGACCCCGGCGACGACCAGCAGCAGATCTTCGCGTCGCATCTTCACGCGCCCAATCTAACATGGGGTTGCCACCAGGCGACCTGAAGAGAACGCCGCCGTTGCATCGGCGCGGCGCCAATTCGCAACAGACACCAAAAGCACCCTATTGACATCGTGCCACAGAGCCTTCAGAGTAGGCGCGTTGGCTGTTTGGGCAAGGAGGTTCTATGGCTACCGCATCGATGGACATGCAGAGCGCGTCGCCGGTCACCTACGACGTGCAGTACCCGGATCATCTCTCACGGCTGCTGATCTTCGTGAAGTTCATCCTCGCGATCCCACACTTCATCATTCTCTACGCACTGAACGCCGTTTCGTCGATCGTCACCTTCATCGCCTTCTTCGCGATCCTGTTCACGAAGCAGTACCCGGAGGCGATGTTCAATTTCAACATCGGCATCCAGCGCTGGGCGCACAACGTCGCCGCATACATGTTTCTGCTGCGCGATGAGTATCCGCCGTTCTCGTTCGACGCCGGCCAGTACCCCGTCGCCTACGACGTGACCTATCCGGTCGAGATGAGCCGCTGGATGATCTTCATCAAGTGGCTGCTTGTCATCCCGAACCTGATCGTGCTGCTCTTCGCGCTGATCGGCGCATACGTCGTCACGATCATCGCGTGGTGGGCGATCCTCTTCACCGGCCGCTTCCCGCGCGGCATGTTCGACTTCGTCGTCGGCGCCCTGCGCTGGAGCGCGCGCACCAACGCCTACGTCAATCTGCTCACCGACGCCTACCCGCCGTTCAGCACGAAGCCGTAAGCGAGGACGCTATCGCCATCGCATCACCCGCACATCGGACGAGACCGCCGCACCCGGTCTCGTTCGATGTCGTCTATCCGCAGCATCTCTCGCGAATCAAGATCTTCTTCAAGATCTTCCTCGCGATCCCACACATCATTGCCATCTATCTGCTGCAGCTCGCGCTTTGGATCCTGACGATCCTTGCCTGGTTCGCGATCCTCTTCACCGGCCGATATCCCAAAGCATTCTTCGAATTCACAACGGGCGTCGTGCGCTGGCAGGCGAATCTCTTCACCTACCTCGCGCTGCTCCGCGACGAATACCCGCCGTTCTCGTGGGAGCCCGGCGCGTATCCGCTGTCGCTCGACATCCCGTACGCCGGGCGGCAGTCGCGCGTCCGGCTGTTCGTCCGGCTGTTCACGATCCTGCCGAATCAGTTCGTCTTCCAGTTCGTCGCCTTTGCCTGGATCTTCACGACGTTTCTGTCGTGGTTCGCCATCCTGATCACCGGCCAGTACCCGCGCGGCCTCTTTCGATTCAGCGTGGGCGTCGGCCGCTGGTATCAGCGCCAGTTCGCCTACCTGCTGCTCCTGCGCGATGAGCACCCGCCGTACAGCATCAACGCCGACGCCCGCCCCGGAAACGAATGGGTGTCCGGAATGATCGGCCTGCCGTTCTTCGTGGCCTACGTCGCCCTGTACTCGGTGCAGCTCTCCAGCGTCTTCCGCGGCGGTGCGACGACGACCACAGCGCTCAGCGCGACGGCGATCGAGCGCGATCATCCGAGCGTGCACGCCGGCAGCCTGCGCATCACGCTGCTCGACTACAACCCGGACGCATCATCGTCCGATGCACGAAAGACGGCCCGGGTCGGCTACCAGATCGTCTCGTTCCGCGTCGAGTCCGAGAAAGACGGCCTGCTGCCGACGTTCTTTTCGCCGTACGTTTTCAGCGCAACGACGTGCAGAAATTTCTCGCACGGCGTCCTTGCCGTGCAGCACGAAACGACCGATTTCGACCTCTACTGGACCGGCGGCCACGACACCGCAACGATCTATTTCGAGATCCCGAAGACGACATCGGTGTGCGAACTGAGCTACTACTCCAGCTTCAGACCACTGAAGTTCAAGTTCCGATGAGCGCCGAAAGCATCAACAACTTCACCATCACCAATCTGCGCGCCAGTGCCTAACCCCAACAGCCGACAGCCATCCCGCTATCCGCTATCCGCTACTGCCGCTACCCTGAGCCGTGGCTCCCGACCAGCGCACCCTCGACCAACTCTCGCTCTCGCGCGATGAGTACGACCGCATCGTCGACCTGCTCGACCGCGAGCCGAACGAGGTCGAGCTCGGCATGTTCGGCGCGCTCTGGTCTGAGCATTGCGGCTACAAGAACAGCCGGCCGCTGCTGAAGATGTTTCCGTCCGAGGGCGAGTTCGTGCTCACCAAAGTGGGCGAGGAGAACGCCGGCGTCGTCGACATCGGCGATGGCCTCGGCGTCGCGTTCAAGATCGAGTCGCACAACCATCCGTCCGCGATCGAGCCGTACGAGGGCGCGGCAACGGGCGTCGGCGGCATTGCGCGCGACATCTTCGCGATGGGCGCTCGGCCCATCGCGCTCCTCGACTCGCTACGCTTCGGCCCGCTACAGCCGCATACGCCGGCGCCGATCGACGGCGTGCCGCCACAGGCGTATGAGCCGGAGACGACGCCCGAAGTCGCCGCCCGCAACCGCCATCTCTTCAACGGCGTCGTCGCCGGCATCGGCGGCTACGGCAACTGCCTCGGCATCCCAACCGTCGGCGGCGAAGTCAGCTTCTCGCCGTCGTACTCCGGCAATCCGCTCGTCAACGCGATGTGCGTCGGCGTCGGCCGCATCGACAAGCTGGTGCGGGCGCGCGCCGACGGCCCCGGCAACCTGCTGATGCTCGTCGGCGCCGACACCGGCCGCGACGGCATCCACGGCGCCACGTTCGCCAGCGTCCAGCTCGACGAATCGTCGGAGGAGCGCCGCCCCGCCGTGCAAGTGGGCAATCCGTTTCTCGAGAAGCTGCTGATGGAGGCCTGCCTGCAGCTCACGGAGGAGCACGGCGACTGGATCGCCGGCCTGCAAGATCTCGGCGCGGCGGGCCTGACCAGCAGCGCCGTCGAGTGCGCGGCGAAAGCCGGCACCGGCATCATCATCGACGTCGCGAAGGTGCCGCGCCGCGAGGCCGGCATGACGGCGTACGAAGTCATGCTCAGCGAATCGCAGGAGCGCATGCTCGTCATCGTCAAGCCGGAGCACGAAGACTACGTGAGCAAGCTCTTCGAGCACTGGGAGTTGCATTGCGCGACGATCGGCGTCGTCACCGACGATGGCTTCGTCCGCATCCGCGACGGCGACGACGAAGTCGTCCGCGTGCCGGCGACGATGCTCGTCGACGCCCCGACCTACACGCGCGAAGGCGTGAAGCCCGAGTGGCTGACGGAGTTGCAAGAGTTCGACTTCTCGATGTTGCCGGATCTCGGTCTCGACGATCCGTCGCGCAACGGCACGAAGCTGGAGACTGGAAACTGGAAACTGGACGAAAGTCAGGCGTCCAACATCCAACATCCAAGATCCAACATCGCCTCGGGCATGACGCCGAACGCCGTCCTCCTCCAACTGCTCGCATCGCCGGAGATCGCGTCGAAGCGCATGGTCTGGCGGCAGTACGACCACCAGGTCGGGACGAACACGGTCGTTGGGCCGGGCAGCGACGCCGCCGTCATCCGCATCAAAGGCACGAAGAAGGCGATCGCCGTCTCGACTGACGGCAACGCTGCGTACACCTATCTCGGTCCGTACACCGGCGGCGCGATCGCCGTCGCCGAGGCGGCGCGGAACGTCGCCTGCAGTGGCGCGAAGCCGATCGCGATGACGAACTGCCTCAATTTCGGCAACCCTGAGAAGCCCGACGTTTACTGGCAGATGAAAGAGGCGATCCGCGGCATGGCCGACGCGGCGCGCGCACTGAAGATCCCCGTCGTCAGCGGCAACGTCAGCCTCTACAACGAGAGCAGTGGCGAAGCGATCTGGCCGACCCCCGTCGTCGGCGTCGTGGGGCTTATCGACGACGTCGATCGCGTCGTGCCCACGGGGTTTCAGCATGAGGGCGACGCCGTGTTCGTGCTCGGCTGGCAGTCGCACATCGCGCCGCCGTCCGGCACGAACGGCGCGACCGAAGGCGGCGCCGGCGGCGCGATCTCAAATCTGCTCGATCGCCGCCGCGCCGCGCTCGCCGGCTCCGAATACCTGCGACGCACCACCGGCACGACGATTGGCATGCCCGCGATCAATCTGCAAGAGGCAGTGAAGCTCCAGGAGTTTCTCTGCGAAGCCGCGGCGCAACGACTGCTGCGATCCGCGCACGACGTTGGCCCCGGCGGCCTCGCCGTCGCGCTCGCCGAGGCGTGCATCGCCGCGGAAATCGGCATCTCGGGCGAACCGCTGACCGTCGATCGCATCGACGAAGCACTGTTCGGCGAGTCGCAGTCGCGCGTCGTCGTCTCGTGCCAGCCGTCGGACGAAGCTGCGCTGACAAGCGCGGCTGAAGCCGCGGGCATCCGCTGTCTCCGCATCGGGATCACCGCCGGCGATCGCATCCGCTTCGCCGGCATCGATGTGACGATCACCGACGCGCGTGAGGCTTACGAATCGGGTCTACCGCGCGCGCTCGAAGGCGACACGGCGAACGTCTAGCGTCTACTCGCCAGCCACCATCACCGCACCTTCGATCGCCGCGCTCGCATCCGACGCGAGATACACAACCGCCGCCGCAAGATCGAGCGGTTCCGGCGCGTGATGCTCCTTGATTGCGGGGCCGACGGCATCGGCGACCGCGCGCGTCGCGATCAGCGCGTTGGCGCGCAGGCCGGCGTCGGCGAGATCGCGAGTCCACGTCAGCAGCGCGCGCGCGTCATCGGCCGCCGCATCGTCGCCGACAAGCACGACGATCGCTGGATCGGAGCGGAGACCGGCGAGCGTCGCGCGCGGCAGCGGGTGCGGCGCGTGCCAGACGAGAATGCTGATCGGGCCGAGCTCCGCCGTCGCATCGGCGATCGCTTCGGCGACGGTCGTCTCGCGCGCGTCGGAAGTCAGCGCGATGCCTCTGACGCCGATCGCCCAGAATTCGTTGGCCGTGCTGTTTGCCGCGAACTGCGCCTGCGTCTCTTCCGCCAACGTGACGACCGCAACGTTCGCGCCCGCTTCCGCCAGCGCGACGGCGGCACGGCGGCCGCCCGGACGCTCGACTCCGAGCACGAGCGCGTTTCGTCCCGCGAGCGCCAACGTCACGATCGAACCGCCGACATCCAGATGTGGTTGCAAAACCAGCGGTTCAGCGGCGGATGCATGCTCAGTGGCCGCAGAAATCGCAGGAAGTCCAGCGCCTTCAGCTCGATGTTCAGCCGCCGCGACGAGAAATAGCCGCTCTTCGCCGGCGGCTCCCAGAACTCGACGCTGCGCACGCCGAACCCGTGCCTTTGCACTTCCGATTGCAGCTTCGGCGCCGACTGCTCGTTGATGTGCATCTCGCGCTCGAACGTGTCGTGCGGAAACTCGCGCGCTGTCGGCAGCATCGTGTCGTTGAACAAGCCGTCGCTGAAATGCAGCGCCTTGCTCAGAGCGCGCGCGCCCTGGTTCACGCGCCGGCTGTAGTTGGGATAGATGATCTCCTCGAAGATCTTGTTCGGCGACGTGTGCATGACCAGCAGCCCGCCCGGCCGAATCGTGCGGCGCAGCTCGTCGAGCGCCGCCGAAAGCTCATGCGGATACAGATGCTCGACGACGTCCATCATGAACACGACGTCGAAGAAGCCGTCGTCGAACGGCAGCGCCTTCACGTCGGCTTGCTGCACATGCGTGCGCGCCCGCAGCGCCGCATCGTCGACAGACGACAGCGCGCGATCGGCGATGTCGATCGCCGCCTGCGCATAATCGATGCCCCACGCGTCAGCGCCGCGCATCGCCGACTGGATCACCAACTCGCCGCGACCGCAGCCGACATCGAGCACACGCTTCTCGCGCAGATCGCCGGCGAGCGACAGCGCTTTCACGAAGCGCGGGCCCACCTTGCGACCGCCGCTGATTACGAAATCCTCGAAGCCGTGACAGTTCGTCAGATAGTAGTCGTCGGTATACACATCCGGCTCAACTCGGTCCGGTTGGACCCGATCCGGCGTGCCGCCGCTAATCGCCAAGATGCACCGCCTTCCGCACACCGGCGATCGTGCGCTCGCCCAGCGACTCGTCGGCGAGCATCGCGCGCAGGTACGGCTCGTCGAAGCCGTGTGTCAGCAGGAAGTGCGCGATGCCTTCCGAGCGCTCCGGCCGGCCGAGCAGCACGTTGGCGATCAGCTGCCACTCCAGCGGCACGACGGGGATGTGCACGCCTTCGAATTGGCGGATGCGAATCTTGTCGCTCCAGCGCGCGAAGTGATCCGTCGCCGTGATGCCGCCGTCACCGACGTGAATCTCGAGATCGCCCATCACTTCCGTCTTCACGCCGAGCACTTCGAAGATGCCGAAGTGGCTCGCGTAGCGATCGGATCGGCTGAAGGCGACCGGCCGCACGGTCGCGCCGAGGTTACCGGCGCAACCCTCCATGATGTACGCGCCCTGCGCCGTCGTCACGAGATCGATGTCCGGCGGGATGTAGTCCGGGATGCCCTGGAGCACCGAAGCCGTGCTACCCATCAACGCCCACGGCTCCTGCGCCTTGAACATCGAGGGGACGACGCAACGGAGCATTGCGACGAGCGCGTAGCGCACGTCGTCCGTCATGCCGTTGCCGCAGGGCGCGATTTCGATTCTCACGGCCGCAGTTTATCCGAGTGCCCGCCGCCGGTCGATCTCGTCCATGCCCGCGCGCGCTACGACCACCACGATCGCAGCTCGTCGGCGAGACGCCGTCCGTGCGCGAGCCCTGCGGCCGCGGCAGGCGCGACCGCCGCCGGATCCATCAAGTTCGCAGCATGTTCGAGCGCCGCCTCATCGAGCTTCACGACTCGCGTCGAGATGCCCTGCGCTTCAAGCCCCACGACCTCTGCGTCGAGCTGGCGCCCGGTGATAATGTGAATGCCGCGCCCGCTCGCGCCCATCGGCGCGACGACCAGCACGATATCGGGCGAGATGCGCGACGCCAGATCGGCCGACGTGCCTGAGCGCACGCCGCCATCCATGTATCGCACTCCGTCGATCGTCACCGGCGCGAACATGCCGGGCACGCAGCACGATGCCGCGACAGCGATCTCGATCGGCACGCCGTCATCCTTCGAGAAGGCGCGGAACTCGCCGCTCTGACATCCGACCGCCGTGATCAGCAGATCCGTCGCCGGCCAGCCGTGCCAGCGGTTGACGGCGAACCCCGCCAGCCACTCCTCCTCCGACGCCGTCGGCGCTTCCAGCGCGAGACGGCCGATCTCGGCGCGATTCGCTTGCGTCATCTCGTCGAACGACGACCAGCGGCGGAACAATTCGATCATCTGCGTCGGATCCGCGGGCGTCGGCGCGCGCGCGTTGCGCGGACGAGCCGCCTGATCGGCGGCCACCGTGCGCGGATCATTGCCGTGCGCGATGTGTGTCCCGACCACCGATCCCGCCGACGTGCCGATGACGAGATCGGCGTCGCGCACATCGATGCCGCCGTCCATCAAGCCGGAGAGAATCGCCGTCTCCCAGCCGATGCCGACAGCGCCACCGCCGCCAAGTACGAGCGCACGCTTCATGCCGCCTCCAATCCGGTTCGCAGTGTACGACGTGCAAGCGACGTATCGGCACGCCGCCGCCGTGCGGCTGCCGGCGTCACGGCGCGAGCAGCATGATCCGCAGCTTGTGGATGCCACCGCGAACATCAGCGAGGTACATGTACCCATCGCGTGACACCGCGATGCCGACGGGGTGCGTGCCTCCGACCTTCGGTGGGAAGATGAATACACCGCGTGGCTTGCCGTTCTGATCGTACATGAGGACGCGCTCGTTCACCGGATCCGTGACGAATACGAAACCGTCCGCCGCCGCGATGTGCGGCGATTGGATGCCGGTGCCGCCCGCGCCGCGGAACGTCAGGCCGGTGGCGCCATCCCGCGACGCAACGACGGTCTTCTTCTCGAAGTCCGTGATGAAGAACGTGCCATCGTCCGCCACCGCCACGTCCGATGCCTGCGTCGGGTGCGCCGGGCCCGCCTGCGACAGCGGCAGCGGCGCCGGCGGACCGTCCGGCAGTGGCACGGCGATCACGGCGCCACCCGACGGCGACGCAACATACGCCGTCTCGCCGTGCACGCCGAGGCCGGAGGCGCTGGCAAACGCGCCGTCGTACCGATGCACCACCTGCCCCTCGCTGTCGAGCACGATCAGCGACCGCGACGGCGCATCGATCACGACGATCCGCCCCGAGTCCGTGACGGCGACGTCAGCGAGATCGCTCGCGTCCACATCGACCGACTTCAACACGTCGCCGTCCGGCGTGAAGAACACCAGCTTGTTCCTGGAGACGCCGACCACGGTCCCGTCGGGCGTCACCGCGACGCCACGCGGAGTGTCGAGACCGGCGATGTTCTTGCCGCCCACCCATGCGGGATCCGGCGAGAGATGAACCAGCGACGGCGCCTTGAACTCCGCTGGCGGCCGGAACTCGCTGCCCTCAAGTTCGTGCCAGTCCGCGTTCGGCAGGCGCATCGATGCCGACCAGTTCGGATCACCATTCGGCACATACTGGATCGAGACAACGTGTTGCCCCGCCTCAAGATCAATCGTGCCTTCGGTGCGCCGCGCGCTGTGCGATCCACCGTTATCGACGACGATCTCGTCGTCGACGAACAGCTGGGCGGATGTCGATCCATCAAGCGCAAAGCCGTACTCGCCCGCCGTCGCCAGATCGATCGCTCCGCGGTACTCGATCGCCTGCGCGTCGCCCACCGACGGCACGGGTACCGCGAATGGCGACGCTCCGATCGCGGCAACGTCGCCCGAGAAGTCGCGGCCGTTGCGATACACAACCTGGAACCCGCGATCGCCGAACCCCGCCGCGTAGACGCGCGGCACAAGGTCCGTCATCGGCGTGCGATTGAGCGACACTTCAAGCTTCACCGCGCCCGGCTGCTCGATTCGCGCCGTGACGCGGATGCTGTGCTCGCCGGGCTTGAGGTCGATCGGCTGCGACGTGCCGTCGGGCTTGAGAATGTGCGTCGTACCGTCGACTTCGATGCTGCCGCCGTTGCCCGGAACCGTCAACTTGAACACCGTGGTGCCAGGCGCCGAGGGCGACCAGTAGTATCCGTCCCACCGCGCGAGCAACGGCCCGCCCGAAAGATCATCCGTCGTCCACTCCCGATCGAGCGCCGCCGTCGCCGCCGCCGAACGCTGCGTCGCGAGATCGAGCGTCGTCAGCGGCAAGTCGTGCTGCGCGTTGACCTCGGCCGCGCGCAGGGTCACGCGCGCAAAGAACATGCGGCCATACGGATCGACATAGTCTTGCTCGCTGAGGCTCGGGTACAGCCGCCGCAGCGATGGGATCATCGGTGTCTGCTCGGCATCGAGAATAAGCAGTACATTTTTGTCGCCCTGGGGAAACACAAAGTCGCTCGTCGCGGTGTA
Source organism: Dehalococcoidia bacterium (assembly GCA_038211505.1). Lineage (GTDB taxonomy): Bacteria > Chloroflexota > Dehalococcoidia > DSTF01 > JACRBR01 > JBBQVO01. The sequence continues at coordinate 162 of JBBQVO010000003.1, read as the reverse complement.
CGCCGCGTAGTGATGATCGTGATTCAGCACCCTCACCGGCAGCGTCGTGTTGTACTGCCTCGAGACGTATACGCGCTGGCTGTCCGACTCGTCAGCGACGATCTGCGCCGCTTTCGTGAATGACGTCTGAAACCCATCGAACACACGCATATCATGCTGTTG
>JBBQVO010000002.1:0-55636 GCA_038211505.1 Dehalococcoidia bacterium | reverse complement strand
TCTCACCGGAACACGCGCACGAACCCCCTGCTCGCGCGCCAAAATCCGAACCTGTCTCACCGCCGTCGTGGCTATTTTCGTGGGAGCGCAGCGAAGAATCTCTCCGATATCACGAACACGGCGGTGCAACATCGTGCATCGTCTCAGCTGGCTGTTGCGGGAAAGCGGCAGCGACACGTCGACGACCAAGGCGAAACTTTAAGCGATGCATGGTTTGGTGTCACCGGAGAGATTCTTCGCTGCGCTCAGAATGACAGTCGCCTCCGCTTCTCGCGGAATGCAGTGGCGAGCGCCACTCCCGCCACATCCATTCATCTGTGAAAATCTGTGGAACCGGCATCGTCCGCGCAATACGCGAGCCATCTTAGTTCCAACAGGACAGCGAATGCCCGTAACAGGCCCGCTCACCGGCATTACCGTCGTCGACCTCACGCGCGTGCTGGCGGGGCCGTACTGCACGATGCTGCTCGCCGATCTCGGCGCGCGCGTCATCAAGGTCGAGACGCCGGGGCGCGGCGATGACGCGCGGCACATCGGCCCGTTCATCGACGGCAAATCGGCGTACTTCATGTCGCTCAACCACGGCAAAGAGAGCATCGCTCTTGACCTCAAGTCCAACGCCGATCGCGCGATCTTTGATCGTCTGCTCGCGCGCGCCGACATCCTCGCTGAGAACTTCCGCGCCGGCACGCTCGCAAAGCTCGGCTACGGCTGGGACGCGCTGCACGCCGCACACCCGCGCCTGATCTACGCCGCGACCTCCGGGTTCGGGCAGAGCGGGCCGTACAGCAAGCGACCGGCGTACGACATGGTCGTGCAGGCGATGGGCGGCATCATGAGCCTGACGGGCCATCCCGGCGGCCCGCCGACGCGGGTCGGCACGTCAGTCGGCGATATCACCGCCGGCCTCTTCACCGCCACCGCCGTCAACGCCGCGCTGTACCATCGCGAGCGCACCGGCGAAGGCATGATGATCGATGTGGCGATGCTCGATGCGCAGGTGGCGATCCTCGAGAATGCAATCGCCCGCTACTTCGCGACGGGCGAGGTGCCCGGCCCGATCGGCGCGCGCCATCCGTCGATCACGCCGTTCGAGGCGTACGCGACCGCCGATCGCCACATCGTCATCGCCGCCGGCAATGACGTGCTCTTCGCGCGACTGTGCGGCGTACTCGACGCGACCGACGTCGCCGCCGACGCGCGCTTCGCATCGAACGCGCTGCGCACCGAGCATCACGCTGAGCTGAAGATCGAGATCGAGCGCGCGCTCGCGTCGCGCGATGCCGCCGCGTGGCTGCGTGTCCTCGAAGAGGCCGGCATCCCGTGCGGCCCCATCCAGGATGTCGGACAAGTGCTGTCCGATCCGCAGGTGCTGTCGCGCAACATGGTCGTCACCGCCGAGGATCCCGACGTCGGAGAGCTGCACATGGCCGGCAACCCGATGAAGATGTCCGCGTTCGATGATCCGGCGACGCGCGCGCCGGCGCCCGCCCTCGATCAGCATCGCGAAGCGCTGCTCCGCGAACTTGGGCTGTAAGGCATCATTTCAGAAGCATTGTTCGCGACGTAGGGGCGCTGCTCGCCGCGCCTTCGCCGGCTGCGACAAATGCCGCGTCACTGCGAACTCGCGACTCCTTTGCACCGGTATACTCTGCTGATGAAGACGCGATTCAAATGGCATCGCGCGCTGGTGAATCCGACGACGCATATCGAGTCGGTGGCGGGCGACGTGACGCGTCTGCGCGTCGACGGCCTCGTCTGTAGCAGCGTCTGCGCCGTCCGCACGAAGCAGGCGCTTCGCGGTCTGGACGGCGTCCGCCACGTGACCGTCAACTTCGACAGCGGTATTGCCACAATCGAAGGCACGCCGCGCACCGCCGACGACTACGAGCGCGCGGTCGCGTCCGTCGTCGGCGGCAAGCCCTTGCGGCGCGCGATCGAGCGCGTCGCGAACGCCATCCGCGCCCGCAACGATCATCCCGGGCAACACATCTGAGTGTGTGCTCGATGTACACCGACTGTAGTGCGGGCTTTCCAGCCCGCGCGGTTTGCGCGCGATCAGTGCTTGATTCACGACGGTGGCCAATGAGCGGACCGCGCTGACGCCCGACCCACAGGTTCGCGCCTACACTCGAACGCTTCCGTATCGTCGCGATTCATGGAATGATCACCCGAACAAGATCAGGAGATTTCACGACATGAAGATCGGCGCTCACGTCTCCACCGCCGGCGGCATTCACACTGCGTTCGAGCGCGCTTCGGCGATCGGCGCCGAATGCCTGCAGATGTTCGAATCAGCGCCACAACAATGGGGCACCGGCCGCTTCGACGATGACGAAGTCGCGCGATTCCGCGAGGCGCACGAGGCGTCGGGCATCGGGCCCGTGTTCATCCACGGCAAGTACCTGATGAATCTCGCCAGCGGCGACGCGAAGATCTTCAAGACATCGGCGAGCACATTGCGCAGCAGCCTCAACATCGCCGGGCGCGTCGGCGCGATCGGCATCATCTTTCACACCGGCAGCTCGAAAGGCCTCGGATTCGAAGCCGTGTTCGAGCAGATCTGCGACGCCTCGACGCAGGTTCTCGACGAGACGCCGCCGGAGACGCTGATGATCTTCGAGAATAGCGCCGGCCACGGTGACACCATCGGCGGCAAGTTCACCGAGCTGGGCGAGATCCTGCGTCGCATCGACAACCCGCGCGCCAAAGTCTGCATCGACACCTGCCACGCCTTCGCCGCCGGCTACGATCTCAGCACGCCGGACGCCGTCGCCGCGACGGTCGATCAACTCGATCGCGAGATCGGTCTCACGAACGTCGCCGCGATCCACTGCAACGACTCCAAAACGCCGCTCGGCGCCGGACGCGACCTGCACGAGAACATCGGTGAGGGCCACATCGGCCGCGAAGGCTTCGCCGCGCTGGCGACGCATCCGGGTCTGGCGCACGTGCCGTTCCTGCTGGAAGTGCCCGGCTATAAGATCGATGGCGCCGGCAAAGGCCCCGACAAGCCGAACATCGACCTGATGAAGCAGTTCCGCGACGGCGTCCCCGCGTCATCGATCCCGCCGTCGCCGAAGCCGGCACCCACGCCGCCGAAAGTCGCGACGAAGTCGGCCGCGAAGGCGTCGACGAAGACCGCGGCGAAACCGGCCGCCAAGCCCGCCGCGAAAAAGACCAGCAAGAAATAGCCGCCTCGCGCGACTTCAGGCCGCGCCGAGTCCACGCGTTTGGCTCCGCCGACCGCGTTCGTCCCTGCGCCGGCACATCCGGATCGCCGCGACGCATGCCGCGCATCGCATCGTTGGGGCGCTGCTCCCCGCGCCCGTCGGCCGCCACCACTGACTGATGACCGCGACGAACGTCCAGACGGCGCGCTCGACGCACACCCACGCGCTGGTCGCCGATGCCCAGATCGCGTCCTCCCTGCTTGACGCATACCGCCGAATCCTGCGCTGTCAACGGCAAAATGCTCTCCCAACCACTCGACATTGGTTCGCAGTGTGGGATACTAGCGAGCATTACACACCCCGCCGGCGTGGGCACTCCGAGGGCACCAGCGATGCCGCGTCTCATTGTCACCGGCAAGGAGTACCGCGAGGTCTTCGATGTCGCGGGCAGCGCCGTCAACGTCGGACGCCTCGCCGACAACGATGTCATGATCGCGCTGCCGTTCATCTCCGGCCGCTGGGCGCGCTTCGAGAAAGAGGGTGGCGAGTACCGCTTCGTCCACCTCGCGCGCACGAACCCGACGTATCTCAACGGCAAAGAAGTGCGCAGCGCGCGCCTGCGTCCCGGCGACGTGCTGAAGATCGGCTCGCCGACACAGCCCGCGCTCTCGATCGAGTACGCGCAGGACGACGACGCCACGCGCATCGAGCGCCATCCGCGGCTCGCGGCCGCGCGTCCGGTCGCGGGCGTCGATGTCAGAGCCGCCGAGGATCGGCCGTTGTTCATCGGCCGCGCGCCCGGTTCTGCGATCCTGCTCGATGACCTGCGCGTGTCGCGCCAGCACGCACGCATTGCGCCAGGCGATGGCGGCGTGCAGCTCGAAGATCTGAATTCGGCGAACGGCGTCTTCGTCAACGGGCGGCGCATCGCTCGGCACACGCTGGCCCCCGACGACGTGATCCGCATCGGCCCGTACCGCCTCGTCTATGACGGCACGACGATCCGCAGCTACGACGATCGCCTCAAGGTGCGCCTCGACGCCGCCGGCCTCCACCGCACGATCGCCGGCAAGGTCATCCTGGATGATGTGTCCCTGTCGGTGTTGCCGGGACAGCGTTTCGCCATCGCCGGCACGAGCGGCGCCGGCAAGTCGACGCTGATGGATGCGCTCAACGGCGTCCGCCCGCCCGACCGCGGCCGCGTGCGCATCAACGGCACTGATCTCTATGAGAGCTTCGAGTCGGTGCAGCCGCTGTTCGGCTATACGCCGCAGCAGGACATCGTGCATCCGGAGCTGCCCGTCGGACGCGCGCTGATGTACTCGGCGCGCCTACGCCTGCCGTCGGACGTGTCGCGCGATGAGACGCGAGGCCGCGTCGACCGCGTGCTCGACGAGCTCGGACTCGCGCCTGTCCGGGAGCTCGAGATCCGCAAGCTCAGCGGCGGCCAGCTCAAACGCGTCAGCATCGCCAGCGAGCTGCTCGCCAACCCTGGCCTGCTGTTTCTCGATGAGCCGACGAGCGGCCTCGATCCGGGGCTAACGCTGCGGTTGATGGAGGTTGTGAACGCGCTGGCGAAGGCCGGTCACACCGTGATCCTCGTCACGCACGACATCTCCAGCCTCGCGCAGTGCGACCGGATGATCTTTCTCGCGTCCGGCGGCCGCACGGCGTTTATCGGGTCGCCGCAGGAGGCGCTGGAGTACTTCGACGTGGCGGATCTCGACGCCATCTACACGCGCGTTGAAACGGAAGAGACGCCGGAGTGGTGGCAGCAGCGCTTCCGCGAGTCGGAGCTCGGCCGCCGCGCGCTGCCGGCGGACGAGCACCTCGACGATAGCGTGAGCTGGGATCCCGCACGGCTGACCGGCGTCCAGGGGCGCCAGCGCAAGTCGTTTATCAGTCAGTTCGCCGTCCTGGTCCAGCGCCGCGCCGAGATCATGCTGCGCGATCGCCGCAACCTGCTACTGTTGCTGCTCCAGGCGCCGGCCATCGGCCTGCTCCTCGCCCTCGTCTTTGGCTCCAACGCCTTCAGCGAATTCGGCGCGCTTGCCGACCAGAGCGACATCGACCAGATACGGGGGACGCTGAGACACGGCGAGCTAGCGTCGGCCTTACCACTGATTCTCGCCGCAACGGCGACGTGGTTCGGCGCCATCAACGCCGCGCGCGAGATCGTGCGTGAGTTACCCGTGTTCGCGCGCGAGCGCCAGGCGGGCATGCGCGTGCTGCCGTACATGGCGTCGAAGATGACCGTGCTGAGTCTGCTGGCCGTGGTTCAGGTGGCGATGCTCCTCGGCGTCGTGCTGCTCAAGGTCGACGTGCCGAAACGCGGTGAGTTCACGTACGGACCGCTCGAGTTGTACATTGGCTTGCTTCTGACGGCGATCGCGGCCGAAGCGTTAGGGCTGCTGATCTCAGCTGCCGTCTCCAACGCCGATCGCGCACAGAGCCTCGTGCCGCTGGTGCTGATCCCGCAGATCATCTTCGTCGGCGGCCCCCTGGCGTCGAGCTTCAGCTACTTCGTCTCGAACTTCACGATCACCCGCTGGTCGATCGAGGCGATCAAGATCACGGTGGGCATCCCATATCGCGGCTTTCACGGCAATGATGCATCGGATCTGCTGCTGCGTTGGGGCGTGCTCGGGTTCGAGACGGCCCTCTTCTTCGTCGTCGCGACGATCCTCGTGCACAACAAGAGGGCGCGATCCTCATGAACCGACACTGCGCCGTCGTTATCATGGTGCTTCTCGTGCTCGCGACTTCCGCCTGCGTCGGGCGGGCGTTTCAGCCGGACGCCACGCCACCGCCGCTTCCCACCGCCGTCCCGACGCTGGCCATCGGCACCGTCTTGCCCGCGACCGATGCTCGTCCGATCACGATCGACTGCCTGGATACGAATCACGACGGGAAAGTCAACGACGGCGACTGGCGACCGGATGCAAAACCCGATGTCACGCTCGATCGGGTCGTGGACGACCACGATCGAGCGATCCTGCGTGGGGTCGATATCGCCCTCGTGACCCGCTGCAACAACGACCAGCATCAGTTCCTCGTCGAATCACTTGCGGCGATGGTTCCGAACTGCGAGACATTCCCGAAGCTCGCCATCATCCTTGGCATCACTGGCGCGGCACCCAACGGATTGACGGACGGGCAGGATGGGAAGGGGATTCGCACGCTCGTTGATGAGCTGCGCAAGAAGGCGGAGTCGAGCGGCTTCACGACCGTCGGGCTCGTTTCGACGCCGAACCTGGAGTCGGCAGAGAATCAGCACACGGCGATGGAGAACTGGCTGGAGCAGATCACATCCGGCCTGCTCACCACGTATCGGTGCGCGCGACTCGTGATCGTCGGGCATAGCCACGGCGCGACCTCGGCGCTCGCCGTCGCATCGTGGCTCGAGAAGAATCGCCCTACGGCTCAGCTTGCGTACGTCGCGATCATCGATCGCGTGACACTGAAATACACCGGCGACAAGACGTCGGTTCCGGCGCACGTGCCTGTCTTCCACCAATACGAATTGAACGAACAAGACCAGACTACGGAGGTCTGCGCGCGCAATGCACAAGGGACGCCGACGACGCGCGGCCAGATCGGCGAGCCGCTTGGCATGGCCGACAAGACCAACATCCACGAGGAGAACGTCTCGTCCGCCGGACTCTGTCACAGCACGATCGATGACGACGTCGCCGTGCATACGCGGATCGTCGACGTCGTGAACACGGCGCTGAATGCGCCGCCGAAAACGCAGTAGGCTCTACGCCACGCCAAGCAGCGCCGCTTCCGGTAGCGGCGCGTGATACAGATCGGCAAGCAGTGTGAAGAACGCCGTGACGGCGCGCGTGTGCTTGCGGTTCTTGCGGAAGATCAGCGAGATCTCGCGCCGTGGCATCGCGGCGTTGGGGATATCGATCGCGACGAGGGTGCCCTGCTCGAACTCACGTCCGGTCGAGACCGTCGGCAACAGGGCGATGCCGAGGCCCTCCTCGACCATCTTCTTCGTCGCCTCGATCGTATCGAGCTCCATGAGCGTGTGCGGCACGATGCCGTGCTGGCGGAAGACGCCCTGGATCAGCTGGTTGTACGACGACCCCTTGTCGAACAGGATCAGCTGCTCGCGCCCGACGTCGTCGATCGCCGCCGATCGCGTGCGCGCGAAGCGATGCGATGGCGCGACGGCGAGCACGAGATCGTCCTCGTACAGCGGCACGGTCACGATCTCGGGATGATGCACCGTCCGCTCCAGCGCGCAGTGCACGTCGTCCGACAACACCATCTGCAGCACCTGCTCCGATCGCCCGGTGTGCACGCTGACTTCGACGCCGGGGTACGTCGAACAGTATTTCTTGAGGATCTTCGGCAGCACGTAGGTGCTCACCGTCAGTGCTGATCCGAGCTTCAGCGATCCGATGTCGAGGTTACGCATGCCCTCAAGCGCGTCGCGACCCTCTTGTAGCGCTTTGAGCGCGCGGCGGGCGAACGGCAGGAACGCGCCGCCCATTTCCGTCAGCCGGACGCCCCGGCCGTTGCGCTCGAAGAGCGATTCGCCGAGATCGCGTTCGAGCGATTGAATGCGCGCCGTCACCGAAGGTTGCGTAAGGAACAGCGCGTCCGCCGCCTTGCTGAAGGAGCGGTGCTGGGCGACTTGTACGAACGCCTCGACCTGTCCGAGGTCCACAAAATGCCCCGCTGGTGACGCCCGTGCCGGGCGGAGATGCGCCTGAAGTATCGGTCACGTCTATGAGAACCGTAGTGTCGCACCGCCGCCCGTCGATTGCAAGAGGGGCCTTCGGCCTAACGAATGCCGCTGTCGTACACGATAGGGACCGCCGCCACCTGCCCATCGACGACCGTCACGGTTTGGGGCTGGGCGTGCGGATAAACGTTCGATGATTGCGGCGCGAGCACGTACGAGCCCGGCGGCAGCGCGATGAAAAAGCGCCCATCGTCGCCTGACTGAATCTCGGCCACGCGATCGCCGGCTGCATTGCGCACCTCGAACGTCGCCGCATACGGCCGATCGGGGCACGGACTATCGATCCGCTGCACCGGGCACGTCGGCCCGAGCGTCACGTAACCGGCAATGCCGGTTCTGTGCGATGGATCGATCGGGATCGCGGTGGGCGTGTCGGTTGCCGGCGGGCCTAGCGCGATGGCTGCGCCCACGGTCGGTGTGATGCCATTCGGCGTCGGGCTAGCGGGCAGTGGCGAGCCCGGCGTCGCCGTCGGATACGGCGCTGGCGTATCGGCGGTGGGGGCGGGCCTCGGGCTGACGGGCGTCACGATGGAGCACGCCGCGCCAGTTGCGCAGTCGCGTGTCGTGGTGTGAGCCGGGGCGCACGCCGCACCGTTCGCGCATTCCCTGCGCACGTCTCCGCCGCAAGACATCGTCAGACAGACTCCGAAGACGAGCGTCGCCAGCCATGCGATCTTCATGCCACTACGACGCCGAGGAACAGCGAGATGTTCCGCTTCGCTTCCCTTCCGAACGCCGATCAGCGCTTCGCCAGGGCTTCGAGCAGCCGGCGGGAGGCGTCGCTGATCTCGTCGACGGCGCCGTCGAAGACTTCGGCGTTCTTCTGCGAGGGCTGACGGTAGCCGCTGACCTTGCGGACGAACTGCAGTGCCGCGGCGCGGATCTCGTCCTCAGTCGCGGGCTCGTCGACGCGGCGCAGGGTCTTGATGCTTCTGCACATGCGGCAATCGTACCAAAGCGTCTCAGGGCAGCGCGACGATGGTTTCGTTGCGGGGGACGGCGATGTCGGGCGTGCGGGTGGCCGTCGCGGTCGGCGTCTGCGTGGACGTTGGCGTCGGCGTGCGGGTCGCGGTAGTCGTCGACGTCGGCGTCGGCACGGATCCTGACGGCAGCACGATCGCGCCCGCGGTGTAGTAGGCGCTCGCCTTCGAGCGAAAATAGCCGCCGTCATCGTCGGCGTTCAGCGATATGGCCACGTTTCCGTTGATCGGCGCCGGATTCGTGACGCCGTCGCCCTGCGCATCGCAGGCGCACGTCGTGCCGCCGGCGCCGCCGCCGAACATGAACGCCACGACGCCGGCGTTCGCGTAGTCGGTGAGATGCGTGCGCGGCGGGTCGTCGAGCAGCCACTCGACGTGGTTGTCCTGGTAGTGGCCCCAGGTGTTGTTGACGGCGCGCATCTTCGTGTTGCCGTACGGGATCTGCCAGATGACGACGCGCTTCTGCGCGACAGCGACGAAGCGCGCGAGATAGAGGACGCTGCGCCGATAGTCCTCGCTGTCCCACCACGAAGCGCCGCCATCGCCATAGATGTACTGCTTGAAGGCGGCGTCGCGGTCCGCCTGATCCGTGAACGCGATGTCGAAATTGGCATGTAGCGAGTTGTAAAAGTTGCCGGAGCGCACGGCGTACGCGTCGACATTCGTGTCCGACGGATTCTCGTACGTGATATCGTGGTTCGTCCCCCAACCGCTCATGTGATACGCGACGATCACGTTGGACGCATAGAGATCGCGCAGCTTGACGACGGCGCGCGCGAATCCGGAGACGTTATCCGGCAGACCGGCCAGCTCCGGCATGCCGGTCGCGGCGACCTTGGCGGGCACGGTCGCCGCGTCGTCGTTCGTCGATCGCTGCTGCATGTAGCCCCAGAAGTCGGGCTCCATGTGCAGCACCGTCTTGGCATTCGGGAATGCGCCGGCGCGCTGGAAGAAGAGCTTGAGGTCGTTCCAGTACGACGTCATCGTCGCCGTATTCTGCGTGTTGTCGTAGACGCCGGTCGCTTCCGCTTCGGCGTCGCCCGGCGACGACTGGCGCATCTGGTAGTAGGTGAAGACGGGCGTGATGTTGTTGGCGATCGACTCCTGGATGTAGTACGTGACAAAGGCGCCGTTCGCGTTCCAGGTCGCCCAGCCGTTGCCTGTGTTGACGCCACCGGCGAGATACTGATACCGAAAGTCGAACGCCGCCGTCGCCTTCATCGCTGCCGCGCCGCCGGGGCCATCGCTCATGCCGAGTTGCAGCGTCGCCGGCCAGCCAGCCGGCAGCGGCGGCAGCGGCGACAGGGACGCGATCGTCGATTGCGGAGCGCGAACGCGCGTACGCCGCGCCTCGCCGAATCCGCTGGTGGCGAAGACGGCGACGAGCGCCGCCGCGATCGCGGCGATGAGATATCGATGCGGCATGCGATTGCGGACGTCGTGTGGCATGGATGTATGGCGACGCGCGATGCATCCCGACGCGCGCGCTGACCCCGTAGACAGCATCGGCTGTTGACACACGATCTGTGAGGTCGGTTGCGACCGGATGGCGGGCGAAGCGGAGCCGTGCGCAGTCCGCAGCGAACAGCGCTCGAGGTTCCCTGCCGCTAGCGCGCTTCGCCGGTGTCGAGCAAGATGCCGAGCGCGAGCGCGATGCGCCGGTCGAGCAGCTTCGTCGGATCCTCGCTCAGGTTCAGCACGTACTTGTCGCCGATGCTGATCTTGCGATCGAACGAGCCGGCGCGCGTCTCGATGCCGTCTGGCGAGACCGTGAAGAGTTTGAAGTTCGTGCGCACGAGCCCCATGACGATCGAGATGTACGGCAAGAATTCGAGCACGCGCCTGATCACGGCGATCGCCGCCGTATCTTCGCGCGCGCTGGCGATCATCTGACCCTGCGGATCCGTCACGGCCCAGGCGCGCCGGAAGAGCGACTTGATGTTGTCGCGGACGAAGTGCGCGATCGGCTCATCCGACCCCGGGGCAAACAGCGTGTACTCGCGCTTGAGCGCGGCGTAGCCGTGATCCTGGCGGATCACGAGCACGCTCGACGCCTGCGTGTCGTCGTCGAAGATCGTGATGTCGGCTCGGCGCAGCGGCTTTACTGGCCGCTCGACGTAGAACAGCGGCGCGCCGGCTTCGTCGAAGACGTAGTACTTCGTCTTCATCCAGGCGCGGTGCTTCTGGTTCACCAGGAAGCGGTCACGGTCGAGTTTCGGGCCGCTCATGCTCATCGCTGTCATGTCGGTAGTATCGTCAGTCATCGATGCCTCTTTGCGTGACGCGCGGCGAATCGAGCGCGAATCTACCCGTGTTATAGTGGATCTGACCTTCGCTGAGGAGGATTTGTGCAGGCGACGCGGCAAGAAATCCTCGATTACCTGCGCCGGCACAGCCAGGCGACAATCAAACATCTCGGCGCGCATCTGGGCCTCACCGCCACGGGCATCCGCCAGCACCTCACCGTCCTCGAGCGCGACGGACTGATCGAAGCGCGCGAAGAGCGCGGTCGCGTCGGCCGTCCGGCGCTGATGTACCGCCTCACCCGCCAGGGCGACGCCATCTACCCGAAGAAGTACGACGAACTGGCGCTCGGGCTGATCGAAGAGGCGCGCGGCCTTCTCGGCCCTGACGCGCTGCAGCGACTGATGAAGAACGTCGCCGGCCGTTTCGCCGCGCCGCATCTGCCGCGGCTCGAGGGCCGTCCCGTTGCCGAACGGCTCGACGAAACGGCCCGCATTATCGCCGATCAGAGCAACGTCGCCGAGGCGAAGTGGGTGGGCGAAGACTTCCTCATCGAGAAGCACACCTGCCCGTTCTGGAACGTCGCCACGCGAAATAGCGCCGTCTGCGCGCTCGATGTCGAGTTTGTGCGACAGCTCGCGGGCGCCGACGCCCGCCTCAGCACGAGCCTGCTCCGAGGCGACGAGTGCTGCACCTTCCGCATCCGCCCGCGCCCGTCGGCCGCATCCGCTCGCCGGTAGCCGAAGGCGTCGTGCTTACGCGTCCGCCTGATCGCGAGCTAGACCGGCGATCGCTTCGCGCGCCATGCGTACCATCCGCTTCTCGTCCTTGAAGGCGAGCATGCGCTCCGCTTCGGCGATCTCGACGAAGCGCGCGTCCATCACCTCATCGTCGTTGTCGTCCGTCGAGCCGCCGGTATATCGCAGCAGAAACATGTGGACGAACTTGTGGACGCGCACCGGCTCAGGATCGTACGTCGATGTGTACCAGTATTCGATCGTGTCGAGCGGGCCGACGACGTCGGCATCGATGCCGGCCTCCTCGCGCACTTCGCGAATCGCCGTTCGCTCGCGTGTCTCGCCTTCTTCGACCCAGCCCTTGGGCAGCTGCCAGCGTCCTTCGTGCGTCAGGATCAGCGCGATGTCGACGCCGCCCTCGCGCTCGCGCATGACGACGCCGCCGGCGGAAATCTCGGTGCGTGTTTCCATTGTGCCGTCAGAGTATCGAACTAGGGTGGAAGCTGGACACGGAACCGTTCGGACTAGCCCGGCACGTCGCCGAGATGGCGCTCGACGCTGACCGTGCCCGGACGATCGGCAACGGGCTGCCGCGCCGCGCGCGAGGCGATCGGCAGCGTGAACGCGAACGTCGTGCCGCCGCCGGGCGCGGATTCGGCGCGAATCTCGCCCCCGTGCGCCCGCACGATCTCGCGCGAGATCGTCAGCCCCAACCCCGCGCCAGTGCCGCTCGCCTCGTCGCGGCTGCGGTAGAAGCGGTCGAAGACGTGCGGCAAATCGGCGGCCGGGATGCCCTCGCCCTCATCGCGCACATAGATCTCGATGAAGCCATTTGGCCCGGGCCGCGCCCCGGCGGTGATCGCCCGCCCCGCCGTCGTATGGCGAAACGCGTTGTCGATGAGATTGCCGAGCACCTGCTCGATGCGATCGAAGTCGGCGACGACGACGTCATCGCGCTCGGCGCGAATATCGAGCGCGACGCCAGTGTCGTCGGTGCGAAGCGAGAAGACATCGCGGACGTGCGCGAGCAGCTCAGGGACGGAAACGTCGGCGACATTCATCGCCTGCTGGCCCGATTCGATGCGCGACAGATCGAGCAGCTCGCCGACGAGATGCAGCAACCGGCGCGACTCGGCATCGATGACGCGGGCGGCGCGCGCCCGCTCGTCGGGTGTATCGAGCGTGCCATCGAGCATCGCCTGCGAAAAGCCGCGGATTGATGTGAGCGGCGTCTTCAGCTCGTGCGAGACGTTCGCGAGAAACTCGCGTAACTCACGCTGCGACAGCTGCACGGAGTCGGCCATGGCGTTGACGTCGGTGGCGAGGCGCCGCACCTCCGTCGGCCCGGTGACGGGGACGCGCTGGCGATAGTCGCCCTTCGCGACGGCGCGGATGCCCGTGGTCACTTTGCCCATCGGCCGGTACAGCGACGCCCAGAGGACGAGCGCCGCCACGACCGCCGCCAGCAGGCCGATGGCGCCGGCGAGCAACAGCCGCTGCCGCAGTTCCGCGTAGACGTCGGGCCCGGCGGACTCAGGAAGCGCGACGACGATGCCGGCGATGCCGCCGGTCGCGAGACGGACGCCGGCCGGCGTCGGCACGGTGACGAACGTCAGCGTACGGCCGTCCTTGGTCACGTGCTTCGACTCTTTGAGCTGCGAGAAGTTAGGCCCGCGCGCAGGCGCCGGCGGCACATCGAAGTGCTCATTCAGCAGCGCGTCGTCGGTGATCGCTTCCGGCAGGACGTTGCCGTTTGCGTCGAGCAGCAGCACCGTGACGCCGTCCTGCTGCTGGAGACGCAGATACTGGAGCAGGTCGGTGCGCAGCTTCTTCGCGCCGCCATCGGCGGCGTTCTGCGCGCGGTTCAGCGTCAGGTTGTAGTAGATCGGCGAGGCGACCTGCCGCAGCGTCGCCGCCGTCAGCTGATCTTTGTAGCCGCCGAGCCGCGCGTACAGTGTGGCGCCGGCGGCGGCGAGCGTGATCACGACGATCAGCACGAACGAGGCGATCAGCCGGGAGCGCAGGCTGCTCAGCATGCGCCTCCTGGTTCGCTGTGCGGTTCGCGGGCGCCGACACATCGCACGACGCGCGTCACTCCTTCTCTTCGATCAGCTTATATCCGACACCGCGCACCGTCATGATGCCAAGGCCGCTGTCGGCGAGCTTTGCGCGCACATGTTGCACATGCACGTCGACGGTGCGGGTCTCGCCGTAAAAGTTGTAGCCCCACACGCGATCCAGCAACTGCTCGCGAGTGAGGACGATGCCGGCGTTTTCGGCGAGCGTCGCCAGCAGATCGAACTCTTTCGTGCGCATCGTGAGCTCGCGATCGGCGATGTGCACTTCGCGCCGCTGCTTGTCGATCGTCAGCGCGCCGACGCGCGTCACAGGTCCCGCAGCCTGGCCCTGCGTGGCGGTTTCGGCGCGGCGCAAGATGGCTTTGACGCGCGCAACCAGCTCGCGCGGGTTGAATGGCTTTGTCAGGTAGTCGTCGGCGCCGAGCTCGAGGCCGAGGATCTTGTCGATGTCCTCATCACGCGCAGTGAGCATGATGATCGGAACGTTGTTGTCTTTCCGGATCTCCTTGCACACATCGTGGCCGCTCATCCCCGGCAGCATCAGGTCGAGGATGACGAGATTCGGATTGCCGCGGCGCACCTGCTCGACCGCGCTCGTCCCGTCGATGGCGAGCGTCACGTCGTAGCCTTCTTTTTCGAGATACAGCGTCGCCAGCTCGCGGATGTGCTCGTCGTCGTCGACGATCAGCACACTGCCGTTCGCCTTCGCCGCGGGTGCACGCGTGCCGGCGAGCGGCAACGTCGCCGGTTCGGGCTTCGCGGCTGGTGCGGACTTGCCGGTGGTCGGCATGCGATCGTCCTTCCGGGCAGCGTTGAGCTTGCTCATGACAGTATCGTCGCTCGAATCGTATTGGAGGCGTGTGAGTGTTGTGTAAAACGCAGGGAAATTCGGCGCAAATTCGCGCTGACAGGCGAGGCGGAAGGCTGACGAACGCGGCTTTTCGCACGTGGTATCGACTGTCACGGCTCCGCCACGCATGTAGGGTGTTCGCTGATAGCCCGGCGGAGAAGCGAGTGCGACAATCGGCGCACGATGAACGATAACGAGACCACAACGACGCAGCCCGAGCCGATTGATATCGAGCAGCGCATCCTCGATCTCCAGCGAAAGATCGACGACCGCGACGAGAAGATCCGGCGCCTCAACGAAGCGCTCGCGCTGGCGCTCAGCGAGTTGCAGCTCGAAGACGCGGCCTAGCTACTCGATCGCCTCAAATCGCCCGTTCGCCACGCGATAGATCGTGAGACCGAGCGCGCTCGCGGTATCGCCGCGGCGGTCGCCGCTGTCATCGAACGCGATAGCGCCGGTCTCGCCGGCGTACGTGCCGGATCGCAGCTGATCGGCGAGCGCCGTCCGGTCGATCACCATCGCAGCGCCATCATCCCGCGCAACGACCCCGATCGTCTTCAACAGCACCGTCATCGCGTCATACGATTGCAGCACGAACGGCGTCGTCGGCTCGCGATGATAGGCGTCGCGGAACTTCGATGTGAACGTGTCGTCGGGTGTCGGCCCGCCGGTGATGATCGCGCCGTCGCTCTGCGCGCCGGCGCCGATGAAGTCGCGTGTGCTCAGAATTGCGTCGGCACCGACGAACTTCCCCTTGAAGCCTGCGTCATGCAGGGCCTTCAACAATCCCGCGCCCTCCGGGTCGAAGCCTTCGTACACCGCGATATCCGGGTTCGCAGAGGCGATCTTGCGGGCGATCGTCCCGAAGTCCGTTGCGCCGCGCTCGATGCGTTCGCGCGACACACGACCGCCGGCCGTGAACGCCGATTCGAAGGCATCGGCGAGCGCCTTCCCGTACGGCTCACCGTCATCGACAACGATAGCGCTGGTGGCGGCCAGCGACGAGCGGGCATAGGCCGACTGCGTCATCGCCTGCACGTCATCGCGCCAGGCTGTGCGGAAGAAGTAGCGCTCGCCCTGTTGCGCTAGCTCGACGCGCGTCGCGGACGGCGTGATGTGGATGACGTGAGCGGATTCGTAGACCTTGTTCGCTGCCTGCGCCCCCGTCGTGCACATCGGCCCGATCACGCCGGCAAGATCGTGCGGGTCTTGTATCAGCTGGCGTGCCGCGGCCAGCGCTTTCTCTGCGTCGGTGCAGCCGTCATCGACTCGCACGGTCTTGATCGTGCGGCCGCGGATCGAACCGCCGGCGTCATGGACGGCCAGATCGGCCGCGTCGGCGATGTCCGCGCCGAGGCCCGCCTGGTCGCCGGAAAGCGCGACGGAAACGCCGATGACGATCGGCTCGCCGGACGCGATGCGGATGTCAGCCGGCGGATTCGCGATTGCGGTTGATGTCGCTCGCTTCGCCGCGGCGCTGCCGCCGCAGGCGATGATACCGATCGCCGATGCGACGACGAGCGGCAGCCAGAAGATGGATCGGCGCATAGTCCTCAGTCCGGCGCCGAGGAGCCGGCGGCCGCACGTATTATGTCCGTACGCGGCGCGCATCGCCAGTTGTCATCGGACGGAGCATTCGTGGCCATCGAAAAAGCATTCGCCATCAACGGATCGCCCGAGGAGATCTACGCCGCACTCGAACGCGATCTGCGGGGCGCGGCCGAGAACGTCGGCGACACATTCGAAGTGCTCCGCACCGAACCGAACAAACTGATGGAACTGCGGGTGACGATCGGCGACATCCCGTGCTACCTGACGTATGCCATCGAGCCGAAGGACGGCTTCACGGAAGTTGCGGCGACACTGGTGCCGTTCGGATTCCGTTACGCGCTATTTCGGATCATGACGTTCGGCATGCGTGATCAGGGGTACGAGATCGCGCTCGTCGAAGGGCTGTCGAATCTCAAGGCGGAGGTCGAAGGCACGCTCATCGAAGTCGACGACGATGACTGGATGTCGGACGAGTGATCGTGAGCGACGCGCGTCACGGTCGCGGCACGAGCGAGAGATGCTCCGCCGTGAGCGCGATGCGCCACTCCGCTCTCGTTTCGATGCCGAGCACCTCGTACGGGTGCGCCGGCATATCGACTTCGAATATGTGCGAAGTGCTCGTCTCGCCGCCGATGCCGTCAGCGCGCATGTAGAGCCGATGCGTGTTCCCCATCGAGACGTCTTCGACGATCGTCGCGTCGAGCACGACATCGTCACCGCCGTGCGCGTCGCGACCGTCCCGCAGGATGATGATGTGCTCGGGCCGAATGCAGACGTAGACATCACCGCGCACCGGCGCCTCGGGATCGCGGACGCGGGCGGTGAACCAGGGCGTTTGCACCACCACGACTCCTTCGGCGTAGGCAACGATCATGCCGGGAATGACGTTGCGCGTCTCGAGCAGCTCCGCGACGCGATGCGACGACGGCTTGCGAAAGACATCGCGCGGCGGTCCGTGCTGCAGCACGCGCCCGGCGTCGTAGACGACGAGGCGATCGGCGAGCGCGTACGCCTCGCCGATGTCGTGCGTGACGAAGAGCGCGGTCAGGTTGAGACGGCGCCGCAGGGCCGCGACCTCACGCCGTAGCGTCGCTCGCAACGGCGCTTCCAACGCCGAGAACGGCTCATCGAGCAGCAGCAGCGACGGCTCGGCGGCGAGCGCTCTTGCGAGCGCGACGCGCTGCTGCTGTCCGCCAGACATCTGGCGAGGCCGGCGGTCCTCAAGCCCTTCGAGGTTCAGCAGAGCGACGAGCTGCCGAACCCGCACACTCCGGCGATCCTTCGGCCAGGACGCGATCCCGAACTCGATATTCTGGCGCACCGTCATGTGCGGAAAGAGCGCCAGCTCCTGCACGACGTAGCCGACGTTGCGCGCCTGCGGCGGCAGATTGGCGCGGGTCGTCGAATCGAAGGCGACGGCGCCGCCCGGAATTGCGATGCGGCCGCTGTCCGGCGTAAGGAGTCCGGCGACCGCCTGCAACGTCAGCGACTTGCCGCAGCCGGACGGCCCGAACAACACGACAAGCTCGCTCGCCGCCTCGAATTGGGGCGCGAGATCGAAGTCGCCGATGCGCTTGCGGATGTCGATCGAGAACATCGGCTACATCCGAGCCGGCGCGTTGTTGGCGACGACGCGCAGCAACAGCAGCAGAATCGACGCCGCGGCGACGAGAATCAACGACAGCGCGATCGGCACGTCGATCGATTGGCCCGACTCGAAGGCGCTGATAATCGCCAGCGGCATCGTCTGCGTGCGGCCCTGCAGGTTGCCGGCGAAGATCAGCGTCGCGCCGAGCTCACTAAGCGCGCGCGCCCAGCAGAGGATGGCGCCGGCGACCAGCGACGGCCAGGCGAGCGGCAGCGTCACCCGAAAGAACGTCCGCAATGGCGACGCGCCAAGCGTTGACGCGACACCTTCGTACACCGGCTCGACGCTCTCGAACCCGGCCTTCGCGGTGCGGATGTAGAACGGCGCCGAAACGAACAGCTGCGCGAGCACGACGGCCGTCGTTGTGAAGGCGATGTCGTATCCGGCGGCGTCGAAGCGCGCGCCGACCGCGCCGCGGCGGCCGAGCGCAACGAGCAGCGCGACACCGGCGACCGTCGGCGGCAGCACGATCGGCAGATCGAGCAGCAGATCGACGGCGAACTTTCCCGGGAACGACCGCCGCGCCAGCAGATACGCCAGCGGCGTGCCGACCATTACTGCTACGGCGAGCGTCACCGTGCTCGTGATCGCGCTTAACCGCAGCGAGTCGAGCACGAGCGACGATGTGACGTTGTCGGCGAGCTCGCCGCTGCTGATGCCGCGCCATGCTAGCGCCCAGAGCGGGATCGCGAGAAAGGCGACGAACAGCAGGGCGGGTGCGCCGAACACCCAGTCGAGTCCGAGGCGTCTCGTCGCGCGCGAATTCGCATCGGCGTGTCCGGAGGCGCTCATCGCGTTGAGATCCGCGTGTTGCGGCTCGCTGCCTGTCCGACGACGGAGGCGATCACTCGCTCGCCCTCCGCGCGATCTCCATGCGCACGTACGGGTTGCGCTGGCGCTCGTCGCCGATCGTCGTCTGGCCCATATGGCCGGGGAGGACGATCGTCTCATCGGGCAGCACGAGGAGACGATCGACGATGCTACCGAGCTCCTCGCGTTCGTCGCCGCCGGGCAGGTCGGTGCGGCCGACGGAGCCCTGAAACAGCGTATCGCCGGCGAACAGCACACCGTTCGCGTAGAAGCAAACGCTGCCCCGCGTGTGGCCGGGCGTGTGCAGCACCGTCAGCTTCAGGCCGTCGACGTCGATCGCATCGCCGTCGGCGAGAAACGCATCCGGATCCGGCGGCGGAAGGACGTCGATACCCAGCAGCCCCTTCGCCGATCGCACAGTGCCGCGCGCCAGTTCCAGATCGCTCTCGTGCAGGAGAAACTGTGCGCCAGTCGCCTCCTTGATCGCGCCGACGCCGAGGATGTGGTCGATATGCGCGTGGGAGTTGGCGATGTATTTGATGGTCACGCCCATGTCGCGGGCCATCGCCAGGACCTCGTCGGGCTGGTCGCCCGGGTCGACGCAGATCGCCTCGCCGGTACGGCGGTTGCCGATTACCCAGCAGTTTTCCTGGAAGGCGCCGACGACGATGCCATGGACGATGATCTCATTGACGGGGTCAGGCGTAGTCATAACGACGAATATACGGGGTTACGCGGCGCTGATCGAGGAACTTCCGCCGACCGGCATGCGTAATGTTACGTAGGCGTGAAGCTGTTGAAGGAACTTGCAGCGTCGATATTACAGGCACCCGATCGGTCTTGTCTTGCGATCTGGCACCTTCTACAATCACGCGACATTCAGCCAAGGATTTCAGAGGACACATGAACCAGACGGAAGACAAAGCACGGATCAAGAAAGTGCGGAGCGAGCAGGCGATCCAGTTCGCGATGCAGAGCCGGTGGGACGACGCTGTGACCGCCAACAGAGCGATCATCGCGACGTTCCCCAACGAGGCGGACGCGTACAATCGCCTTGGCAAGGCGCTCAGTGAGACCGGCAAGATCAAGGAAGCGCGCGAGGCGTACCAGAAGACGCTCGACCTGGAGCCGACGAACAACATCGCGCGCAAGAACCTCGAGCGCCTGGCGAGCGCGCGCGCGAAGACCGAGCCCGATCGCGCGCAGCAGGTCGATACGAGCCTCTTCATCGAAGAGATGGGTAAGACCGGCGTCACGAAGCTGCGGCCGCAGAACATCAAGTCGCTCGCGACGCTATCGGCCGGTGACGAAGTGGCCGTGAAGGCGAACGGCACGCGCATCTCGATCGAGACGATGGCCGGCGAGCACATCAGCGATATCGAGCCGAAGCTCGCGCTGCGGCTGTCGCGGTTGATGGAAGGCGGCAACAAGTACGCGGCCGCCGTCGCCGGCATCGACTCGGAGTCGGTGCGCGTCATCATCAAGGAGACGTTCCAGCACCCGACGCAGGTCGGCCGTCTCTCGTTCCCGGCCGGCAAGGCCGGCGACGTCGTACGCGCCTACACGCGCGAGAGCCTCGTCCGCAACGATGGCGACGACGACGATGACGCGGCCGATGACACCGATGACTGGGAGGACACGGACGGCGAAGCCGACACTGAAGCGGAGCCGCGCGAGCAGAGCCTCTTCGAAGTGGCACAGGCGGAAGATCGAGACGAGCCCGAATTCGAAGAGTAAGCCACGTCCACGAACCGAATGACGATGGGGCGGCCGCATGGGCCGCCCCATTTCGCGTCCGCGCTCGACCGCACAGACGCATCGCGCTAGGCTTTCGACGTGAATGAACGACCGCGTATCGGCGTGACGCGCTGGGCCGACGTGCCGCCGGAGGTCATCGATCGCTACTGGTCGCGCGTCCGCGACGCCGGCGGCGATGTCATCGATCTCGACGAATCGGCTGCCAGTCGCGTGGCCGATCTCGCGCCGTCACTCGACGCGCTCGTGCTGACTGGCGGCATCGACGTCGATCCCGGGCGATACGCCGCCGAGCGTCACACGAAGGTGAAGGAGACGTCGCCAGAGCGCGACGCCATGGAGCTGGCCTACCTGGACGCCGCCCTCGCCCGCGACATCCCCGTGCTGGCGATCTGCCGCGGACATCAGCTGATGAACGTCGGATTCGGCGGCACGTTGCTGCAGCACATCGACAGCGGTGAGCATCGCGCCGACTTCCGCACTGAAGGCTATCCGTCGCGCTGGCACGACGTCCGGATCGTCGACGATAGCCGGCTAGCGGCTGCGCTCGGCGAGACGCACATCGAGATCAATTCACGGCATCATCAGGCGGTCGCGACCGGCGATCTCGGGTCGGGGTTGCGCGCCGTCGCGTTCGCCGACGATCACGGCGCCGATCTCGTCGAAGGCGCCGAGAGCCTCCAGCACCGCTGGGTCGTCAGCGTCCAGTGGCATCCGGAGCGCGTCGAAGATCATGTTGCCGCATTTCACCCGCAGATGCGCCGGCTGTTCGATGCGTTCGTCGCGCAAACGCAGAAAATTCGCACATAGCCCTCGTCGCGCGGTGCCGCGCAGCCCTGACCCCGTGGCGCAACAGGCGTAGTGTCGACAGCTAGCGCGGTGGCGATTGCACGATGCGGAAGGGCACGATCTTCGCGACGGCGCCGTCGAGCGTCAGCTCCGCCACCGCCTCACACGGCCGCTCGATGCGGATGCCGAGGTTGATCGCCACCATCACGCGCTGCGTCGTTCCCGCGAGCAAGCCGGGCGGCCGTCCCTGCTCGAACTCGCCGGAGATGTCGCCGAATGCCGTGCCGTCCTCAGCGCGCACCTGAATCTTGAATTGATGGCGCGCGTTCGTCTCGAGCCACGGGATGAGGATGCCCGCCGCGACGGCCATCTGATGCTGCGCCGGAAACTCCTTGGCCCAGATCATCGACCAGCCACCGCCCAGCATAAATAGCTTCTCCCCCTGCACCTGCGCCGAGTCGGCGAGGATCAGAAAGTCGGCGGCGATGCCCGACGTGACAGCGCCATCAGATTCGTTTTCGTTCACGGGGTAACTCCTGCGGCGACGAGCAGTTCGGCTGCGCGCGCGCCTGCGGTTTTGTCGCCGAAGGCGTCGTCGATGATCTGCTGCACCTTCGCGGGGTCGAGCAGCTGGATCGATGCAGTGCACGTCTGACACGAGACGGCGGCATCGCCAAGCGACTTCGTCTTCAAATCGCCGTCGTCGACGCGCTTCAGCATCGACAGCACACCTCCCGATTGCCGCGCGCTCATGTCGGTATCGATCGTCTTGTTGTACGCGCTGTAGATCGACGGCAGGTGGAAGATCGATAGCGGCGACGACGCGTTGTGAATCAGCGCCGAGCCGACGCGCTGCTGGCGCAGAATGCGATCGAAGTCCGTCGATCCTTCGCGGATGCGGCCGTAGGCGACGGCCTGATAGCCATCGAGCTTGATCTTGCCGGCGGCGAACTGCTGCGGGATGACGTGGACGTCGTCGTCGGAGTAATCGGCCTGTCCGAAGGCGACGGGGTTATCGATCGTCACGCCGCCCATCGCCTGGATCAGTCCCTCGGCGCTGCGCTGGTCGAAGATCACGTAGTGATCGACGTGGATGCCGAGATTGTGCTCGATCGTCGTCATCGTCGCCTTCGGCGCGGCGCTGCTGTCCTTCGACGAGTAGTTGTAGACGAACGCCGTATTGATGCGATCCTGGCTGAAGCTGCCGTCGGCAAGCGGGATCTGCATCAACGAGTCGCGCGGAATGCTGAGGAACGCGGCCGTGTGGTCGCCCGGATCGATGCGGAGCAGCAGCAGCGTGTCCGTGCGGCTGGCGCCGGTCTCCGCCGGCCGGCGGTCGAGGCCGATGACGAGCACGGTGAAGGGGCGGTTCGGCAGCCCGAACAGCAGTGGCGCGCCGCCCGGGAAGGGCGCCGAGATCTTCAACGACGTCAGCGGCAGGGGCAGCGGCTGCACCGTCGTGGCGGCGGCGAGCACGAAGTAGCCGACGATCAGCAGGATCGTGTTGCGGAGCCAGTGCGAGCGTTTACGACGAATCGGCGGCGCGAGGGCCTGCGGCGGCGCGGCGGCCGCGCCAGCTCCGACGGTGCCAATGGGGATCGGGCGGTCACGAAGCTGCCCGTACGCTTCAAAGTCTTCCATGACGCGCGAACATCATAGCGGACTCGATGGAACCACAGATTTCACCCATTTCACAGAAGGTGGGGGGGGCTGGCACGTCCGCACGACGCCGACGAGTTTCTCGAACGGACGTTGCGTCCGTCGCGGGCCGGCGTTTTCGATGATCGGTTCAGTGCTGCATCTCGTAGATTTGGGTGAGCGCGGGAGAGAGTGTGATGGTCGAGCCGGAACTGCACGTCGTGACGGGTGCGTTCAGCTACACCGGGAAGTACATCACTTCGCGGCTGCTCGCTGATGGCGTGCGCGTGCGGACGCTCACGGGGCATCCGGAACGGCCGAGTCCGTTCGAAGCCGGCCAGGTGGAAGTCGCGCGGTACGCGTTCGATGATCCGTCCGCGCTGGCGGAGAGCCTGCGCGGCGCTACGACGCTGTACAACACCTACTGGGTGCGGTTCTCGCACGGCGAGAACACGTTCGAGCGGGCGATCGCGAACACGGAAGCGCTGGTGCGTGCCGCGGAGGCGGCAGGCGTGCGACGTATCGTCCACGTCAGCATCGCGAACCCGTCGATCGACTCGACGCTGCCGTACTATCGGGGCAAGGCGCAGGTCGAGGCGATGATCAAGAAGTCGCGGCTGTCGTACGCGATCCTGCGGCCGACGGTGCTGTTCGGCGACGAGGATGTGCTGATTAACAACATCGCCTGGATCGCGCGCCGATTCCCGCTGTTCGCGGTGCCGGGCGACGGCGCCTACCGCCTGCAGCCGATGTTCGTCGACGATATGGCGGCACTTGCTGTCGCGCAGGCGAAGCGCACCGAGAACGTGATCATCGACGCCGTCGGGCCCGAAACGTATTCGTTCGACGATCTCGTGCGCCTGATCGCGCGCGCCGTCGGGAGCCGCGCGCGCATCGTTCACCTGCCGGCGCCGATCGCGCTGGCGCTGTCGCGGCTGATCGGCGTTGTCGTCCGCGACGTCGTGCTGACGCCGGATGAGGTGGCGGGCCTCACATCCAATCTGCTCGTGACTGGCTCCGCCGCCTCCGGGACCAAAAAACTCAGCGACTGGCTGCATTCGCACTCTCACAGCGTTGGGCGACGCTACGCCTCCGAGTTGGAGAAGCACTTTCGTTGACAACGTTCAGTGCGCTCTGAAGCCTCCCTCCTCTGTGATCTCTGTGTCCCTCTGTGGATAACGCCAGGGCGAGCGTTATGCTCTGCGCATGAGGATCGGGCAGGGGATCGATGTCCATGCGTTCGCGGACGGCCGGCGGCTGATGCTCGGCGGCATCGAGATTCCGCATCCGCGCGGGCTCGACGGGCACTCTGATGGCGACGCGCTGTTGCATGCCGTGATCGATGCGCTGCTGGGGGCGGCGGGGCTCGGCGATATCGGCGCGATGTTCCCGTCGACGGACGGGCGCTGGAAGGACGCGAGCAGCGTCGCGATGCTTCGCGAGACGTACGACCACGTCAGCACGTATGGACTCACGATCTCGAACGTCGACACGACGATCGTCGCGCAGGAGCCGCGGATGGCGCCGCATGTGCCGGGCATGCGCCACGCGATCGCCAGCGCGCTGAAGCTCGACGCGACGAAGGTGTCCGTCAAGGCGACAACGACGGACTATCTCGGCTTTGCCGGCCGAAACGAGGGAATTGCCGCGTTCGCCGTCGTGCTGCTAGAGTGAACGGCGGCGAATCTGCTGATTCAGTTCGTCCGGCACAGGTTCGGATCGGGAGCAATAGTTGGCATTCCGCTTCTTTCCCGCTTGCAGTTTCGACGTATTTCGCGTGACCGGAGCCCTCTGCGCTTGTCCGTAGGGGTGCCTCGTATCGAGCGCGCCCCGATTCCCGCCGACAACCCGACGTACAAGTGGCCGAAACGGCGCGGACAGGCGTCCGACGAAAGCATCCCAATGTCCGTACTCAACGCAATCAAACGCGACATCGACGCCATCCTCGAGCGCGATCCCGCTGCCCGCAGCGCGGCCGAAGTCGTGCTGGCCTATCCCGGCTTTCACGCGCGCGAACTGCACCGCATCGCACACGCGCTGCATCAGCGCAAGGTGCCGGTGCTGCCGCGCGTCATCTCGAACTTCAGCCGCTTCGCGACGGGCATCGAGATTCACCCCGGCGCGACGATCGGCGAGGGGCTGTTCATCGATCACGGCATGGGCGTCGTGATCGGCGAGACGGCCGAGATCGGCGACGACTGCAACATCCTCCAGGGCGTGACGCTGGGCGGCACGAGCATGCATCGCACGAAACGGCATCCGACGCTGGGTGACGGTGTAACCGTCGGCGCCGGCGCGAAGCTGATCGGCGCCGTTGAGATTGGGGCGAACGCGCGCATCGGCGCCGGCTCCGTCGTCGTGACGAATGTGCCGGAGAACGCCACCGTCGTCGGTGTGCCCGGGCACGTGGTCGCGTTCTACGATCCTGGCAGCGACACGATCATGAAGTTGCCGGATCCGGAATGGGATCGCATCGACGCGCTGGAGCGCCACATCGAACGCATGGATCGCCGGATGCGTACGTTGCAGGATAAGCTCGAAGCGCTCGGCGCGTCGGCCGACCTGTCGATGCCCGACGACGGCGAGCCGTTGCATCATCACGTTCGGCGCGATGACGCGCTTCCGAGCCCGGAAGTTGTGGGCAGTTGATCCGCTTTACGAACACCCTCACCCGGCAGCTCGAAGAGTTCAAGCCCGAAGGCGACGTCGTCACGATGTACGTCTGTGGCGTGACGCCGTACGACGTCTCGCACATCGGCCATGCGATGAGCTACGTCGTCTTCGATGTCGTCAAGCGCTACCTGACGTGGCGCGGAAACAAGGTCAAGCACGTCCAGAACTTCACCGACATCGACGACCGGATCATCGAGCGCGCGAATCGGCTGAAGATCACGACCGACGAGCTCGTCGAGAAGTTCATCAACCAGTACTGCGACGACATGCGCGACCTCAACGTGTTGCCCCCGGACGTCTACCCGCGCGCGACGCAAGAAGTGCCCGAGATGATCGAGATGATCGCGAAGCTCATCGAGAAGGGCTTCGCGTACGAGGCGTCGTCGACGCTCAGCGAGTACTCCGACGTCTACTATCGCGTCTCGGCGAAGAGCGACTATGGCAAGCTGGCGCATCGCACGCAGGATTCGCTGCTCGCGGGCGCGCGCGTCGATCCCGGCGAGCAGAAGGAAAACGCTGCTGACTTCGCGCTGTGGAAGGGCGCCAAGGCGGGCGAACCGTCGTGGGAGAGCCCGTGGGGCAAGGGGCGGCCGGGCTGGCACATCGAGTGCTCGGCCATGTCGCTGAAGTATCTCGGCGAGCGCATCGACATCCACGGCGGCGGCGAGGACCTGATCTTCCCGCACCACGAGAACGAGATCGCGCAGACGGAGGCGTACACGGGCGCCGTGCCGTTCGTCAACATCTGGCTGCACAACGCCTGGGTGAAGATGGGCGAAGAGAAGATGAGCAAGTCGCTCGGCAACTTCATCACGATCCGCGACGGGCTGAACAGAGTCGGCGGTGACGGTTTGCGGCTGTGGATACTGACGTCGCACTACCGCAAGCCGCTGACCTTCAGCGAGGACACACTCGACGCCGCGAAGACCGGCGCCGAGCGCCTGCGCACGGCGGCGCGCGCTGCCGGTGGCGACGGTGACGGCGGCTTCGGTCTCGACGCCTATCGCGAACGCTTCATCGCGGCGATGGACGACGATCTCAATGCGCCGCAGGCGCTGGCGGTGCTGTTCGATCTGGCGAAAGAGATCAATCGCGCGCGCGACGACAGCCGCGGCACCAGCGCAGCGCAGGCGCTGCTGCTGGAGCTGGGCGACGTCCTCGGCCTGCGGCTCGAGCAGTCGGAGCAATCGATCGAGGCGGCGCCGTTCATCGATCTGCTGATTCAGATTCGGACGGAGCTGCGCGGCGCCAAGCAGTGGCAGCTCGCCGACCGCGTCCGCGACGGCCTCGCCGAAGTCGGCATCACGCTCGAAGACGCCGCCGGCGGCACGACGTGGAAGCCGTCGGCTTAGGCCGCCGGCGCTCGCTTGCGGCGCGACAACGCGACGCCGCATACGGCTGCCACGACCAATAGCGCTGCGCCGACGATGGTGAAGACGAACGGCGCGTTTGTGCCGCCCGCCGTACCGGTCGCCGGGAGTGCAGCCGCGGCTACCCGGGCTCCGGTGCTCACGTTCAGGCGTCCGCGGGCGGGTTCGCCTCCTGGCCCGCTTCGAACCGGGTACGGGATCAGCCCGTCAGGCTTCACCTTCAGCAAGAATGATTTCTGCGGCGCGTTCTTCGTCGAGCCGTCGGCATTCACTACGAAGTCAATCGTGGCCAGCCCTGCGTTTTCAGCCGAGGCTGTGGTGTCGACGAATCCGGGCGACCACCACAGCTCGAGCTGGTAATCGCCGTTCGGCACCTCGTCGAACACGAAGCTGCCATCGCCGGCGGAGAGCACGCTGAACACGCCACGTGTCTGAGAGACGAGCTCAACGAGGGTCACGGCCGCCGTGTCGGCCGACGACGCCTTGCCGTCGCCGTCGGTGTCCTGCGCGAGCGCGCCTGAGATCTTCGTTGTCGCCGTGATCGGAACGGCGGTGGCCGACGCGGGAATCGTGGCTACCGCCGCCGTCGCCGTGGCTACCGCCGCCGTCGCTGTGGCTATCGGGGCTGTTGCAGTCACCGTGGGCGGCGCCGCCTCCGTGGCGGGCGGCGTTTGAGCATGAGCACCCTCAGCGAGCACCAGAAGTGAGATGACGACGGCCGGCGCGAGTGTGAATTTCACGTGATCCTCCTATTCAACGGATGTCGTAGCCGATTGAGCCATGTTCGACGAGGTTGTACCAAAGTCGAACAAACCCCGCGCCGCTGCCGGCTCCAGTCCAGAAACAGTAAGTCGAGGCGTTCGGAGCAAGGTCGGGTAGGTTGCAAACGTGCGTGACGTTGTCGCCGAGAAGCAGCGCCACGTTGTTGATCGAGACACTTGAATAATTCCAGACGCGGAATGTGACGTAGTCATTCCGGCTGCTGACGACGAACACCCCAGAACCGTTGTACGACTGGCGCAGGCAGTAGGCTCGGGATTGCGGGCCCCAATGATAGTAGAGCGCGGTGCCGGGTATCGCTCCGGACTCGCCTCGGGTTTTGAAGCACCATTCGTTTCCAGACGACGGGACGTCGGATCGGTCAACTGAATTTGGTGTGCCGTCGTCGGTGTTGTTGATGATCCGCGGCATTGAGGTGTAGAACCCGAACGCGCCGCCGAGGCCCGATGTGGATCGATCCATCACGTATTGGCTTTCGGCGTGGAGCGTGAACCCGTTGCCAGAACCCGCCGTCCAATAGCTTCCTTCAAAGAAATGCCGAAGATTCGTTGAGCTTGTCAGTTGGCCATAGGCGGCATCTGGCGCCTCCGCCATCCGATAGGCGTTCGTGAAGTCGTCGAGGTCGTGCTGTTGGACGGTGATGTTGGTGGCGCAATGCGACATGATGCTGGTGCATCCGTATTGAGGATAGTGTTCGTTGGCGTTCAATAGCACGTGCCCCATCTCGTGCATGAGATCCGACTGCATGTGGATCGTGTCGCCGTTCACTAAGCGCGTTCCGATCTGCGCATCTGTCATGCCGTGCGCTACGAGCCCCAGGACTTCGACTTCGCGTGGCGTCAGGCGGTCGCCGCTTCGTGTCATGGGAACCCCACAAAATTGCGTCTTCCCAACATTCTACCGCGTACGCGATGCTCACGTCGCGTTTGTTTTGCGCCGTCGCCACGGCGAGCGATTCAGTGACTCTCACACCTGTGATCAACCGCTAGCAAAACATGCTTGCCGCAGGCTGAAGGCGCCACCTCGTGGAAGGCGTCTTCTTGGCTATGGACGCCTTCCGTCACGCGTCCATGTCAAGGCGCGCGAGCCATGCATGCTGGTCGTAGACGCGCCCCAGCTGCGCGCTGAGCCAATGCTTCGCGGGTGCATCGAGATACGGGAGCGCCGTGGCGAAGTCGGCGGCGTTGCGTTCGAGCTCGATCCCGTTGGCTTTGTAGAGCAGCGCGACCTCGGGCGCGACGTACGGCGTTCCGTCTGCCGTGATCGCACCGAATTCGTCAAGCGGCAGCGAGATCTGCGGTTCGCGGCGGAACAGCCAGCGATCGCCGTCGGACTCCTCCAGCAGGACCTCGAACGCCCAAGCCTCGCCGTCGCGGCGTCTCGCCCAGAACTGATGGCGGTCTGAAGGGAGTACGCCTGCGTCCCACGCAGTGAGCGTGCCATCGTGCGCGACGTAGAGGTCGAAGTCGGCGGTGAGCGCGCGGAGTGCGAGATGATCGCGACGCAGGATCGCGATGTCGATGTCGGCATGGTCGCGGGTCTGCTGACCGATGAAGAGATCGATCGCCCACCCGCCGGCGATCCACCAGCGAATGCCGAGCGGGGCGAATACCTGCCGCGCCTCGTCGACGCTCAATGCCTGCCAAGTTTCGAACGGCGGATGCTCAGGCATCTACCAGCGGGCGTCGGTCGAGACGCCGAACTGCGTCTGAGCGAACGTCTCGTGCGTGGCGTCGGGCTGGATCGCCATATGCGTCGTGATGAAGTTGATGTCGCGCATGTAGCGCTGGAGCACGCCCGTCGACCGGCCGGCGCTGCTCCCGGCGGTGCGGAAGAGCAACGTCACTGCGTCGGTACACAGTTCGACGCAGTGCTGGTCAATCAACAACAACCGCCGGCTATCGAGCTCGCCGAAGCGCTCACCGCCGCCGGCTTGCCGCCGCGCGATCGTCATGTAGTCCGCGGCGTTCTGCCGGAGCGCCGCGTGCGCGGTCTCGACGAGCGCGCTGGCGTGGCCGTAGTGGCGCTGGAACTCCGATGCTTCGACGCGAAACGGCGTCAGCGGGCCGAGGACGCGCTTCGTGCGGACGATCCGCTCGTATTCGTCGAGCGCTGCGCGGGCGATGCCTACGGCGACGCAAGCGAGCTCCATGATCAGCAACGGCAGCGGGCGACCGAGGTACATGGGGTTCTCGTGTGTCGATGCTGTCGCCTCGCTGGAGAACACCGGTGAGGCAATGACGCGATGGTCGGGAACGAAGACGTCTTTCACGACGACGCGTCGTGAGCCGGTGCCGCGCATGCCGACGACGTCCCAATTGTCGACGATGGTGTAGTCCTCACGTGTGATCTGCGCCAGGAGAATCGTCGGCAGTTGCCCCGCCACGGCGGGTGGCGCGAGAATGTGGCCGAGAAAGTGCGTCGCGATGTCGCAGCCGGAGCTGTAGTCCCAGCCGCCGTTCAGAGTGAACCCGCCCTCCGCCGGTCGGGCGATGACGCCAGGCGTGGCGACGAGCGGCGCGCGAAACTCGCCGTCGGCGCCGTACGCCTCGATCTGCGCCCGCTCCGAGAAGTACGTCAGCGTGTGCGTGTGCCCGGACGTGAGCGCGAGCACCCAACCGCTCGATGGGCAACCGCGCGCGACTTCCGTCATCACGTCGACGAACGTGGGGATATCGAACTCGTAGCCGCCGAAGCGGCGGGGCTGCAAGATGCGATAGAAGCCTGCCTCGACAAACGCATCGTTCGTCGCCGCCGGCAGGCAGCCGAGCGTCTCGCACTCCGCCTGACGCTCGCGCAGCACCGGTCGCAGCGCCTCAGCGCGGTGCACCATTTCGTCCGGCGTCAACCCGGGTTCAGGCGGTGAGATCGGCGCGATCGCGTTCGTCGTCATCGGATGTTCCTGGCACTGGCACGGAAGTGACGATTTCGTAGGCGCTCGTTCGCGCCTAGTCTAACGCGCGACGCGGCGCTGTTACACTGAACGAGCGCTACCCCCATAACGACCAACGACGACCCACCACCCCTAACAACACATGGTTACCGCGGAACACATTCTCGAAGATCTCAACCCGCCGCAGCGCGAGGCCGTGACGGCGATCGCTGGGCCGTTGCTGATTCTCGCCGGGCCGGGCTCGGGCAAGACGCGCGTGATCTCGCATCACATCGCGTATCTGGTCGACGTGATCGGCGTCGCGCCGTGGCGCATCGTGTCCGTCACGTTCACGAACAAGGCGGCGAAGGAGATGCGCATCCGCGTGGCGGCGCATCTCGACGACCTCGCGAACGACATCATGCTCGGCACGTTCCATTCGATCTGCGCGCGGCTGCTCCGGATCGAAGGAGAGCGCGTCGGCATCCCGCGCGCGTTCAACATCTACGACGACGCCGACCAGATGGCGCTGATGAAGCGCGCCTGCGCCGACGCGAACATCGATACGCGGCGATTCAAGGAGCGCGCGCTGTTGTCGTCGATCTCACACGCGAAGAGCGAGTTGGTGACGCCGGAGCAGTATGCGCGCGACGCCCGCGACTACTACGGCGAGGTCGTGGCGCGCGTCTACGATCGCTACCAGGAGATGCTGAGCGAGAATAACGCGCTGGACTTCGACGATCTGATCATGCGCACGGTGGAGATGCTGCGCGGCCACGACGAGATCCGCGATAAGTATCAGGAGCGCTTCCTGCACGTGCTCGTCGACGAGTTTCAGGATACGAACGTCGCGCAGTACGAGCTGGCGCGCATTCTTGCGGGCCGTTGGGGTAACATCGCCGTCGTCGGCGACCCCGATCAATCGATCTATTCGTGGCGGTCGGCGGACATCCGCAACATCCTCAACTTCGAGCGCGACTTTCCGGAGGCGCGCGTTGTGCTGCTCGAACAGAACTACCGCTCGACGCAGACGATCCTCGATGCGGCTCACGCAGTGATCGCCGGCAGCAAGGGCCGGAAGGAGAAGTCGCTGTGGACCGACGCCGGCTCCGGCGAGCCGGTGATCATGTACGAGGCGTACGACGAAGCGGAAGAGTCGGACTTCGTGGCCAACGAGATCAACTCGCTCGTCGAAGCGTCGCACGGCTTTCCGGATATCGCCGTGATGTATCGGACAAATGCGCACTCGCGCGCGCTTGAGGAAGCGTTTATCCGCGCCAAGATCCCGTACCAGCTGATCGGCGGCACGCGCTTCTACGAGCGTCGTGAAGTGAAGGACGTGCTGGCGTATCTGCGGCTGATCCACAGCCCGTTCGACATCGTCGCGTTCACGCGGATCATCAACGTGCCCGGGCGCGGCATCGGCGCGAAGTCGATTTCGGAGCTGGAGCGCTGGGCGAAGAAGCTCGGCGTTCCGCTGTACACCGCGCTGCAGGTGATAGCCGAGCAGGAGTCCGCTCGCGATGTTGCGTCG
This sequence comes from Dehalococcoidia bacterium, assembly GCA_038211505.1. GTDB lineage: Bacteria > Chloroflexota > Dehalococcoidia > DSTF01 > JACRBR01 > JBBQVO01. The sequence goes on along the minus strand of JBBQVO010000002.1, from coordinate 23,395 downwards.
GACGTAGTCGCGTTGCGGCGCGCGGACGATGGCGCGAAGCGCGACGATCTACCGGCGGCGGAGCGGCACCCGATCGGCGCGCGGCAGGCGAAGACGCTCGTCGAGTTTCTGCGCATGCTCGACGAGCTGATCGATCTGGCTTCGAAGAACAATCTCTCGACGCTGCTTGATGCGGTGCTTGAGCGCACGACATACCGGCAGTTCTTGTTCGATGAGTACGAAGAAGAAGAGGCGGAGGAGCGCTGGGCGAACGTCGGCGAGCTGCGCAACGTCGCGTCGGAGTACGACGGGCTGGCAGCTGGCAACGGGCTCGTCTCATTTCTCGAAGACGTGGCGCTGATCTCCGACGCGGACACGATCACCGAGGAGGCGGCGGCAGCCAACCGCGGCGGCCGCGTAACCCTGATCACGCTGCATTCGGCAAAGGGGCTCGAGTACCCGATCGTCTTCATGATCGCGATGGAGGAGGGCGTGCTGCCGCACATGCGGTCGTTCGACGATCAGCTGCAGATGGAGGAGGAGCGGCGGCTGTGCTACGTCGGCATGACGCGCGCGAAGGAGCGGCTGTACCTGCTGCGCGCGTTCCGGCGGCACAGCATGGGCATGTCGCAGCACAACCCGCCGTCACGCTTCCTGAAGGACATTCCGCACGAGCTGATCGCCCAGCGGTCCGCCGTCGCGAGCCAGTACGAGGCGGCGGAGCGCGGGCCGCAGCGGTTCCGCGAGGAGAACGCCCGCCGCGACGACCGCCCGCTCGTGCCGGAGGAGCAGGTGTTCGCCGGCGGCGAGAAGGTACGTCACCCGCGCTTCGGCGAAGGCATCGTCGTCTCGTGCCAGATCGTGCCGGACGATCAAGAGATCACGATCGCCTTCAAGGGCGAAGCCGGCATCAAGAAGCTGATGCTGTCGTTCGCCCCCCTGGAACGTCTGTGATCGGGAACCACGGATTGCACGGATTTCACGGATGGGACGAACCACAGATTTCACAGATTTCACAGATTTTGTATTGTCATTTTGGGGCTGCGGGGCGCGGAAAAGACTCTGTTTGCGTCCCGCCCGTCGAGATCACTCAATCCAACATCAATTGATGTTCTAGCGGGTTGATGCCGGAGAGGACGGCGGCGCCGTGGTCGGAGGCGCGCTCGCAGGCTTGCATGATCGGGAGGCCGCGGGCGGCGTACCAGGTGAGCGCGGCGGCGAACGAATCGCCGGCACCGTACGAGCCTACCGGCGGCGACGTGAGGTGCGTTGCATTGAAGTGCTCGACTCCGGACGCCGTCTCTACGCGGCCGCCGCGGGCGCCGTCGGTCATGACGAGGAACCGCGGCGGGACGGCGTAGTCCGCGAGTGTGCTCGATTCGCGCGGGTCGTTGCTGCTGCCGATGATCAGATCCGCGCGGACGCCGCTGGCGGCGATCGCTTCGCGGCGGCGCGCGGTAACGGCGAGGAACTTCGCTTCGCGCGCGAACTCCAGCGTCTTCGGATCCTGGCCGGTGAAGTAGGCCGCGTCGCACGACGCAAGCACGTCCCAGTCGAGCTTGTCGTCGTGCAACGGGTGCAGCGGCGCTCCGACGACGAAGATCGTGCGCTCGCCGCTCGGCGTGATCAGCACGAGATCGCGGGTGTGCGGCGCGTTGCGCAGCGCCGCGTGGATCACGGCGCCGGTATCGGCAACGGCGCCGTGAACGACGTGCGCGGCATCGTCGCGGCCGATCGCGGTGAAGAGATGCACCTCGGCGTCACTCCGCGTCAACTGGAAGAAGGCGATGCCGCCGCCGCCGCCAGCGATCACGAACGGATCGTCGAGATGCACGATATCGCCCGCCGCCGGCAGCGTTGGCGTGCGGGCGATGGTGACGTGTTCGACATGGCCGATCAGTGCGACGCGCATTGTGTGGAGTTATAGCGGATGGCTGTTGGCGGATAGCGGATCGCGGACGGCCGATGGCGGGGGGCTGAGAGCCGGACGGCCGGTACGGCGTGCCGATGGGGACAGCGCCTGTGCGTCCGCCCTCGGCGGCCGCGTGCGGTGTCGGCAAACCGAGGCAGTTTTCGTAATTGTCATTCTGAGCGCAGCGAAGAATCTCTTCGGAATTGCCTCCGAGGATCGTTCGCCGACGGAGGCATACGGGACTACATTCGTCTCGCTAGCGGAGAGATTCTTCGCTTCGCTCAGAATGACATTTGCCGCAGCCGATCCGTATTCGTGACGGCGTTGGCGGCCCAGGACGGGCGGCCACATCGGGCCGCCCCTGCAGACACTCGCCGATTTCGTCACAGCCGCCGAGCTGGACGCGCCTCTCACCTCTCACCTGTCACCTGCCCACGGCCTCCGGTACGATCGTTCGTATGAAGGCGGAGATTCTTTCGATTGGGACGGAGATCTTGCTGGGCGAGATCACGGATACGAACGCGCAGTTCATCGCGTCGCGGCTTCCGGCGCTGGGCGTCGACCTCTACTTCAAGGCCGTCGTCGGCGACAACATGGAGCGCCTGAGCGAGACGATTGGGCGCGCGCTCGAACGCTCGGACATCGTCATCTGTACGGGCGGTCTCGGGCCAACCGAGGATGACCTGACTCGCGAGGCGATCTGCGCCGTCGTCGGCGAGACGCCCACCGTCGATCCCGAGCTCGAGGCGAACCTCCGCGACTTTTTCTCGAAGCGCGGACATTCGATGCCTGAGCGCAATGTCAAGCAGTGCTGGGTGATCCCGTCTGGACGCGCGATCCCGAACCCACGCGGCACGGCGCCCGGGTGGTGGGTCGAACGCAACGGCAAGATCATCGTCGCGATGCCGGGGCCGCCGACCGAGATGACGCGCATGTGGGAAAAGGAAGTCGCGCCCGAACTGCTGCGCCGCAACCCGGGCTCCGTGCTGATCACGCGCACATTGAAGACGGCCGGCGTCGGCGAAGGCACCGTCGACGAGATGGTGAGCCCGCTGCTCAAGTCAACGAACCCGAGCATCGGCATCTACGCGCGCGCAGACGGCGTACACCTGCGACTGGCGGCGAAAGCCCCGAACGAGGCCGACGCATGGCAGCTGATCCGTCCCGTCGAGGCGGAAGCGCGTACGATCCTCGGGCCGGCGATCTGGGGCGCAGACGATGATACGTTCGAGAGCGTCGTCTGCGACATGCTGCGTGAACGCGAAGCGACGCTCGCGACGATGGAGTCCTGCACCGGTGGTCTGCTCGCCAGCACGATCACCGACGTGCCCGGATCATCGACGTGCTTTCGCGGCGGCTTCGTCTCGTACCAGACGGAGTTGAAGATCGAGTGGGGCGTCGACGCCGCGATCATCGAAGAGTACGGCGTCATATCGCCGGAGTGCGCGCGGGCGATGGCGAAAGCGGCGCGCGAGAGAACGGAAGCGAGCGTCGGCGTCGGCATCACGGGCGTCGCCGGGCCAGACGAGCAAGAGGGCAAGCCTGTGGGCACGATCCAGATCGGCATCGATGCGATCTGGGCGGCGCCGCAGACGATGAGCTACGTCTTCCCGCAGGGTCGCGTCGCAGCGAAGCGTCGCGCCGTCACGACGGCGCTGGTGCTGCTGCGCCAGGCGCTGCTCGATCATCGGCGCGAGTCGCTCGTGTAGGTAGACGATGATCATTGTCGATCGCGCTGCCAGTCTCACGGTCGTGCTCGCGCTGGCGGCGATGACGATCGGGTGCGGATCGGGCAACTCCGCGCGAACGCCGGCGCCGTCCGCGACGACCGTCGTGAGCGCGACGCCGTTGACGACGTCGCCCAACGCACCCCTGCCGACAAGCGCGCTGAGGGTGACGCCACCGGCCGCCGAAACACCGACGCCGCCACAGACTGCGCCGCCGCCGCCAACCCCGACACCGCCGACGATTCCGACGTCACCACCGCCGCCTCCCGATACGCCAACTCCGGAGCCGCCGCCGACGCCGACGCCGGAGCCGATCTGCGGCGAGGCAGCCTCACTCTCACTTACATCGGCCTCGCCTGTCGGCAGGACGTTCCACGCAGGCGATCAGCTGCGTCTGGATATCGCCTACGACGCTCCCAGCTGCACTGGCGCAGGCGCAACGTTGTACGGCTTCGCCCGGACAGGTACGCCGATCTACACCTACTGGTGCATAGACCACGCGAAGCAGATCTCGCCGGGACGTTGCTCACCGAAGCATCTCGAAGAGGCGCTGAGCATCGACGCGGTGCGCCTGTCGGCCTCAAACGGGGTTGTTACCCTCATAGGCATCCCCGGGCCGTTCCCGCCGACGACCACCGAGCAGCTGGGCGCTGACCCGCCCATCGAAGGGTTCACGCCGTGTTCGCTCCACATCGTCCTCGACGATGGGCGCTTCGGCGGCACGGCGTTCGTGCGCGACATCGGCGCGTACATCCCCGGCGAGCCGTGCCGCGACGCTGAGTAGTTCACCCTCGCCGCGCCGCGTCAGTACGAAGCAACATCACCCCGGCTGACAACTAGCGACCGGCCAAACACGAACGTACGACAGCCCTGAGGGCTGCCGTACATGTCGCGTACTGGAGTGATTCCCGTGATTCGGCGATTGAGGCTAGATGTGGCACGTGGCGAGGCCGCGCTTCTCCAAATACTGCTGGTGGTAGTCTTCGGCCTTCCAGAACGTCTCGGCCGGCGTGATCTCGGTAACGATCGGGCGCGGCAGGCGGCCAGACTTGTCGAGATGCTCCTTCGACGCCGTCGCGGCGGTCTGCTGCTCCGGCGACTGGAAGAAGATCGCCGAGCGATACTGGTCGCCGATGTCCGGGCCTTGACGATTCTTCGTCGTCGGGTCGTGGTTCTCCCAGAAGACGTTGAGCAGCGCGTCGTATGTGACCTGCGTCGGATCGAACTCGACCTCGACGACTTCGGCATGGCCCGTGGAGCGGTAGCAAACGTCCTCGTAGGTTGGCTTGTCGCGGTCGCCGCCCATGAAGCCGACGGCGGTCGCCTTCACTCCCTCGATCTGCCGGAACGCCGCTTCGACGCCCCAGAAGCAGCCGGCGCCGAACGTCGCCTTTTCTGTCGCTGTCGTGTGGTTGTTCATGTTGTCTGTCATGCCTCCATTGTAGCTAACTGCGCGGTTCGTCTTCACACGTCTGAGGTACAGTGCGGGCGAGTGCGCCACCGTTACATTCGCCTCGGTCCGATGCGAAGATCAGTCGCCGCAGTGCAGATATCGAGCCTATGTCGTACGAAATCGAACTGCAACACGAAGCCGACATCGAAGGCATCGACGAGCGCGCGCTCGAACGCGTCGCGGCGCACGCGCTCGCGCTCGAAGCCGTCGCTTCCGGGACGGAGCTGAGCGTCTTGCTTGCCGATGACGCGGCCGTCCGCGAACTCAATCGCGCGTACCGGGCGACGGACGAGACCACCGACGTCCTGGCATTCGCGCAGTCCGAGGGGGAGGCGTTTGCGCAGCCTGACGGTGCGCCGCCGCATCTCGGCGACGTGATCATCTCGATGGATACGGCGCGGCGGCAGGCGGCGGAGTTCGCGATCGCGATCCAGGACGAAGTGGCGCATCTGCTCGTCCACGGCATCCTCCACCTCCTCGGCTACGATCACGAGGATCCGGACGACGCCGAGCGCATGCGCCTCCACGAGGACGCCGTGCTGGGCGTTGCGCACCATCATTAGGGGATGGTCGTTTAGTCGTTTGTCGTTAGGGGCGGACGTTCGCGATAGGGCGAGAACCCCCAACGACTAACCACTAACGACTAACCCCCAACCAGGATGGTTCATTCGTCATCTAGCCCGAAGCTTCGGGCCGCGCTACTATCCCAGCCGATGTCCAACGAAGAGCGACTCGCCAAACTCCTCCAGATGAAGGATCAGGGACGCCTCGGCGGCGGCCTCAAGCGGATTGAGGCCCAGCACGAGCGCGGCAAGCTGACCGCCCGCGAACGGATCGACATCTTGCTCGACCCCGGCACGTTCGAGGAGCTGGATCAGCTGATGATCCATCGCGCCACCGAGTTCGGCATGGATGAGCAGCACTTCCTCGGCGATGCCGTCGTTACCGGCTACGGCAAGATCGACGGGCGCGGCGTGTTCGTCTTCTCGCAAGACTTCACGGTCTTCGGCGGATCGTTGTCGGAAGCGATGGGCGAGAAGATGTCGAAGGTGATGGATCTGGCGCTGAAGACGGGCGCACCCGTAATCGGCATCAACGATTCCGGCGGCGCGCGCATACAGGAAGGCGTCGCCAGCCTCGGCGGCTACGGTGATATCTTCCTGCGCAACGTGCTGGCGTCGGGCGTGATCCCGCAGATCTCCGTGATCATGGGGCCGTGCGCCGGTGGCGCCGTCTACTCACCAGCGCTCACCGACTTCATCTTCATGACGCAGGGCACGTCGCAGATGTTCATCACGGGGCCGGATGTGATCCGCTCCGTGACCGGTGAGGATGTGACGCAAGAGGAACTTGGCGGCGCGCTGGCACATGCGACGCGCAGCGGTGTCGCGCACTTCGCGATCGAGACCGAAGAGGACACGTTGCTGGAAGTCCGGCGATTGCTGTCGTACTTGCCGCTGAACAATCTCGACGACACGCCGTATGTCGAGACGGGTGATCCCGCCGACCGTCGCTCCGACGATCTTGTCGATATCGTGCCGGACGATTCGACCAAGGGCTACGACGTGCGCGAAGTGATCCATCGCGTCGTCGACGCCGGCGACTTCATGGAGGTGCATGCGCAGTTCGCGCAGAACATCGTCATCGGCCTCGCGCGCCTGGCCGGTCGCACTGTCGGCGTCGTCGCCAATCAGCCGCTGTATCTTGCCGGCGTGCTCGATATCGATTCGTCGCGCAAGGCGGCGCGCTTCGTGCGCTTCTGCGACGCCTTCAACATCCCGATCCTGACGTTCGTCGACGTGCCGGGCTTCCTGCCCGGCGTGGCGCAGGAGTACGGCGGCATCATCGTCCACGGCGCGAAGCTCGTATATGCCTACGCCGAGGCGACCGTGCCGAAGGTGACGCTGATCCTGCGCAAAGCCTACGGCGGCGCCTACGACGCGATGGGGTCGAAGCATCTCCGCGCCGACATGAACTTCTCGTGGCCGCAGTGCGAGATCGCCGTCGTCGGCCCGGAGCCCGCTGTCAACATCCTCTATCGCACTCGCCTGCAGGAGTCGGACGATCCGATCGCCGAGCGCGCGCAACTCACGGCCGAGTACGCCGAGCGCTTCGCCAACCCCTACATCGCCGCCGCCCGCGGCTACGTCGACGACGTCATCGACCCGCGGGACACGCGCACGAAGGTCATCCACGCCTTCGAGATGCTGCGTTCGAAGACGGACAGCACGCCGGCAAAAAAGCACAGCAACCTGCCGCTGTAACAGCGGAGTCGGTCGCACTCCCAACCGTCATTCTGAAAGGTTGTAACGAAATAGGCCTAACGCCCGTAGGGGCGGCCCGATGTGGCCGCCCGCACCCCCTGGCGACGCCGCTGTTAGATCGACGCGCTCTCCCAACCGTCATTCTGAGCGCAGCGAAGAATCTCTCCGGCTCTGAGCATAATGCAGTCCCGCGTACCCAGTGGCGTCGGTCGCGAACGTTCCTCAGAGGCAAGATCGAAGGGATTCTTCGCTGCGCTCAGAATGACACGGTCTGGGAATCCTCATCGTCGCCGGTCCTCCGTCCTTAGCCCTTCGTGGAAGCGTCGAATCTGATCGGATAGAATGCGCCGATGGCGAATGAGGAGGCCGCGATGGCGGCTCGACAACCTGTGCCGGGCGACCTGGTGGCTGAAGTCCGCCGTTCGGGCGCGCTCCCCCAACTCCGATACCTCCTCCGCGCGATGCGGCCGCGACAGTGGACGAAGAACGGCATCGTCTTCCTCGCGCTCGTCTTCTCCGTCGGCCAGGACTATCACCTGACCGACGCTTCGACGTGGGTGCCGAAGCTGCTCGAGTGTCTCGTTGCCTTCGCCTGCTTCGCGCTTGTCTCCAGCGCCGACTATCTGATCAACGACATCCGCGATATCGAGGCCGATCGCGCGCACCCCCGGAAGCGGCGGCGCGTGATCGCCGCCGGCCTGCTGCCCGTGAATACGGCGTGGACGTGGGCGATCATCCTCGGCGTCGTCGGCAACGCCGGCGCCTTCGCCCTCAACTGGCGCATGGGGCTGGTGATTTTCGCGTATACGATCTTGATGATCGCCTACTCGTACCGGCTCAAGCACATCGTGCTGATCGACCTGATGGTGATCGCCGCTGGCTTCGTGCTGCGGGCAATGGCCGGCGCGCTGGCGATCGACGTGCCGATCTCGCCGTGGTTGTATGTCGTCACGGCGCTCGGCGCGCTGTTCCTCGGCATCAACAAGCGGCGCGCGGAGCTGGAGTTGCTACAGGCGGGCGCCGGCAGTCATCGCAAGATTCTCGATGAGTATTCGACTGATCTGCTCGATCAGATGGGATCGACGGTGACGGCGGCGGTGCTGATGGCGTATGGGCTGTATACGTTCACGGCGGAGGGCCTGCCGAAGAACCACTCGATGATGCTGACGATCCCGTTCGTCCTCTACGGCATCTTCCGCTACCTCTACCTCGTACACACGAAGCGCGAAGGCGGCAGCCCGGAGGAGGTGCTGCTGCGCGACGTGCCGATCATGCTGACGTTGATCGGCTGGGTGATCACAGCCGGCGTCGTGCTGCTTGTCGCGCGCGGCTGATCTGGCCGGACATTAGTTGTCTTCTCCGAATCGCACAAGTTCGTGATCCCGAAGCATTTCTCGCTAGCGCGGACCCGCACGGCCGAGGGCGGCCGCGCCACGTGCGGTGCGCCGTCGATCTAGGCGGCTGAGCTTGGGCGCTCGGAATCGGACTTCGCGGCGTCGTTGGGCGGATCGCCATCGCGGGTGTTTCTGGCGGCCGTGTTGGCGCGGTGCATGAGCACGGCAGTGAACAGCAGCAACACCGCCGGCGGCAGCGCTTCGTGCAGGACGACGCCGAGCCCGACGAGGACGGCGATTGCGAGGACACCGCGCGCGAGGCGCTTTGTGAAGATTGAGCCATGCAGCGTCAGCAAGTAGTCGCCGGCCATGAACGCGACGGCCGCGACGCAGGTGACGATGCTCACTGTGTTGAGTAGCTGTAACGGCGTCACGATACTCCTTCACGCGTTCCCTGCATGAGAAGTATCGGAAGGTTGTGGCGGCGGGTTCAGTGGGGTCGGGGCGAAGGCCGCTGCCGGTGCAGCCGTCCGCCCGGTCGTTGCCGATCTGGGCCTGGGAGAGGACACAGAGAGCACAGAGGTTGATTGGGTTTGTGCGGGTTTTTGCCGCGTTCACCGCTATGAATGGCGGCCGCGCACCTCAGCTCCGGCCCCTCTCCACTGCGTGGCGAGGGGAGGTCTCAGGCCGAGCGCTGACTACTTTTGGGCGACGAAGGCGGCGTAGAGGGGTTGTTGTAGCTGTAGTTCGCGGACACGCGTGAGGCCCGCGGACGCGGCCATCTCTTCGATCTCTTGGCGGGTGAAGAACCCTACGGCGTGACCGCCTTTGGCGATCGCTTGCGGGATCTCGTAGAAGAGATCAATGTGCGAGAGGACGGCGTTGTAGGCGCCGGTGCAGTCCTCGATCTGTTCGGGGCCGCGGATCTCCGTGATCAGCAGCAGACCGTCGTCCTTCAGCGCGCGTCGGGCGTTGGCGAGGACGACGCGCGCATCCTCGACCTCGTGCAGGGAGATCTGGGTGTAGATGAAGTCGAAGGCGTCCTCGCTCGTCAGATCTTCACCGCGCATCTCCTCGGTGTGGACGCGATCGCCGAGGCCGGCGGCGGCGACGCGATCGCGGGCGAGGGTGATGGACGTTGGATCGGGATCGAGGCCGGTGACGCTGCAGTGCGGGAACGTGCGGCCGAGCGCGACGAGTCCGGCGCCGGCGCCGCAGCCGATCTCGAGGATGGTGCCGGCGTCGCTCAGCCGCTCGGCGAGTTCGGGCAGCTCCGGCAACAGCACCGTCGGCAAGAAGAGCTCGTAGGCGGCTTTGCTGAAGGCGTGGATCGTCTCGACCATCTCCTGTCCGTAGTCGGCGAACGGGATGCCCTCGCCGGAGACGAAGCAGTCGGCGACGCGGTCGGCGAGCCGCGACTCGACGGCGTTGTTCGTCACGAGACCGGCCATGTACTGGAAATCTTCGTCGTCGAGAAGCAACGCCTCCATGAAAGGCGCCATCCTGAACCGGCCCGACTCGAGATGGTATTCGAGCACCTCTCCGGCAAGGGCCGTCTTCGCCCAGGCGCGAACGTATCGGACATCGAGATTAGTCCGGGCGGCGATCTCGTCGATCGTGAGGCCATCGGCCTCGGCGGTGATGGCGTTGAACATGCCGAGCTTGCGCCCGTAGTACGCCATGCGGAGGCTGGCGGCGCCGGCCGCCCATTCGTAGATCTTCAACGCCTGCGCGTCCTTCGTCACGAGCGACTGCTGCTGCTGGATCATGACGAATATCTCCGGCGTTTTGCGGTGGATGTCGATGCGATTCGCGACGGGCCGGCGGCTCTTTCAGTGCGGCGATCAGGTGCGTTGCGAGATCAGTCGCTTCGGTGATGCGCTCGCGCATTACACAACAACGTCGTCGTGCGTGACAGGCGCACGTCAAGACGGCAGCTTGCGCGCCCACACGGCGAACAGTGGATCGTTGTGCGCACCACCGTCGATGCTGCGATCCTCCATCTTCACGTCGCCGAAACAGGCAGCGTACTTGAAGTACGTGCCGATGAGGCCCGCGCGCTCGCGATCGTCGAGCGCGCGCCAGATGCGTACCGCCTTCGTCGGAAACATCCGGTTCGAGTACGTGACGATGAACGGCGCGTCCGCCTTGAGCACGCGCCCGACGTCGCGAAAGATTTCGACAGGCCGCGTCATGTACTGTACCGAGACGGTGACGACGGCGCCGTCGAAGACGTCATCGTCGAACGGCATGCGTGGTTCGGCGTTGAGATCGTGGACGACGTAGTCCGTGAGCTGATCGTTTTCTCGCAGTTCGACTTCGTTCATGCCGAGCCCGCACAACCGCGTCCATGCCAGTTCTGGCGGCATGTGCGAACGATAGCTCGACATGAGATCGAGCAGCGCGCCGTCGTGCGGCAGGATCTCGGCATATGTGCGCCGCGCGGCCTCGATCGCGTGGTCGTCGATGTGAACGAGCAGGCGCGGGCTGACGTAGAAGGAGGCGTCGGGCGACTCATCCTCGCGTGCGAAGAACTCCGGCTTCAGTGTCGGATCCGTCATCGTGTCAGCCTATCGATCGCGTAGAATCGATGCCATTGCCCTCATGTCGTACGGCAGTTCGAGACCAATCGAAGGCTGTGGCGAACCTGATACGCTGGTATCCGCATCTCGGCACAAAGGAGACATTAATGGCGAAGTTGAGTGAAAGCGACGCGACGGCGAAGCTGAGTGGCCTCTCCGGCTGGAGACGCGACGGCGACGAGATCGTGAAGGAGTTCGAGTTTCCGGACTTTCTTGGGTCGATCGGGTTCGTCAACCGCATCGCGACGCGCGCACAAGCGGCGGATCATCATCCGGATATGACGATCAAATACAACCACGTCGAAACGCGGCTGTCGACGCACAGCGAGGGCGGCTTGACGGCGAAGGACTTTGCGCTGGCGGCTGAGATCGAGCGCGCGGCACACCCGTGAGCGACTCACCTTCGGCGCCTGGCCCACTGTCGGCCGACGAGGCGGAAGCGGCGACCGAGGACGAGACGATCGCGTGGCTAAAACGCAATATCAGCTGGATGGCGCTCGCGTTCGCGTTGCTGTTCTTTCTTGCGCCGCACTTCTCGATCTTTGGGCCGCTTGATGCGGTGCTCAGCGGGCCGCAGCGGGCGAGCGAGTGGTCGCTGCGGAAGTTGCAGCAGCTGTTCAAGAACTACGGCTACTACGTCGTCTTCTTCGGCGTGTTTCTGGAAAACAGCATGTTCCTCGGCTTCCTCGTGCCCGGCTCCGTGATTCTGATCCTCGGCGGCCTTGCGGCGCAAAACGGTTCGATCAACATCTCGTACGTGCTGGCGCTCGCCGTCGCCGCGACGATCGCCGGCGACACGATGAGCTACGGCATTGGGCGCATGGGGTGGACGCGCATCCTCGAGCGGGCGACATCACCGGCGACGGTGGCCAAGATGCGCGACGCGATGGAGAAGAATCGATGGATCATCGTCGCCTACCACTGGGCCGGCTATTCGCGCGCTGTCGGGCCCGCTGCGGCGGGACTGTTTCGCATCCCGTTCCGCATCTGGGCGCCGCTCGACTACGGCGGCGGGGCGGTGTGGGCGATCGCCTACGTCATGCTCGGCGTCGTGCTGGGGCTGTTCGGCGTCGAGTTCGGCGATACGAAGGTGATGCTGCGCCTCATTGAGATTCTGTTCACGGCGCTGCTCGTCGGCGGCATCCTGATCGCCTGGTACCGCACGTCGCGTTCGACGCCGCCGGAAGGCTCGCTTGAGTCGGTTCTATTGCCGGTGGAGGAGGAATAGGGTCGTCGTTTTGGTCACCTGGATTGAGAATCGCTCAGGTGAGGACGGCTGTGTTGTCTGCGCTGCCTCCTGCGTCGTGCACCTCGCTTCGCACACGGGCCACCGGCTGGAGTCGTCGTTGGGTCGTCGTCGTTCAACGTGATACTGGCCTTCATCGGTTGACGGAGTCACTGCCCATTACCAGGGCACGCACGGCCTCTGTGCCTCAGCGATCGCCTCCGTTAACCTGTGCGCAATGAGCGAACAATCGGGACGACGACCGCGGCGGCGGCGAGGCGGGCGCGGCGGCGGTGGTGGCGGCGGGCAGCAGCGGCCGCCCGGCCCCGAAGCCGCCGGCGACGAACCTTCGGCTTCGCCTTCTGCCGACGCGCCGGAAACGCCGAACGTGCCGGGCGCGCGCCGCGACACGCGCGGCCAGCGGCCGGACAGCCGCCGCGGCGCCCCGCGCGGCGATCGCGATCGCGCGCCGTCGACCCCGCCGCCTGGCCCACCCGGCGCCGGCGGCCGCACGCATCGCGCTCCCGCCGCGGATCGCGCCCCACGCGACGATCGCGGCCCCCGCGACGACCGCCCACGCGATCGATCCGGGCCGCGCGGCAACGATCGCGGCTCGCGCGATCGCGACCGGCCGCAACAACGCGACCGCGATCGGGGCCCCCGCGTGTTCGAAGCGCCCGTGCCGCAGGACGAACGGTCGGTCGAGCTCGGCGCGCTCTTTAAGGAGTCGCAGATCGGCATGCGTGACGCGCGCAAGGCGCTCGACAAGCGCAAGGCGGAGTTTGGCGACGAGCCGGACTGGATGCTGACGCAGCTCACCGAAGCCGAAGAGCGGTTCGCCACCGCCGCCACCGCCTGGTCCGAGCACCTCGAGACGACGGGACGGAAAGTCGTGCGCGAACGGCGCTGATGTGTTGCCGTCGCTTCCGCTCGCGTATACGCTCTCACATACGACGCCCTGTGTCCTGCGCCGAGTCCGCTCCCGCGACATCGGAGGTACATCGTGGTCTTCACCAGCCCCTGGCCTAGCCTCGAGCCCTACACGCCTACCAGCGTCCCCGAGATGGTCGAAGCGACCGTGCGACGCCTGCCGGACAAGCCGGCGCTCGTCTCAGCCGACGGCACGTCGTACACATACGTCCAGTGGTGGACGGCCGTCAACGGCCTCGCTGCGGCGCTCCAGGCCGAAGGGATCGAGAAGGGCGACATGGTCGCCATCTACGCGCCGAACTCCGTCGAGTACGCTGTCGTCCTGCACGGGGCGCTGCTTGCCGGCGCCACCGTCACGACGCTCAATCCGCTCTACCGCGAGCGCGAGGTTGAACATCAACTGCACGACGCCGGCGCGAAGGCGATCTTCACGCTGAACGCCCTGCGCCCGGTCGTCGACGCCGGCACGTCACGCCTGCCGCATCTCAAGCACATCCACGAGATGGAGAACGTCTGGGAGTTCGCGAAGAGCAGCTCTGGTGTACCGAAACCCGTCACCATCGAGCCGACGAAGGACATCGCCGTGCTGCCGTACTCGAGCGGCACGACGGGTTTGCCGAAAGGCGTCATGCTGAGCCATCAAAACCTGACGGCGAATATCCGACAGACGCTGGCGACAGGCATCCTCAAGGAATCTGACGTTACGCTCGACATCCTGCCCTTCTATCACATCTACGGGATGATGGTCCTGCTCAACGGCGGTCTGGCCGCCGGCGTTACGCAGGTGATCATGTCGCGCTTCGATCCCGCTGGCGCGCTGACGCTGGTGCAGCAGTACAAGGTCGATGCGCTCTTTCTCGTGCCGCCAGCGATATTGGCGCTCGTCAACATGCCCGATCTCGCGCAGTACGACACGTCGTCGGTGCGGCTCGTCGTCTCCGGCGCGGCGCCGCTGCCGGCAGAGGTCGGACGACAGGCGGCCGCGAAGCTAAAATGCACCGTCATGGAGGCGTACGGCATGACGGAGGCGAGCCCCGTCACCAACGTCAACCCGATCGACGCGCCGCGCGCCGGCACCGTCGGCCCCGCCGTCGCCGATACGCTCGAAAAGATCGTCAGCCTCGAGACGGGCGAAGAGCTGCCGGCCGGCGAAATCGGCGAGCTGCTCGTTTACGGCCCGCAGGTGATGCAGGGCTACTGGAACAACCCCGGGGCGACGCGTGAGACGATGACGCCCGACGGTTGGCTGCGTACCGGCGACATCTCGTCCGCAGACCCCGACGGCTACATCCGCATCCACGATCGCAAGAAAGAGATGATCAAGTACAAGGGCTACCAGATCGCCCCGGCGGAGCTCGAATCGTTGCTGATGGAGCATCCCGGCGTCCGCGACGCCGCCGTCATCCCGAAAGCCGATGCAGACGCGGGCGAAGTGCCGAAAGCCTTCATCGTCCCGCGCGAGCCCAACCTCGATCTCAACGCCGTCCTAGCGTTCGTCGCCGAGAAAGTCGCGCCCTACAAGAAGATCCGCCACATCGAAATCGTCGACGCCATCCCGAAAAACCCGTCGGGGAAGATCCTGCGCCGCGAACTGATCGAGCAGGAGAGGGCGCGGGAGCGCGCTGAAGCGAAGGCATAAGCCGAAAAACACACGAAGCATCGTCGACAAACGCACGGAGGAACTCACATGGCAGATGATGTACTGATCGACAAGCGGGACGACGGCGTGGCGGTGATCACGCTTAACCGGCCGGAGAGCCTGAACGCGATGGGCGGCGTGCTGATGCCGATGCTGGCGCAGTATCTCGCCGACTGCAGCGGCGACCGGCACGTGCGCGCCGTCGTACTGACCGGCGCCGGCCGCGCCTTCTGCGCCGGCGGCGACGTCAAGGGGATGGCGGCCGGACGCGATGCTATCCTCGCGAATAGCGCCGGCGGCGCGTCGAACGGCGAGTCGTCGCCGGCGGCGGCGCTCGCGCGCGGCGTCGAGGGTCTGCGTTCGTCGCAGCGAGCGACGAGCTACGTGTTGCACACGATGCCGAAGCCGACGATCGCGATGGTCAACGGCCACGCGGTCGGCGCCGGCCTGAGCCTCGCGCTCGCCTGCGACATGCGCATCGCGTCGGACCGCGCGAAGCTCGGCACGATCTTCCGGAACGTCGGCTTCTCCGGCGACTTCGGCGGCTCGTTCTTCCTGCAGAAGCTCGTCGGCACCGGCAAGGCGCGCGAGCTCTACTTCACCGGCGAGATGCTGAGCGCCGAGGACGCGATGAAGATCGGCATGGTGAACCGCGTCGTCGCCCACGACGATCTCGAAGCGGAGACGCTGAAGTTCGCCGCGCAGCTCGCCAACGGCCCGACGCTCGCCTTCCAGCGCATGAAGGAGAACCTCAACCGCGCCGAGAATAGCGATCTCGTCACGCTGCTCGATCAGGAAGCGATCAACATGCAGCTCTCGGGCCTCACGCGCGACCACCAGGAAGCGGCGAAGGCATTCGTGGAGAAGCGCCAGCCGACGTTCAAAGGCGTGTAACATCGTCAGGCCGATCGATGATCGCGCGGTGCCGCGAATCGAGGCAGAAGACGTGCCTCCGAGTTTCAGTTCGCTGTTCGCACGAGTCCCCTCTCCACTGCGTGGAGAGGGGTGGCCGAAGGCCGGGGTGAGGTGCGCGGTCGCCACCAGGCTTTGATGGTTCTCTGTGCCCCAGCGCGTGCGCCCGACGCTTCACTGCATTGGCGGCAACACCGGAGAGATTCTTCGCTTCGCTCAGAATGACAGTGTTGGCGCGCTCAAAATACGCCATGTGGACTCATACTGACGATGCGGGCCGCACAACAGGCTTACGAACTCGTGATGGCCTGAATGCGGACACGGAAGGTGCCGGAGGGGGCTTCTACTTCGACTTCTTCGCCGGCGCGGCGCTGGTAGACGGCCTTGCCGACGGGGCTGGCGATCGAGATCTTGCCCTGGCCGGAACGCATCTCGTCGGAGTTGACGAGCGTGTACGTCTTGTCGCTGCTCGTGCGCAGATCGCGGATCGTGATCGTGTCACCGATCTGCGAGAGCTCGCCCGGGTGCTCGGCGCCATGATCAAGGACGACGGCGCGCCTGAGCGTGCCGTCGATTTCACGGATGCGGGCTTCGAGATGCGCCTGCTCGTTGCGCGCGGCATCAAGCGGCGCGTTCTCGCGGAAGTCCTTGTCGGCCATCGCCCGCGCCAGATCCGCCTGGATCAGCGGACGCCGCTCCTTCAGCTGCTCGAGCTCGTGTTCGAGCGCTTCGTTGCCTTCCTTCGTGAGATAGATCGGCTGCACTTCGATCGTCTGCGCGTTGGAGCTGGACTTCGATGCTTTGCGGACGCGGAGGTGCGTGTGGAGGGACTCCGTGCAGATCCCCTTCTCCTTCGCCCACTTCAAAAACGCACGGACGTAGTCCGCGCGCTTCGCCGCATCAGAGACGGTAGGCGGAAAGTTCTCGGCGTACTGCGCGACGTCGTGCGCGCGCATCGTACTGAGATCCTTGCCCGGTCCGACCCAGCGGACGAACTTGAGGACTTCAACCTGCGCCGGTTCGCGTAGAGCTTGCTTCAACGATGCGAGATACTCGCGCGCGAGATCCTCAAGTCTTGTCTGCTGCGCCGTGGATTCACCTACCATAAAGACCCTCCTGCCTTCTGATTGTACGCACGTCTTCGAGAGGGCGTCAATCATCAGATTGGTATGCTCGTGCAATGCGCGACGAGTTATCGCAAGACGCCGAGGCATACGGTGTTCGGCTCACCGACGAGCAGCTGGCGCAGTTCGAGCGATATCTCGCGCTGCTGACGGACTGGTCGCAGCGCATGAACCTCGTCGGCAACGTCGATCCCGACGTCGTCCGACGACGTCACTTCGTCGAGTCGATCGCGCTCGGCGCGGCGCTGCGCGAGCGCGAGATCTTGCGCCCGGATAGCGCTGTCCTTGACGTCGGCTCCGGCGCCGGCTTCCCCGGCGTCGTATTGAAGATCGTCTGGCCGTCCACACACGTCACGTTGCTCGAAGCGACGGCAAAGAAGACCGACTTCCTCCGCGCGCTGGTCGCAGATCTCGGCATTCCGGAGGTCGCCGTCGTCACCGGCCGCGCCGAGACGCTCGCTCACGACGCACACCTGCGGTCGAGCTTCGATCTCGTGTTGGCGCGGGCTGTGGCGCCGCTGCCCGCGCTCATCGAGATGACACTGCCATTCGCCCGCGTTGGCGGCCGCTTGGTCACGCCGAAGGGCTCCCGGGCCGACCAGGAGGTCGTGGATGCGGCATCGGCGCTCGCCGTTATCGGCGGCCGCGCGTTCGTCGTGCCGTTCCGCGTGCCCGGCCCGCCGCAGAGCCTCGTAGCCGTGCTGAAGCTGCGCGAGACGCCTGCTGAGTACCCGCGCCGGCCGGGTTTGCCGGCGAAATCGCCCCTCTAGCCCGCCTTCGGCCCGAATTTGCCGGCGAAGATGCTGGACATCTCGATCCAAGTGTAGTAAGAGATATGCAGATGATCCTTTGTTGGAGGGTTCAAGGCCGCCCTTGGTGGCGGCAGGCACAGGGAGGTGCAGGATGATGCAGCAAGCGGGCGGCATGGATATGAACGCCCTCGTCCAGCGGCTTCGCCGCCTCGGGACGCTCGACACCACCGTTTTCGATGAGGTCCGTTCCGACCCGAACGCGACGATACCGGCCGTCGTCGTCGCCGTCGTGTCGACGTTCCTGGCCGGCGTCGGCGGCTGGCTCTGGTGGCTATTCGCCGACTTCGGCAGCTCCGGCAAGGTCTTCGTCCAGTCGACGATCATCGGCACGATCCTGTCGCTGATCCTCTGGGGAGTCTGGGTCGCGATCACCTACGTCATGCTCACGCAGATCTTCCGCGCTCGCGCCGACGTCAACGAGTTGGTGCGGGTCATGGGCTTCGCGACGGCGCCACTCGCGTTGACGATCCTGATGTTCATACCGGGCCTCGATTTCGGCATCGCGCTCACCGCGACAGCGCTTCTCTTCGGCACGACCGTGATCGCCGTGCAGTCGGCGACCGATGCTCCCGCTGGCCGCGTGCTCGTCTCAACAGCGGCCGGGTTCGCCGTTTGGGCGATCATCCTCGGACTGCTGACGACGGCGAAGCACACGTGGGCGCCGGGGTTCTTCATCGTCGATCGACCGGTCGATGCGCTCCGCGACATCGCCAGTTCGTTCAGCAGCTTTAGCTAGTCGTCGCCCGCATCGATTGACATGAGGGGCTCATCGCGAGCCCCTCATTTTCGTACCGGCTCGCGCGCCCTCGATATACTCCCCGCCTATGGATCTGCTCGCCCGCATCCGCGACGACATGGCGTACGAATCCAACATCTGGAAGTCGTACGTCTATCGCTTCTTGATGCAGTTTCAGCTGTGGTGGCCGATCTGGGTGATCTATCTGCAGAAGCAGCGCGGCCTCTCGCTGACGCAGATCACGCTGCTCGATACGCCGTTCTTCCTGCTCGTGATGCTTGCCGAAGTGCCGACCGGCGCGATCGCCGATCACTTCGGCCGGCGAACGTCGCTAATGCTCGGCAGCATGCTTTTCGCCGTCGCCGTCTTCATCTTCGGCATCGCCGACAACTACTTCGTCATCCTCGCGTCGTACACGGCGTGGGGCCTCGGCCTCACGTTTCAGTCGGGCGCCGACGCCGCCCTTCTCTACGACAGCCTGAAACAGATCGATCGCGAGGATGACTTCGAGAAGATCAATAGCCGGCTCTGGGCGCTGACGTCGTTCGCCGTGCTGCTGGCGATCCTGATCGGCGCGCCGATCGCGCAGGCGACGTCCTACTCGACGCCGATCCTCTTCAGCGCCGGCATCGCCATTCTCGCCGTGCCCGTCGCGTTCTCGATGCACGAGCCGCGACGCGCGCGCGCTGACACGCAGGAGCACTACTTCCGCACGCTCGTCGCCGGCATTGGCGATGCGTGGCGCCAGCCGTCGCTGCGCTACATCTTCCTGTTCAGCGGCGTCATCATGGCCGCGACCTTCACGCCGCTCGTCTTTCAGCAGCCGTTTCTCGACCACCACGGCGTCGGCACGGGCGCGCTCGGCCTGTGGCAGGCGCCCGTGCGCGGCGCAGGCATCATCTCGGCGCTGCTCGCCGGCCGGTATGTCTCACGACTCGGCCAGCGCGGCGCCTTCTTCGCGCTACCGATCACGATCGGCGTCTGCAATCTCGCGCTCGCCGGCGTCGATCACGCGTGGATGGCGTCGGCGTTCCTCGGCGTCGGTCTCGTCGCCGGCATGCAGAACCCCGTGCTCGCGACGTACGTCAACAAACGCATCCCGAGCGAGCGCCGCGCAACGATGCTGTCGGTGCAAAGCGTCATCGGCAACTTCATCTTTGCCGGCACGCAGCCGCTCGCTGGCGTCCTCGCCGATCAGTTCGGCCTGCGCACCGTGTTCGGCGTCTTCGGCGCGCTCACGCTGGTCATCGGCGTCGGCGTCTTGATCCTCTGGGACCGCGCCGAATCGAAACAACCGGACCAGATCGACGGCGCCACCGACGACATCCGCCGCGAACGCACGAACGATCCTGTAGCCGTCTAAGATCTCGGACGATTCCGCTGTCGCATGTCAGCGACGAGACGTCCGAGTCGCCTCCAATCGCGTAGGATAGCCGCCCCCGGCTGTCCCGCCCGGTGGAACGAACCCTTCGACGCGCTCACGATCACGCGCGATACCAAACTCGCACGGATCGTCGAACTCGCCTCGGCGGCCCGTCGAACTACGTTCGTCGCTATCATGTCGCTCATGTCCGACTCGCGCACCGACACGAGCCGATTCGCGTCCTTCGACATCGCCAGCCGCGCGGCGGCGCTGTCCTTCGGATCGAACGCGATCCTGATGACGCTCAAGATCACGATGGGCCTCGTATTCGGGTCGATCGCCGTGCTTGGCGACGGCGTCGATAGCGCCGAGGACCTCTTCGCTTCCGGTCTCGCCTTCTTCACCGTGCGTCTGGCGCTACAACCCGCCGACGAGGCACATCCTTACGGCCACGGCAAAGCTGAGAGCCTCGCGGCGATGTCGCAGGGCGCGTTGATCGCCGGCGGCGCGGTCTTCATCGCGATCGCCGCGATCCTGCGCATGATCGCGCGCGATTCAAACATTCAGATTGGCCCGTCGCTGATCACGATCGGCATTACCGCTGTCGTCAATGTCGGCGTCGCGGCTTACTCGCGGCACGCGGCGCGCGTCAGCGGCTCCGTGGCGATCTCGGCCGATGCGCGGCATCTGATGACGAACGTCGTACAGGCAGTCGCGATCGGCGCCGGCCTGTCGCTCGTCGCCATCACGGGACACGCCATCTTCGACCAGATCGTCGCGTTGCTGCTCGCCGCCTTCCTGCTGTATATCGCCGCGGGCATCTTCCGCGACGCCCTCCGCGAGTTGATCGACACCGCGCTACCGGCCGCATCGCTCACGCTGATCAACGACGCGCTAACGCATCCGACGCACGGTGTGCGCGGCTATCATGAGCTGCGCACGCGCAAGTCCGGACGCGAGATTCACATCGATCTGCACGTGCTCGTCGATCCGGAGCTCTCGGTACGCGAGGCGCACGCGCTGATCGAGCACATCGACGAAGAGTTGCGAACGAAGATTCCCGGCGCGCGCGTCACCGTGCACGTCGATCCAGACGAGCCGGCCGCGCGCGATGATTCGACGGCGCTGCAGGATGCCGGTATCCACGTGCATCGCGAGTAACCGCAGGAGGTCATATGCCAGCGAAACCCACAGCACCACCGAAGGCCCAGCGTCCGCGCATGACGCCCGGCTACGGCGTCGCTACGACGCCGCCGAACACCAGGCGGTTCTCGTGGGCCGCTGCCGAACGGCGGCTGAAAGCCTCACGCAACTACTGGATCACGTCGACTCGCCGCGGTGGACGCGCGCACGCGATCCCCGTGTGGGGGCTGTGGCTCGACGGCGCCGTCTACTTCAGCAGCGACCCCGCATCGGTAAAGGGCCGCAACGTCGCCGCGCGCCCGGACATCGTCATCCACCTCGAGAGCGGCGATGAGGCGGTCATCCTCGAAGGCCGCGCCGAGTGCGTCACCGACGGCGCCGAGCTCAAGCGATTCGCCGACGTATACGAGAAGAAGTACGCCTTCCGCGTGGACACCGACAACCCCATGTACGGCGTCTACCGCTTGCACCCAGACGTCGCGCTTACCTGGTCGGAGCGCGCCTTCCAGGCAAGCGCCACCCGCTGGGTCTTCCCAAAACAACGCGCTACCACCACACGTACCGCCACCGCCGCTAGGAAGAACGCTCTCACCCGAAGACGCGCGACACCGAAACGCTCTAGCAGGTGACTTCGGCCCGGCTCTCAGTCTCGAAGGTAGTGACGAATGCCTGTAGGGGCGGCCCGATGTGGCCGCCCGCGCGGGACGCCAACGCCATCGCAAACGGAAGCGGCGCGCCCATGCTGTCATTCTGTGCGAAGCGAAGAATCTCTCGGACAGCCTCAGTCGTTCGTACGCGGGCTGCGTTCGGTCCCGGGACTGCATTCGTCATGACAACGGAGAGATACCACGGGCACCTGCGGTTCTTCGCTTCGCTCAGAATGACAGCCACCACGTCAGGAATGACAGTCGCGCCCGCAGGGACAGTTACGACGAGAGGAGTCCACACATGTCACTCGATGGCAAAGTAGCGATCGTCACCGGTGCCGCGCGCCATCGCGGCATTGGGCGCGGCATCGCGCTCCGTCTCGCAGCCGATGGCGCCGATATCGTCGCCGTTGGTTCACGACGCGCACGAGACGCGTTCCCCGACGACGAGAAGTCGATGGGCTGGCGTGGCTCCGTATCCACGGCCGACGAGATCACGGCGCTCGGCCGTCGCGCGCTCGGCCTCGATGCCGATCTTACGCGCGCGGCGGAGGTCGATGATCTCGTCGCGCAGACGGTGCGGACGTTCGGGGGCATCGACATCATTGTCAACAACGCCGGCGTCGCCTACTGCGGCGAGAAGAGTCTCTGGGAGATCGACGACCGCGAGTGGTACGACGTGATGGACGTCAATCTCAACGGCGTATACCTGCTGACGAGCCGCGCGATGCGGCCGATGGTCGAAGCGAAGCAGGGCGGCCGCATCATCAACATCTCGTCGGCGGCGGGACGCATCGGTGTGCCGCAGTACGGCGCTTACTGCGCGACGAAGTGGGGCATCGTCGGCCTGACGCAGATGCTGGCGCTCGAGGCGGCGCCGCATCAGATCACCGTCAACTGCGTCGCGCCCGGCTCCGTCGACACCGACATGATGGACGGCACGTTCCAGCACATGGCGACCCGCTACGGCGGCGAGATGGCGTCGATGAAGAACGCCGTCGTCCGATCGATCGCCCTCGGCCGCCAGGGCCGCCCTGCCGACATCGCCGGCGCCGTCGCCTTCTTCGCGTCCGACGACGCCGCCTGGATCACCGGCCAGACCCTCAACGTCACCGGCGGCGCTCCGATGAATTAAAGCCGACCGTCACCCCAGGCTGCCGACCGCATGCATGACGAGCGTCGACGCGACGATGCCGGCAGTCTCCGAACGGAGTACCCGCTCGCCGAGCGTCACGATCGTCGCGCCCACGGCGACGGCGCGCTCTACCTCAGCTGGCTCATAACCGCCCTCTGGGCCGATGAAGATGCTCACAGCCGACAAAGCGAACAGCTCGTCGATCGAGGCCGCGAGCGCCGTATGAATGCTCGGCGCGACATCGCCCGCCGACTCATACGGCAGCAGTACGATGCCCGGAGCGGACGCGATCGCGTCGTCGAACGCGCGTGGCATGCCGATCTCAGGCACGATGCTGCGGCCGCACTGCTCCGCCGCCTCTATCGCGATCCGCCGCCAGCGCTCAGCGCGATTTCCATCGCCGGCCGTCTTCACGACGGCGCGCGCCGCACGCAGCGGCGTGATCGTGCGCACACCGATCTCGGTCACTTTCTCGACG
>JBBQVO010000001.1:0-62992 GCA_038211505.1 Dehalococcoidia bacterium | reverse complement strand
TTCACGCCGGCGCTGCTTGATCAAGGGCTGAAGGTGATCATCGGCAAGGGCGGACGCGGCAGCGTGGTCAAGAAGTCGCTGCAAGAACACAAGGCCGTCTACCTGCTGGCGATCGGTGGCGCGGGCGCGCTGCTCTCGAAGACGATCCGCAGCCTCGACGTGATCGCCTACGAAGATCTCGGCACCGAATCGATCAAAAGGCTCGAGGTCGATGGCTTCCCCGCCATCGTCTGCTGCGACATGTACGGTGGCGACCTGCTGCTCGCCGGCAAGGAGCAGTATCGAGACCAGGCGGCGCTCGGCGCGTATCAGTCCGTGCCGCCGGCCGAGAAGGCGGGCTGATGTCACAGGAACTGATTGACTACATGCAGCGCGAGCTGCGCGCGATGCACCGGCTGTACGAGCACGTCACGTCGGACCTCACCGACGAGCAGGTCAACGCCGTGCCCGCCGGCGGCAAGCAGAATCTCGGCTTCTCGCTCTGGCACTATGTCCGCACAGAGGACAATGCGATCCAGTGGGTCATCCACCACGCGCCGACGATCTGGATCTCCGAAGGTTGGGCCGAGAAGTTCGGCTTGCACCCGAACTCCCAAGGGACCGGCTACACCGAGGACGAAGCGCGCGACTTCCGCGTCACCGGCATCGCCGACTTCCGCACCTACATGAGCAACGTCTTCAAGCGCACGGAGTCATACGTCGCCGCGCTCTCGCCCGAAGATAGCGAGCGCAAGATCACCGTCAAGCCGCTCGGCGAGATGTCGATCATGACCGCGGTCTCCGGCCTCTGCATGACCCACGGCTACCGCCATCTCGGCGAGATCGAATTCGCCAAGGGCCTCGTCGCCGCA
This sequence comes from Dehalococcoidia bacterium, assembly GCA_038211505.1. Classification (GTDB taxonomy): domain Bacteria; phylum Chloroflexota; class Dehalococcoidia; order DSTF01; family JACRBR01; genus JBBQVO01. Next base: position 62,141 of record JBBQVO010000001.1, on the reverse strand, counting down.
AAAGGCGGCGCCACGATCTAGCGGATAGCGTGTTAGCGGTTGGCAGTTAGCGGTTGGCAGTTAGCGGCGATAGCCACTGTCATTCTGAGCGCCACCCGCTGTCATTCTGAGCGAAGGGAATAACCTCTTCGGACGGCCTCCCCGTCGTTTGTTCGCAGGCGACATTTACTTGGGACGACATTCGCGGGTGACATCGGAGATACCACCCAAGGCACCTGCGGTTCTTCGCTTCGCTCAGAATGACAGTCGTTCCATTCGCGTCATGCACCATCGCGTCGTCGCCTTTCGCGGTCGGAGGCCACATAGGGTCGCCCCTACCGCAATCGCCGGCTCGTCACAACCTCGCAGAATGACAGCGGGTCGTCACGCTCTCGCGAAGAATGACAGCGCCTGGCGCACGCGCTCCTCGACCGGGAGATCGCCGTCTTCCGGGAGGCGGGATGCGGCCGCTTCCGCCTCCGCAGTCGAGTATCCGAGGCCGAGCAGCGCGGCAATCACGTCGCCGTCGCGCTTCGCGGCGGACTTCGTTTCGGATGTGACATCGATGCCGGCTGCGGGCGGCGTCACCTTGTCGCGCAGATCGAGGACGATGCGCTCCGCCGTCTTCTGTCCGACGCCGGGCACTTTGCGCAGCACGTCGGAGCGTCCGCCGGCGATCGCAGACGTCAGCTGCCCGTAATCGAGCGCCGACAGCAGGCCAAGAGCGACGCGCGGGCCGACGCCGCTGACGCTGATCAGCTGCTCGAACAGCGTAAGATCGTCGCGCGAACCAAAGCCGAACAGTGAGAGCGCATCCTCGCGCACGTGTAGGTGCGTGTAGAGCGTGGCTGGCGCGCCGACCTCAAATGCGTCGGCCGTGGACGCGGGCACGGCGGCGAGGACGCCGATGCCGCCAACGCCGACGATCAGCCAATCGTCGCCCTTCTCTTCGACTACGCCACGCACGCGCGCTATCGGCATCGCACCTCCGCCATCGGCGGGAGTATAGCGGCGGAATGCATGATGTGTGGGAGGGTGGCTAGCTGGCGAGTTGCTCAGCTTCGCCTTCGGCGACGTCGGCGGACGCGTCGGCAACAGGAAGATCGGCGGCGATGACGAAGACTTGATCGCGGCCGGCGACACGCGCCTGCGCGAGCGCTGACTCAGCCGCCTTCAGGAAGTCGAGATGCGACGTAAACGTCGACGACGGCATCGACGCGATGCCCTGCGATACCGTCAGGTGGAATCCCTCGCCCGGGCGCGTGCTCAGAAATTCACGCTCGCCGGCGAGCGTCCGGATCTTCTCGGCCGCCTGGTGCGCGCCGATGGCGTCGGTCTCTGGCATCAAGACAGCCAGCTGCTCGATCGTGTAGCGGCAGCCGATATCGTTGAGCCGCAGCTGCGTCCGCAGCATCGCGCCGACTTCCGACAGCAGGTAACCCTTGCTCAGTGCGCCGACTCGATCGCCGACATCCTGGAGGTCATCGATCTCGATCAGCATCAGCGCCAGCGGACGGCCGTGGCGTTCCGAGCGCTTGAACTCGAGCTGCACCGTCTCGTCGAAGTGCAGGCGCGTCGCCAGCCCTGTGAGCTCGTCGAGCGCCGACAAGCGGCTGATCTCGATCTCCTTGCGCGCGAGCTGCGCGTGCAGATCCCCGACCATCCCCGTCTGATGCTTCGTCTCTTTCGCCTCGATGGCGATGAACGCGGCCATCACCAGGCCCGACACGAGAGCCGGCAGCGCGATGCCCGCGAACGTCGACGGTCCGAGACCGGGGTACGGCGTGAGCCCGAGGATCACCGCGAGGTACGACCCGAAGATCGCCAGCCCGCCGCCAATGAGGAATACGATGCGATTCACACAGTAATGTTCGGCCATCCGCAGCGGAAATCGCACGTGACTGTTATGTCAACGAGCGCGTTGAGGAAGCTGACGCTCAGATGGTTTGTTTGGCAGTTTTTCATCTTTGACGTCGACCCCGGAGGTTCGTTTGGCAGTTTTCCGTTCTAGTCGAGCCTGAGGTTTGTTTGGCAGTTTCATCGTTATTCGTCGACGTCGGAGGTTTGTTCGGCACTTTTCGGTTCTTGTCGAGCGTGGCGGATGCGTGACGGTTGGCGCGCGGGAGTGCGGGTCGTGCAGTTAGTGTGGCGGAGACCGAGCGCATCGCGTAGCCGTGGATGTCACTCGCCGCCCGTAAAGGATGCCACCGTTTGCTGTCGTCGTCTCCAGTCCAGTCCCCAGACTCCAGAGCTACCCCAGCTGCCAGCGGCCGCCGTTCTCGGCGAAGTGGCGTAGCATGCCCGCCCGATCCGTCGGCCCGCGCGAGACGTACGCATTCTCGTGCGAGGCGCCGTCGAGATCGCTCCACGCCATCCGCAGCTTGTCGACTTCATCGCGTTCGATCTTGCATTGCGCCGTCACCGGATCGACGCCGTAGAGTTTGGCGGCGTTCAGCCCGAAGATCTTGCGCTTGATGTCGTCCGTGATCATCGGGTAGCCGTACTGCTGCGCGAACTGCGGATCCATCTTGAAGGCGCGCAACGCGGCGATCTGCGGTTGCGGCGATCCCGTCCAGATGCAGTCGGTGCCCCAGAGCACGTTGTCTTCGCCGCAATACTTCAACAGCTTGCCCAGCACGTGCGCGGCCTGCGTCGTATTGCTCATCAGGTTGCGCCAGGTCGAACCCAACTCGGCGTAAACGTTGGCATTCGGCTGCACGCCGTTGTCGAGCAGGCTCTTGATCAGCGTGTTCGTTCCGAGCTCGGCGTTGTTCGGGTCGTACTCCGCCTCGCGCGTGCCCGGGTACCAGCCAGAGTGATAGACGACGAAATTCATGTCCGGAAACGCCTTCGCGACGACGCCGATATCGCGCGGCGACGCTTTCGCGCGGTCGAAGCCGAACAGCGGCAGCCCCTTGTGCGCGCAGATCGTCTTGACGCCGAGCTTCCGCGCCTGCTCGATCACCGGGATGCCAAGCAGCGGATCGTCGAGGAACCATCCCTGCCCGTTCTCACCCCACGGCGTGTAGATCTTCCACGCCGCGACATCCATCGCCTCGGCGCGCGCCTGCATGCGATCGAGCTGCGCCTGTACGCCGGACGCGAGATTCGGCACGACGACGCTATGTAGCCGCAGGCGATCGCTTCGCGCCGGCGCGAGATGGTTGAGGATGTCGCGCGTGCGTTTCATCTCATCGAAGTTCAATGGATCATCATTGTCCCCGGACGGGGTGTCGGACAACACGGCGATGCTCGTGTCGCTTTCGAGGAAGATGTCGTGGGCGTAGTAGTAGCGGCTGAGGCAATCGAGCTTGTCGGCCTCGGTCGTGCACGTCGCCAGATATTGGCGGAAGAACTGCGCCGTCGCCGGGCTCTCTTTCACCCACGGCCCCTGCGGATCGACGTGATGCGTCTGCACGTCGAAGATGAACTCGTCGCCGGCGAGTTTCTCGCACACGGCGTTCGGATCTGCGTCGACGGGCACGTCGTATGTCGCGCCGGCGGTGACGCCCTTCGGGAGCGACTTCTTGTCGTCGCTGCCGCAGCCGGCGATGTTGATCGCCGCCAGCGTGACGGCGATGCCGCCCATCCCCTGCAGAAAGCGCCGCCGATCGACGCCCTGCCGCCACGCGATGTCAGCCGCCATCTCGTACGCCAGCGCTTCCGCGCGCAGGTTCTCGGGCGTACGCGCCGCCGGTACGAATTCGCCGTTGCTCGCCTGGCCCGGCGTAAACGGTAAGACGATCGGCAGTTCCGGATCGGTCTTCTTCGCGCGCATCCATCACCTCCGGACACAACCGAATGCCGTTCAACCATGCTACCGCCGCGCGCCAACGGCCACCACGCCAAAGAGCCAGGAAGTCACGCCGGGGCGAGATGCTGGACGGCCGACGCTGAGAAGCCGACCGCAGCCGAGGTGTCATCGATGCCAGGCGAGTCTTGGAGTCGGATGCGACTCCCCTACCATTGCGTGGCCGGGACGATGACCTTCTCGGCGATCAACTCCAGCGTCTTCGGATCGTCGACGAACGGCATGTTGAAGATCGCTTGATCGACGCCGGCGTCGCGGAACTTGCGTAGCGTCTCAAGCGCTTGTTCGGGCGACTTCCAGCGGGTGCCGTCGCCATCGGCGCGGATCATCAGCGTGCCGAGCGTCGTCTTCTCGATCGCGTTGTACGGCCGGCCCTCGCGATCGCAATGCTCGCGCAGGATCGCCGAGAGCCGGCGAAAGTCCTCGACGCCGCTATCGTCGAACGCGCCGCCCATGTTCCAGGCGTCGGCGTACTTGGCGATGAACCGCAGCGTCTTCTTCTCGCCGCGGCCGCCGATCAGGATCGGCGGGTGCGGCTGCGAGACCGGCTGCGGCACGCAGAGCGTCTCGGCGAGATGATAGTGCTTGCCATCGTACGGGCCGTTGTCGTCGCTCCACATCTGGTGTGCGATCCGCAGCGTCTCTTCGAGTCGCTCGAAGCGCTCCTTCAGCGGCGGAAACGCAACGCCGAGGCCGAGATGCTCCTGCTCGAACCACGCCGCGCCGACGCCGAAATACGCGCGGCCGCCGGACAGCACGTCGAGCGTCGTCGCCGTCTTCACGAGGATGCCCGGGTGCCGGTACGTCACGCCCGTCACCATGGTGCCAAGCTTGATCGTCTTCGTCCGCGCCGCCGCGAACGCAAGCGCCGTGTAGCCCTCGAGCATCTCCTGCTCCGGCCGCCCGACGCCGGGTATCTGGAAGAAGTGATCCATCACCCAGAGGCTGGCGAACCCGCACGCTTCCGCGCGCTCGGCGACGTCGCCAAACTTCGCACCGAGCGACTCCGCGCCGCCCGTCCAGGAGAAATACGGCACCTGCAATCCGATTTTCATGCGATCGCCCCTTTGCGGTAATTACGGCTCCCGCCGCGTAATGCCCGGCACGCGATCGAAGTCCGTGTCGAATGAGATGATTTCGGTGTCGCCCGTGGCCTGCATTGTTACGACGTGATATGCGTCGGGCAACGACAAATTCGTAGAAGCGTAGAGATCCAGCATCTCCCGCCATCTCGCCTTCCCGGACACGATTACCCCCTCGGAATTGACGAGGTCGAGCAGCATCACGCGGATCTCGGAGCGCGAAAGATGCTCCCGGCGCTGTAACGTGAACACGACCTCGAAGATCGCGGGATCCGACAGCCGTACTCGCTCGTCGCCGGCTTCGACCCGCCGCAGATAAGCGGTCGATCGCGGCGATCTGTCGTCGTCGTCGCCGAGGAAGTGACGCAACAAGATGTTCGTATCGAGGAACGGCATCAGCGGCGCTGTGAGCGTGCATCCCGCTCGACCGCTTCATCCGCCCAAGCGGTCTCTTTGAGTTGCTTCATCTCGCGCTCAGTCAGGGGAGGCCGAGGCTCGGTACTCCGCAAGATTCCCGCAGTTCTTTCCACCCAGCTTTGCTGTCGTTCAACCCGCACGGCATCGCCGTCGACGACAAAACTCAAGCGATCGCCGGGTTCCATCGCGAGGGCCTTCCGGATCTCCGCAGGAATCGTAATCTGGCCTTTGGATGTGATTTTGGCGGACGCCACGTTCATTCCTTACCTCCATATCAACGCAAGGATAACAGATCTACACCTTACTTCCGCCACGTTTGAACGTAGCCAAACTCCGTGATAGCCTTCACACGCCTCTGGAGGGCCGATGATCGACCCATCGTGTACTCCCCGATTGCTGCGGCTCTTAGCTTCGATTCCGTCGAACTTTGTAGCCGCAGTACCCGCCACTCTCGCCGTTTCGGCCACCGCCGGCGCCTCCCGTCAACCCGCGATCGACGCGTACGCGAAAGGTAAGGTGTAGACGAGCATGGCCGTTTACGAACACGACATTCTCGTCATCGGCGGCGGCCTCGCTGGCATGCGCGCCGCCATCTCGGCGCAGCAGCAGGGCGCCGACGTCGCGATGATCTCGAAAGTGCACCCCGTCCGCTCGCACTCCAATGCCGCGCAGGGCGGCATCAACGGCCCCGGCGTGGGCGAGGACGGCGGCCCGTGGGAAGAGCACGCCTACGAGACGACGAAGGCTTCCGACTACCTCGGCGATCAGGACGCGATCACGGTGCTCGCTCAGGAGGGCGGACGCGAGGTGCTCCAGGCCGAGCACTGGGGCGTCGTCTTCAGCCGCAAGCCCGATGGCCATATGGCGGTGCGCCGCTTCGGCGGCATGGGCAAGGCCCGGACCTTCTTCGTCGGCGCCATCACGGGCCAGGCGATCCTTCATGTCCTGTATGAGCAGCTGATGAAGCCGGCCGTCTATCAGGCGCTGCGCAACTACGAAGAGTGGTTCGTCACGAGCCTGATCGTCGACGAAGGTCAGTGCCGCGGAGCCGTCGCGATGAACATCCGCACGGGCGAGCTGCACGCGATCACGGCGAAGGCGACGATCGTTTGCACCGGCGGCCTCGGCCGCGTCTACGAGCCGTCGACGAACGCGCTCATCTGCACGGGCGACGGTATCGCGCAGTCCTACCGCGCGGGCGCGCCGATCATGGACATGGAGATGGTGCAGATCCATCCGACGACGCTCAAGGGCACCGGCGTGCTGATCACGGAAGGCGCGCGCGGAGAGGGTGCGTATCTCCTCAACAAGGACGGCGATCGCTTCATGACGAAGTATGCGCCAAGCATGATGGAGCTGGCGTCGCGCGACGTCGTCTCTCGCGCCGAGCAGATGGAGCTCGACGAAGGACGGGGCGTCGATGGCTGCGTCTTCCTCGACATGCGGCATCTCGGCGAGGCGCTGATCAAGGAGCGACTCGAGGAGATCTACGAGATCGCCCGCGACCTCGTGAACATCGACATCACGAAGGAACTGCTGCCGATCTTACCCGGCGTGCACTACATCATGGGTGGCGTCAAGACCGACGTCGACGGAGCGACACCGCTGCCGGGCCTCTATTCAGCTGGCGAAGCAGCCTGCGTCAGCGTCCACGGCGCCAACCGCGTCGGCGCGAACTCGCTGCTCGATACGCTCGTCTTCGGCCGCCGCGCCGCCGAGCACGCGGTGCCGTGGATCAAGAGCCAGACATTCCGGCCGATCCACGAGAGCGTGGTCAACAACGATCGCGCGATGCTGCAGGGCGTTCTCGACCGCCCGATGAACGGCGATCGCGTCGCCCGGATCCGCAAAGACATGGGCGTCTCGATGAGCGAGAACGTCGGCCTGTTCCGGTCGCCCGAGAAGATGGAGAAGCAGCTCGGCATTCTCAAGGAGATTCGGGCGCGCTATGAGAAGGTCGGCGTCGAGGACAAGGGCAAGGTGTTCAACACCGACCTGCTCTTCCACATCGAGCTCGGCTATATGATCGATTGCGCCGAGATGATCGTGAAGAGCGCGATCGAGCGCAAGGAGAGCCGCGGCGCGCACACGCGCCTCGACTTCCCGAACCGCGACGACGAGAACTGGCTGAAGCACATCGTGCTCACGAAACAGACCGACGGCAGTGAGAAGATGAGCTACATTCCGGTGACGATCACAGAGTGGCAGCCGCAAGAACGGAAATACTAACAACGGAGCGCGGGCTTTCCAGCCCGCGTCGGTTCGCGAATCTGGAGCAATCGCATGAAGGTCAAGCTCAAGGTCAAGCGCACAGACGGCGAGACCGGCGCGACGTCGTACAGCAAGTACGAGATCGAGGCCGCCGATAACGTCACGCTGCTCGATGCGCTGATCCAGGTGCGCGAGTACGAAGACGGCACGCTGTCGCTGCGCTGCTCGTGCCGCAGCGCCATCTGTGGTTCCTGCTCGATGCGCGTCAACGGACGCGCGCGCTTGGCCTGTCGCGCAAAGGTGATCGCGATCACGCGCGGCGATGAGAACGTCGAGCTCGTCGTCGAGCCGATGGGCAACATGCCGGTGATCAAGGATCTGGTGAACGACATGGAGTCGTTCTGGTCGAAGATGCGGCAGGTCGACCCGTACCTGCAGCCCGTCGGCCCCGTGCCGGAGCGCGAGTATCGCGTCACGAACGAGGCGATGATCGACCTCACGCACACGATGAACTGCATCATGTGCGGCGCCTGCGTCAGTGACTGCACGGTGCTCGAAGTCGACAAGAACTTCATCGCGCCGGCGGCCCTCGCCAAGGCGTACCGCTTCGCCGCCGACCCGCGCGATGGCCAGGAGCACGACCGTCTCGAGAAGCTCAGCGAGTACAGCGGCATCTGGGACTGCACGCGCTGCAACATGTGCGTCGAGGTGTGCCCGAAGGGCGTCGCCCCGATGAATCGCATCCTGCAGCTGCGGGAGATGGCGATCGAAGCCGGCATCAAGAACAACGCCGGCTCGCGCCACACGAACATTTTCACGAAGTCGATCGAGGATGGTGGCCGCCTCAACGAAGTGTGGATGCTGCCTGGCTCCGTCGGCATGTTCAATGTGCCGCGGTTGATGAAGGAGATGCCGGGCGCGCTGAAGATGCTGCGTGCCGGCAAGCTGCCCGTGGCGCAGATGGTGCCGCCGGGCGTGCCCGGGTCGCACAAGATGAAGGGGATGGACCGGGTGCGCAACGTGATCCGGAAGTCCGCATCGTTGAAGCCGAAGATCGCGAAGGTGGAGGACTGATGGCACTCAAATATGCGTTCTGGCCCGGCTGCGTATCGAAGGGCGCCGCGCCTGAGCTGTATCTGGCGACGAACCGCGTGGCGAAAGAGCTTGGCATCGAACTCGTCGAGCTCGATCAGGCGACGTGCACGGGCGCCGGCGTCATCCAGGAACAGAACCCGGAGATGGCCGACGCGCTCAACGCGCGCACGTTCGCGCTCGCGCAGCAGCTCGGCCTGCCGCTGATGAACATCTGCTCGACCTGCCAGGGCATCGAGAGCATGGTGCAGGACAAGCTGACGAAGAACCCGGAGTATCTCGCGAAGATCAACGCGATCCTCAGCGACGAAGGACTGCACTACACGCCGGGCCTCGAGATCAAGAACTTCCTCTGGATCCTCGTCGAAGACTTCGGCCTCGACCGCCTGAAGAAGATGGTTACGCGGCCGCTTTCTGGCCTGCGCATCGGCCCGTTCTACGGCTGCTACATCCTCCGCCCGAGCGAGATCCTCGGCAAGTCCGAGCACCCCGATCGCGACAAGTATCTCGAGATGGTGATCGAGGCAGTCGGCGGCACCGTCGTCGACTACGAGGGCTCGAAGAAATGCTGCGGCTTCCCGTTGTTGACGATCAACCGCGAGAACTCGCTCAAGCAGGCCGGCAACCACATTCACGAAGCGCAGGATCTCGGCGCCGACGCGCTCGTCTCACCCTGCCCGCTCTGCCACCTGAACCTCGACGCGCAGCAGCCGGCGGCGAAGCAGGTGACGCAGTTCGACCTCGACCTCCCCATCATTCACCTGCCGCAGATGATCGGCCTCGCCATTGGCGTCCCGCCGAAAGAGATGCGCATGGACCACCACGTCGTATCCACGAAGAAGCTGCTTGCGAAGCTCAGCGAGCCGGCCGCGGTGTAACGGAGCGGCCCAAGTCAATCGTCGCGGCGGGGCTGGTGCTCCGCACCGTTTCGCCGTCAAGAGCTATCCGATATGGAATCTGCAACGTCGGTCGCCGGCGTGAACATTCGGCTCACCGACGAACGGTGGCAGCACATCGTCGAACGCCACGAGGCACTTCGGCCGCAACGAGCGACGGTGGTGCAGACTATCGGCGCTCCAAGTATGGTCCTCGAAGGCGTGGACGGTGAATTGCTCGCGTGCGGTCGCTCCGGGCGATTTTGGATTGTTGTAGCATATCGGGAGACGGACGCCTTCGATGGGTTCATCATCACGGCGTTCCTGTCTCGATCGGATCCGAGGGTAGGACGCGTGGTTGTATGGCCGTCGACGTAGCAGAAATCCGAAAGATCGTCGGAGCGCCTTTGGAGATACCTTCGAGCTTCGATTCGTATTTCGATGAAGAGGCGGACGTGCTGTATGTAACGTTCGAGCGAGCCGTCGAAGACGACTCCGACTTCACCGACGACGATATCGTGTTGCGGTATCGCGAGAAGCGCCTCCTGAGCGTCACCATCCTTCACGCCAGCAAGCGCGCGGGCTTGCACATCGACTCCTGATCGACATCAAGCAAACGCCTGCGAACAAACGGCAGCGCCTCGACGTCACGCTCGTCGAACGCGAGCTTGCGCCGTCGCGAGAGAAGGCGCGGGCGCTCATCCTCGCCGGCGATGTCACCGTCGATGGCCAGGCGGAGACGCGCGCGAGCGCGCTCGTCGCGGCTGGCGCAGTGATCGCAATCGCCCAGCCGGCGCGCTTCGTCAGCCGCGGTGGTGACAAGCTCGAGCATGCGATGGACGCATTCGCGATCGATGTCCGCGGCCGCATTGCCGCCGACATCGGCGCATCGACGGGCGGTTTCACCGACTGCCTGCTGCAGCGCGGCGTCGCTCGCGTCTATGCGATCGATGTCGGCTACGGTCAGCTCGATCTGCGGCTGCGCGACGATCCATGCGTCGTCGTGATGGAGCGCACGAACGCGCGCGATCTCGAGTCGCTGCCGGAGCAGCCGTCGATCGCGACCATCGACGCGTCCTTCATCTCGCTGACGAAGCTGCTGCCCGCCGTGCTGCGGATCACGGCCGCAAACGCCGACATCGTCGCGCTCGTCAAGCCGCAGTTCGAAGCCGGTCGGAGCGAGGTCGGCCGCAACGGCGTCGTCCGCGATCCGCTGGTGCATGCCACGGTCATCGGCCGTGTCGCCTGGTGGTGCGTCAACAACGGCCTACGCATCCGCAACGTCACGACCTCTCCGCTCCTGGGGCCCGCCGGCAACCGCGAGTTCTTCCTCCACCTCCGGAAAGACGGATAGCAGATAGCGGAGGTAGACCCCGAACTCCGGACATCCAGCCTCTAACATCCAACTTCCAACATCGCGTCGAACCAGGAACGCCTCCGTAACGCATCCTTCGTCGCACCGTGCCGAAGTCGAGGAAACCGCCACCCCCGTGCTATCGTTCCTGCGTGGACAAGATCGGCGTCACATTCCATCCGAAATCGGAGGCGGCGCGCACCGTTGCCGAGCAGGTGCGCCATCGACTCGCGTCCACGGTCAAGGATGTCTGGGTGGCGTCGGCCTGGGATGAAGGCGCGCCGGCGGAGCATATCGACGGCACCGAGCTGCTGATCTGCTGCGGCGGCGATGGCACTGTGCTGCGCGCCGCCCGCTTCGTCGTGCCGCACCCGGTGACGCTGCTGGGCGTGAACCTCGGCCGCCTCGGCTTTCTCACTGAAGTGAGCGTCGCGCAACTGTTCGAGCGCCTCGATGAGATCGTCGCGGGCGCCGGCCGCGTCGAGACGCGCGCGATGATCGAGACGGAGACGTATCGCTCCGGCGTCGAGATGAACGAGCACTTTCACGCGCTCAACGACGTCGTCGTCGGACGCTCGCAGATCGGCCGCACGGTGCAGTTCACCGTGCGCGCTGACAGCACGCTGATCGGCAGCTATCGCGCCGACGGCGTCATCGCCGCGACGGCGACGGGCAGCACGGCGTACTCACTCAGCGTCGGCGGCCCGATCCTGCATCCGGAGTCGCACGAGATCATCGTTACGCCCGTCGCGCCGCATCTGGCGCCGGCGAACAGCCTCGTGCTGCCGGAGGGATCGATCGTCGAGATCGAGATTGCGGCGCGGCAGAGCGCGATCCTCAGCATCGATGGCCAGCCCGATCTCGATCTCTCGGGCGGCGATGTCGTGCGCGTCCGTACGAGCGAGCACTCGGCGCGTTTTCTGCGTCTTGGGCCGCCCGGCGACTTCTTCGTGCGCGTCGGGCGGCGCCTCAACTGGCTCAGCGAATAACACATTCAAGAATTGCAACCACGGATGGCGCACGTTCCCAACAGCGTTCCCAATCTGTGAGACTCCGTGAAATCTGTGGTTCCCTCGAGGAAGACAATGTCAGTCACAACAACAATCCTCCTTCGCGCATCGATCGCAGACGCGCAGGCGATTCACGATCTCGTCAACACATTCGCGCGCAAAGGCGAGATGCTGCCGCGCACGATGGCCGAGGTCTATGAGAACCTGCGCGACTTCTACGTCGTCCGCGACGGAACGGGCGAGACGGTCGCCTGCGGCGGCCTGCACCTCCTCTGGGCCGATCTCGGCGAGATCAAATCGCTCGCCGTGCGCGAAGACATGCAGGGCCACGGGCTCGGCCAACGCATCGTCAACGCATGCCTCGACGAAGCGCGCGACATCGGCCTCGCGACGGCGTTCGCGCTCACGTACCGCCCCGGCTTCTTCGAGAAGCTCGGCTTCGCGCAGGCTGACGTGATGACGCTGCCGCGCAAAGTCTGGGGCGAATGCTACCGCTGCCCGAAATTCCCCGGCTGCAACGAGATCGCGATGGTGCGGTCGTTGAGCGTGTAGAGCGACGACAGGTCGGGGCACGCAGAGCCCTGTATGGACGGGTCTTTAGACCTGTCCGCGTAGGAAACGAAACGCCTCGCCCGGGCAGGCATCTGATCCTTCGCACGTGGCACGGCCGCCTCGGCGGTGCGGCCAGAGCGACGATCATTGTGACGGCGCTAAGAGAGCCGTCGGACAGCCGAGGACGGCTGTTCTACATCGCGCCCGGCTCCCGAGGCAGGAGCTCATCCGCCGCCGGCGGCTCGAACATCTCGAACCACGCCGGCACTCGCTGCGGATCGATCCAGAACGTCCCCGGCGGCAACTCGACGTTGCGGACAGCCAACCGCGACAGCAGCACATCGAGCGGCGCGTCGCAGAAATGCAGCTCGGTGCGCGCACCCAATGCCGCGGCCCGCTCACGAAATCCTTCACGCTCCTCGCGGATCCAGAACCCGAAGTCGATGATCACGTCGACGCCAGCGTCAGCAGGCGTACCGCGAGGTCCCACAAGACGCTCTCGATCGGATCGCGAGCGGCGTCGAGATCGTCGGGCGTGTAACCCGGCGGGAGCAGGCGAACGAGCCATTCGTCCGGCGTCAACCGCACCGCAGAGCGCTCAGGCTCGATCTGCTTCGCAAGCGTCGTCTTGCCCGCACAAGGCAACCCGCAGATCATGTGCAGCGTCGCGATTGGTGCGCCTCGTTGAGCGGCGTGCGTCGTCAAGCCGGGCGCTCTTTGCGGAACACCGCCTCTTGCGCCATCGTCGCGATCTGCGCGCCATCGCGTGCGTAGAAGCGGCGCATCGTGAGCGCGCGCGAGGCGTGGGCGACCGGCGTATCGGTCACCATCAAGAACCAGCCGTCGAGGCGCACGGGACGATGCAGCCAGAACGCGTGGTCGAGGCTCGCCGACGCCTTGTGGCTGACGCCCTCCCAGCCGTAGCGTCGTTCGATGCCGCTGAACGATCCCGTGTCACTGCACCAGGCCAACGCTGCCGCGTGCAACTGCGGATCATCCGGCAGCGGCGCGCGGAAGCGGAACCACTCCCGGACCTCTGTGCGTTCGCCGGGCTTCGCAATCTCATCGAAGGGCTGCAGCACGCGCCACTCGACCGGGCCGAGCGGCCACAACGTGCCGTCCTGTAACGGGTACTGCTCGCGCGCGTCTTGCAGGGTCTCGGGATCGGGAACGTCCGGCATCGGATCGTTGTGCGAGATGCCGTCCTCCGGATGCACGAAGCTCACGGTCACGTCGCAGATCGGCTTACCGCCCTGTCGCGCCAGCACGCGCCGCGACGTGAACGAACGACCGTCGCGCACACGCTCGACCATGTACTCGATCGGCGTGCCCGGCTCGCCGCCGCGCAAGAAGTAGGCGTGCAGCGAATGCAACGTCGGATCCGGCGCCGTCCGCCCGGCCGCGAGGGCCGCCTGCCCGAGCACCAGCCCGCCGAACACGCGCCCCCACTCGCGATCGGTATCCGTCGCACCAAGAAAGAGATCGTCGCCCTGCGGCTCGACGTGCAACTCCGCCGCAAACGTCGCCAACAGCTCTTGGTACGAGGGTACGGTCGGGAGTTCAGCGCTCATAGTTCACAGCGCGTCAACAGATTCTCGTCGTTCTGCCGATCGCTCCGGATCATCACAGTCGATCGCCCGAGCCATCCCATCTGTGAAAATCTGTGAAATCTGTGGTTCCCTTCTGGACTCTTCCGCGAAATCCGTGTAATCCGCGGTTTCCTTACGTTCGGTTGAAGATCGGCTCCCGCTTCTCCATGAACGCCGTCACCGCTTCCTTGTGATCCGGCTCGGTCTGGCGCTCGCGGATTGAGTAGCACTCCATCGTCACGACGCGCCGCAGATCCTGCTCGACGGCGTTGAGATGCAGCATCCGCTTCGCCGCCCAGATCGCCTCACGCGGGTTCGCGGCGATCTCCTCGGCAAGTTTCATCGCTTCCGGCATCAGCTGATCCGGCTCGACGAGTCGATCGACGACGCCACGCCGCAGCGCCTCATCGGCGTCGATGATGCGGCCTGTGAGCGTCATGAAGAGCGCGTTCGGCAGGCCGACGACTGCCGGCAAGTAGCGTGTGCTGCCGCACTCCGGCGTCAGCCCGACGCGCACGAAGCGCGCCGAGAAGCGCGCCGCGGTCGACGCGATGCGGATATCGCAGGCCATCGTCATCGTCAGCCCGACGCCGACGCTTGGTCCGTTGACCGCGCAGATCGTCGGCTTGCCGCGCTGCAGCGTGATCGGCACTTCGGGGCTGCCGCCCTCCTGCAGCATCTTGGATGGACGTGCCGGCGCTTCGCCCTTGAGGCCGCGATCCCAACCGCCGATATCAGCTCCGGCGCAGAAGCCGCGTCCAGCGCCGGTAATCACGATGCACCCGACGCCAGCGTCAGCCGACGCGAAGTTGATCGCGTCGATGAACTCGTTCTCCATCCGCTGCGTCCATGCGTTGAGCCGTTCCGGCCGGTTCAGCGTGATCAGCGCCACAGCGCCGCGATTCTCATACAGAATGTGCTCGTAGTCGGGCATCTGGCGCTCCTTCGTTATGTCGCAAATGCATCGCCAAGGCGACGGACAGGACGGCCGCATTGGCCGTCCTGTCTGAGTATGCCCTGCGTATGGGTGAGAAGGAACCGCTACTTCTTGTTCCCGGGCCAGGGGACGATGTTGCCGTCGTGCCACTCCGGATCCTCGACGAGCAAGTCGCGGAGCTTGCGGTACTCCTTGTCCTGCTCCGGATCGGACGCATTGGCGCGATACGTCGCCTCGTCAGCGAACACACCCACCATGAACACTTCGTCGGCGCCGGTCTCATAGATGTACGCCGCCTGCATCCCCTTCACCGGCCGGTCGTCGCTCATCAGCGTCTTGATGACTTCGTCCCGCTTTCCTGGCTTGGTCTTGCATTTCGCCACTGTCCCAAACATCGTCGTTCTCCTTCGTCGAACTACTGCATCGTTCCTGCGACCGAATCCACACGCGATTATCCTGCTCGGCAGATGTAGTACGCATTCTGCATGTCGTCCTCGACGTTCCGCACGTCGACGCTCGTGAAACCGGCTTCCGCGAGCAATTCCTGCGCCTTCTGAATGCCCCACATCGTGCCGAGGCCTTCGCCACCGAGCGCCAGCGAGACCGTCATGCAGTGGAACGTCGACACGGCGTAGAACCCGGCGCCCAGCGGGTGATCCATGTTGCCGGCGTGCGTGCTGTCGGCGGCGATGTCCACCATCAGGAAGACGCCGCCCGGCTTGAGCGAGTCGTGGATGCCCTTGAGGACCGCGCGCGGCCGCGCCTGGTCGTGGATCGAGTCGAAGGCGGTGATCAGGTCGTACTTCGTCGAGCCATCGAGCGTCGAGACGTCCTTCGCCTCGAACTTCGCGTTCGTCAGGCCCCATTCCTTCGCCTCCCCGCGACCGCGCCCGAGCCCTTCGTCCGAGAAGTCGAGCCCCGTGAAGCGGCTCGAGCCGAACTCGCGCGCCATCAGGTTGATCGCGTGGCCCGCGCCGCAACCGACGTCCGCGACATCGATGCCGGACCGCAGTCCGTCGATCAGACCGTCGATCATCGGCAATGTGACGTTGATCAGCGTCGCGTCGAACACCTGGCCGCTCTCGTGCGACATCAGCTCCTGAAACTTCGGGTACGCCGAGTACGGCACGCCGCCACCGTTGCGGAAGGCGTCGACAATCTGATCCTCGACGTTGCCGAACAGCGAGAGGAACTCCGCCAGCGTCGCCAGGTTACCCGGGCCAGCCGCCCGCGTGATCGATGCCGCATGCTCCGCCGGCAACCAGTACGTGCCCTTCCCGGCGTCGTGCTCCATGATGCGCGCCGCCGTCATGCCGCCGAGCCACTCGCGCACGTAGCGCTCGTTGAGGCCCGCCGCCTTTGCGATCTCGGCGCTGGTCGCGGGCGCCATGCCCGCGAGCTTGTCGAACAACTCCGTCCGGTGGCCGACGCTGACGAGCAGCGTCGTCAACGCCCCGTTCAGCATCCCGACCATATGCCCCGCGAACGCCTCCGCCTTCTGCGTGTCCATAATCGCCGTCGTCATCGTCTCCTCCCGTTGAACTGAAACTTGCTGTCTCTCTCGATTATTCAGAGTTCTGTGCCGATCCTCGCTTTGGCATTGCCAGGAGATCGAGTGTGCGCGAGATTCTCGACCCCCCAGAGGTGCAGAGCCGACAGGCGGATGGCGCGGGAGACCGGCTGCGGCCGACCGTGGATGCGTCACCGGTGGCGGATTCTAGCACGGTCGCGAGGTAACGTTCTAGCCCGCGGCGTCGTCGACCGCGACCAATCTCAAGCGGCATCCCCCGTTATAATCACTTCGTGCCCGACGACATGCCGCGCCTCGTCCTCATCGATGGCCATAGCCTAATCTATCGCTCCTTCTTCGCGTTCCAGGGATCGCGAAATCAGGGCGCGGTGGAGTTCACGGTGCGCCGCACAGGCGAGATCGTGACGGCGGTCTACGGCTTCACGAGCGTCTTCCTGAACATTCTCGATGAGCTGAAGCCGTCGCTCGCCGCCATCGCGCTCGATGCTCCGGCGAAGACGTTCCGGCACGAGAAAGACGCCACGTACAAGGCGACGCGCGCGCCGATGCCCGATGATCTGCGCCGCCAGGTGATCCGCATCCGCGAAGTGATCGACGCCTTCAATATGCCCGTGTTCGAGCAACCGGGCTTCGAGGCCGATGACGTCATCGGCACGCTGGCGAAGCAGGCGAAGGCGCAGGGCGTCGAAGTCGCGATCGTCACGCTTGACACGGATCTGCTGCAGCTCGTTGAGCCCGGGGTCGACGCATATCTCTACCGCCCATATGTGAAGGGCGCGCCGGCGACGAACTACAACGTCGCCGCCGTCGTCGAGCGCTACGGCTTGACGCCGGAGCAGATCGCCGACTTCAAGGGGCTGCAGGGCGATAAGTCCGACAACATCCCCGGCGTCCCCGGTATCGGCGAGAAGACGGCGACGAAGCTGTTGCAACAATTCGGCACCGTCGAGGCAATCTACGACCGCATCGACGAAGTGACGCCGGACAAGCTGCGTGAGAATCTGCGTGCGCACGAAGGCGAGGCGCGACACAGCAAAGAGATGGCCACGATCGAGCGCAACGTGCCGGCGACGCTCGATCTAGAAGCATGCCGGCTACAGGGCTTCGACCGCGCGCGCGTCGAGACGCTCTTCCACGATCTCGAGTTCCGCACACTCGTCAACCGCCTGCCGGAATCGCTCGGCACGGAGACCGTCGAATCGACCACCGCGCCGATGGAGGTCGTCGGCCCGACGACGGAAGAAAGCACCTACCGCACGATCACGTCGAAGAAAGATCTCGCCGCGTTCGTGAAAGAGGCGAAGGCGGCGGGCCGCATCGCCCTCCACGTCGAGAACAGCGACGCCAACGGCATGCGCGGCATTCTGATCGGCATCGCGATCGCCACCGCGCCCGGCGCCGCCGCCGACATCCCGATCGGCCACACCCCCGAGCTGGGCGCGACGCCGCAACTTGCGGAGGACGTCGTGCTCGACGCGCTGCGGCCGATCCTCGAAGACGAGAAGCTGCACAAGGTCACGCACAACGGCCACTTCGACTTCCTCGTGATGGCCAACCGCCGCAGGTCCGGAGGAACTGAACCCGACGGCGGCATCACACTGCGCGGCATGCGCTTCGATACGCTGCTCGCGGCGTACCTGCTCGGCGAGTCCAATATCTCGATCCAGAACCTCGCCTTCGACCGCCTCAAGATGCGCATCCCGCTGCTCATCGATCTGATCGGCAAGGCCGGCAAGAAGCAACTCGTCTTCTCGGCCCTCAGCACCGATATCGCCCGCGACTACTGCTGCCGCCAGGTCGATGCGCAGCTGCGCGCCGCCGACGTGCTCTCGGGCGAGCTCAAGGCGCGCAACCTCTGGCCGCTGTTCGACGACGTCGAGATGCCTCTGATGTGCGTGCTCGCGGCGATGGAGCGCACCGGCGTCGCCGTCGATCCGGCGCCGCTCGTCGATATGTCGCGCGAGATGCATGACGAGCTCGAGACGATCGAGCGCGAGATCTACGCCGAAGTTGGCCACGAATTCAACATCGGGTCGCCGCAGCAGCTCTCGCAGATCCTCTTCGATGAGCTCGGCCTGCCGAAGACGCGCCGCACGAAGCTCGGGTACACCACCGACGCCGTATCGATGGATCAGCTGCGCGGCGTGCACCCGGTCGTCGACCTGATCATGCGCTACCGCGGCATCTCGAAGCTCAAGGGCACGTACGTCGATGCGCTGCCGGCGCTGATCAACGAGAAGACGCATCGCATCCACACGACCTTCAACCAGGCGACCGCCGCGACGGGCCGCCTCTCGTCGATCGACCCGAATCTCCAGAACATTCCCGTGCGCACGGGCTACGGCAACCGCATCCGCGGCGCCTTCATCGCGCGCGACATCGGCAAGCAGCCGATGCTGCTCGCCGCCGACTACTCGCAGATTGAGCTGCGCATCATGGCGCATCTCAGCCAGGATCCGGCGCTGATCGAAGCCTTCATGTCGGACGAGGACATCCACGCGGCGACGGCATCCAACGTCTTCGTCGTGCCGATCGATGAGGTCACGTCGGATCAGCGCCGCCGCGCCAAAGTCTTCAACTTCGGCGTCCTCTACGGCCTCAGCGAGTTCGGCCTCTCGAACAAGGAGCGCATCTCACGCGAGGAAGCCGGCACCTTCATCCGCCGCTACTTCGAGAAGTACGAACGTGTGCGCGCCTGGCGCGACAGCACGATCGAGAGCTGTCGCACCCTCGGCTACGTGGAGACGCTGATGGGCCGCCGCCGCTACATCCCGGAGATCAAATCGCCGAACTTCCAGATCCGGGCGTCGGGTGAGCGCATGGCGATCAACATGCCGGTACAAGGCGCCGCCAGCGACATCATCAAGGTGGCGATGAATCGCATTGACGACGAGATCACCGACCGCAAACTGCAGTCGCGGATGATCCTGCAGGTGCACGACGAGCTGATCTTCGAGGGCCCACGCGCCGAGATCGACGACGTCCGCGACATGTGCCTGCGCATCATGCCGAAGTCCCTCGATCTCGTCGTCCCCCTGAAGATCGACATCAAAACCGGCACATCCTGGGGCGAACTAGAAGTAGCCAAGGGCCCGCTCGCGATCGAAGAAGCAGTCTTCGACTTCGCGGAGCCGGTGTAGCGGCAACGACTGCGTACTTTGGACGAATGACTTGTAGAGGCGGCCCCGTGTGGCCGCCCGTCGTGGCGCGCCGACGCAGTCCGATCGCTGACTAGCGCCGCACTCACACCACCGGCGTCAACACCACCACCGGGATCTCGCGCGTCGCATTCTTCGCGTACTCCGCGAAGAACGGCATGCGCGCCGCGTGCGCGGCGAATAACCGCTCGCGCTCGGCGCCGGTCGCGATCGTTGCGTCGACCTGGAGGTTCTCCGTGCCGACTTCGATGTTCACGGACGGATAGGCGAGCACGTTGTAGTACCAGTCGGGGTTCGACGGCGCGCCGCCTTTCGATGCGACGATGATGTAGCGGTCGCCGTCCCTGCTGTACGACAGCGGGTTCCAGCGCATCTGCCCGCTCTTTGCGCCGGTCGTCGTGAGGATCAGCACGTCCATCCCGGCGAAGCGTCCGCCGAGCTTGCCGCCGTTCGCGTGGAACTCCGCGGTGACTCGCTGGTTCATCTCGTTGAAGTCGGTGACCACGCGTCCTCCTCGGGCCGTGCCTAGTTCGCGGCGCGATTCGCCTGCCACTGCAGCAATCGCTGTACGGCGAGCGCCGCCGCCTGCACGCTGTTGAACACCGGCAGCCCCTGCTCGGCGACCGTCTGCTGGAACGCCAGCGTCCCTGCCATCCCTAACTCCGTCGTCGGGATGCGCGCAACGCAAACGATCGGCTTGCCGCTCGCCCGCGCCACCTCGCCCAGCTTCGTCGCCGCCTCGCCCGCCACCTCGACGATGCTCGGCCCTTCGGCGCGCATGGCGCCCCACGAGTAGCTGGTGTGATAGAGGATGTAGTCGACGTTCGGCGATTCGGAGACGATACGGATCGTGTCGAGCATCGGCTTGAGCCCGTCCGGCCCCCAGCCAACGCTCGTGTCCACGGGGTTGCGTACAGATGTACCGGCGGTCGGAGTGAAGTCGTGCAGCTTCTGCTGGATGTCCGCCGGCAGCGTCGGCATCTCCAGCCCCGCCGCGCCGATCTCGTCTGACGCCAACACGCTGTAGCCGCCACCGCCGCCGACAATGCCCGCGCGTGGCCCGGCGAGCTTCGGCAGAAAGCGGAATGCCACCGCCTGATCGACGAGCTCCTCCATCCGATCGACGCGCACAGCGCCCGCCTGCCGCACCGCCGCGTCGAAGATCTGCAGCGACCCGGCGAGGCTACCTGTGTGCGAGCTTGTCGCCCGCGCGCCCGCCTCCGTCCGCCCGCCTTTGAGGATCGCGACGGGTTTCGCAGCCGCGGCTTTCTTCAGCGCTCGCATGAAGTGCGCCCCGTCGGTGATGCCTTCGATGTAGCAGGCGATCACTTCCGTCTCCGGATCCTCGGCCGCATATTCGAGCAGCTCCGACTCGCGGATGTCGGTGCCGTTGCCGTAGCTGACGACTTTGCTGTAGCGCAGGCCGCGCACCGCCGCGGTTCGGCAGAACTCACCGGCGTTGGCGCCACTCTGCGAGAGCATCGCCACCGGCCCTGGCTCCGTCGGCAGAGCCGGCATGAACGACAGCCCGCCGGCCGGATAGTACAGCCCCATGCAGTTCGGCCCGACGACTCGGATGCCGGCGGCGCGAGCCTTCGCGAGCACGCGAGCCTCCAGCGCTGACGCCTCTGCGTCGCCCGTCTCACTGAATCCCGCCGTGAAGAAATGCACGGTGCGCACGCCCTTCGTCACGCAATCATCCATCAACTGCTCCACGAAGCGGAGCGGCACCGACGAGATGACGTGATCGACGTGGCCGGGGATGTCGCCGAGCCGCGGATAGCATTTCAGCCCGCCGATCTCCTCCGCCTTCGGGTTCACGGGATAGAGATCGCCGCCGAACTTCATCTCCTTGATCGCCGCGACGAACGATCCCGGCCCATCCTGCGTCGAAGCGCCGACGACGGCGACCGAGCGGGGATGAAACATGAAGTCGAGAGATGTGAAGCTGCCTTCGGGCATGAACACTCCTGACGGCGTCGGCGCCTGGGCGCCGAAGCCGCGCCTGCACCCACCACCTGGACAATCGAGAAACCGCGTCGAACGCGCGTACGGCCGATCGTAACAGCGGCCCGATCCACAGGCAACGCGCCGAGGTGCGTGCGTCGTCCCCATCGAAGAGCGGCGCCGCTCCCTATTGACCTCTCGTAGTGGGCTTTCCAACACCCGCGCTCGGGCCGACATGAGATTCAGCGCCTCGCGGGCGTGTCTGAAATGCCCAGCCCAATTCGCCCGGCGTTGGAGACGAGCGCGATTCGATCGAGAAACACACCACGCTCGTGCTAATCATCGATCCGCTCGCCGTCGAGGTTCTCGTGCTCGTTGTATGGCGTAAAACCGAGCAACTCATCAATCGCCTCATCGTCGAAGCCGATCACCGGCTCGCCGTCGATCACGGTCACTGGTGTGCCGGTCGCGCCGAGCGCCAGCATGTCCGCGCGCGCCGATGCATCGCTGTCGACGTCGCGTTCGGTGTACTTCTGCCCGCGCGACTCCAGATGCAGCCGCACCATCTCCGAGAACTCGCAGTACCCCTGCGCAAACAACACCACCGTATGCTCCAACGTCTGTGTCACGTGCCCTCTCCGTTTGTCGTCAACCGGCCGCCAGCGCAAGATCGCGTGTCATGTGAATGTGCCCGAGGTGCAGCGATGCATGCTCGATCACATGCAGAAACGCATAGCGCACATTGATCTCGCGTGGCGTGCCCTCACCCCAAAGCTCCTGCGGCGGCAGGAGCCTTCGCTCCAGCGCGGCGCCGTCGAGGGCCGCCACCGGATCTGCTTTCTCCTGCCGAAATGACGCCAGCTCGTCGCGCACGCGCGATGCATCGCTAGCGGTCGCGCGAAACTCCGCCGGTCGATCGCGCCTCACCACCTGTCCGCAGGCGATGCCCAGTACCCAGGCGCGCGCGTTGCCGAGCGTATGCGTGGCGATCACATACGCGCTGTTCGCGCCGGCGATCGGCGGCCGGAAGTTCAGCTGTTGCGCCGACAGCCCGTCGAGCTGTTCCACCACCCTATCGAGCACACCAAATATCGAGGCGACGAGCGTATCCACTTCACCGTTAGCAATGCCGGTTTCACTAGTCATGGATGTCCTCCCGATCTCATCCGTGAAATCGGTGAAATCGCGGTTCCTTCGTCGTTCACTCGAAGTCCCAGAACGTATCGAGCAGCGCCGGATCTAAATCGAACACTTGATCGCCCTCCGACGTGTGCAGCGGCTCCGTGCGCAAGAACGACGGCAACTCGTCGGCGTCGCGGCCGAAGCCGGCGCGCCGGTTGAAGTCGCGCTCGTCGATCAGCGTTTGCCGCGCGAGCGCCATGACGTCCGCCGCCGTCCAGTCGACGCCGTATCGCGCACTAACGAACGTCGCCATATCGGCTTCGACCGGATTCGAGAACTGGCAGAGTCCGACGGAATCGACCGCCGCCATCACGAGCTGCTCGTGCCGCGACGCCTTCACCAGCGTCTCGTGCGTGACGCCGCGCGCCGTCACGAGACCAGCCGTGTGATCGGCGCCCTGCGGGCTCGTCGCGTAGGTGACGCCCATCGCCTTCAACGTCCGCGGCTCCCACGCCGGCAGCCCCTGCCCCTTCACGGCGGGGATGCGCTCGATGCCCAGCGCGCGCGCCGCGTGCACCGTGCCGCCGCCGATGATCCGCCCGAGCTCCGTGCCCGTGCGCACGTCTTCATCGAGGATGCGCAGGACGCCGTGCCAGTCGCCCCATGGCAGGACGCCGGCCTCCATCGCGATGCCGAATGCGTTGCCGATCTCGATCGTGTCGAGGCCGATGTCGTCGCACAGGCGATCCATCTGGCCGATCGCATCGATGTCGTCGACATCGAGATTCGAGCCGAGGAGCGCGATCGTCTCGAACTCCAGCGCCGTCGTCACGTGCTCGCCCGCGGCGTTGTTGAACAGGATCGCGCACTTGATGATGCAGCCGGCCATGCACGGCAGCATGCGCCCGCCGCGCTCGGCGCCCAATTCGGCGATGTGCTGGCCGCCGATCAGATCCGCCGTCGCCATCGTCCCGATGCGGTGGTTGTGCGCGGGCAGGGAGTGCACGTTGTCGCGATTGACGAACTTGATCACGCCGGCGGTGCCCGTGCGCGAGAGATTGTTCGTGCGCGGGTCGTCGAGCACGATCTTCGAGAAGCCGAGCATCGCCTCGCGAAATGCCGCAGGATCGGCAGCGTCGACGTTCTTGGCGCCGCCATCATCGATGACGACCGCCTTCAGCCCCTTCGCCGCCATCAGCGCGCCGAGCCCGCCGCGCGCCGCATGCCGCGTCGGCCGCCCCTCAGGATCATTGACCGCGATGGACGCCGCCGTCATCCGCTGCTCGCCCGCCGGGCCGATGCTGACGACCGCGCGCGTCTTGCTGCTCATGCCGTCGAGCAGCCGCTCTGCCACGGCGTAGTTGCCGAGCCCGCCAAGATCGCCCGCAGCCTCAAACCGCGACGTGCCGTCCGCTGCCAGATGCCAAACATAGAGCGCTCCGTTCTCGGGCGCTCCTTCGACGATCACCGCCTTGATGCCGAGCTTCGCCAGCTTGTGCCCGAGCACGCCGCCGACGTTCGATTCCTTCAACCCGCCCGTCAGCGGCGACTTGCCGCCGAACGACGTCCGTCCCGATGTCGTGATCGCCGTCCCGCCGAGCAGTCCCGGCGCGAACACCAGCTTCGCCTCGCGCGACAGCGCATCGATCGTAGCGTCGACCTCATCGGCGATGATGCGCGACGTGAGCGCGCGCCCGCCCAGCATCGCGGAGGCGTCCGGCACAGTCGCTTCGGTGACAGTACGGCGCGTCATGTCGACGCGAAGAATCTTCGTCATCAATCATCCTTGGCGGGGTTCCAAACAGCGTCAGTGTAGCGAGCACACCATATGACCGTGGCAACACGCCCCTCCGCCCGAGCGCCCGCGCGTGAAGCAATCTCGCCACCCCTTCCCGCGTCGGGAAGGGGTGGCGGTTTGGTCCGTCGCAAACGCACGATGCCGCGCACGTGGCACGGCCGCCCTCGGCCGCGATGACGTCGCCCCGACACGCCTCTCCCCACGTCGCACGACGCCGCACGCAGATGGCAAGGCCGCCCTCGGCCGTTCGTGTGGCGACGCAGTCGGACTCCCCTTCCCGTGTCGGGAAGGTCGAAGAGTCGCCGAAGGAGACGGCTGGGGCGTTAGGTCCCTACGTCCGCCGCTCGAGGATGTACAGCGTCGCATCGAACTGGCCGAAGTTCGTCACTGTCCGCACCAAATCGAATGTGCTCAGCAGTTGCGGGTAGAGCTTGAACGGCCACGCCGTCAGCGAAGGCAGCGTGTCATCTTCAGGACGCGTGTTGCCGATCAGTCCGAGATCGTAGTCGTCGAGCGCAATCACCTTCGTGCGCGGATCCAGCATCACGTCCTGCAACACATCGGCGTTGACGACGCCGTTGCGACGCGCATCGGCGTCCGACATCGAGGGCCAGAACGAGAACTGTCCCATCAGCATCTGCGGCGCCACGTTGTGATCGGCGGCAACCGCGAGGGTCGCGTTGAACGACACCAGCTGATCGTCGCCGCTCATCATCGAGGCGATGTACGCGCCGACGCCGTCCGTCTGACCCACATCGTGCGGATCAATGAACTCGCGGATCGTCCCGACCTGGAACACCGCGTGCGCGACGACCAGCGCGACAAAGACCGGCGGCAACAAGCGCCCGATCTCGCCGAAGTACGATCGCGATGCCCGCACGAACAGATCCGCGGCGAGCAGCGCCGACAACGCGAACGACGGGATAAAGTAGCGGTCCTCCTGGTGATCGAATCCCGCGAACGGCAGCCAGAGCACGATCGCGAATCCGATCAGCAACAGATACCGCGACATCACGTCATCGGCCGACGCCCGCCACGGCCGCCAGCCGGAGCGCCATCGATCGACGATCAGCGCGAGCGCGAAGAGAGTCGGGATGATCACGACGAAGAAGAGATCGAACGGCAGATTCACAAACCAGATGCGCCGGATCACGGTCAGCCAGACATCGTGCTGCTCGAGACCGAACTGATTGTTGCGCGCCGCCTGCGCCGTCCACACATCAAAGATCGTGCGATGCGGCGCCACGATCACAAACGGCACGATGAACGCCGCAGCCAGCGCAACGAGCGCGCCCGCGGCGAGCAACGCTTCGCGCCGCGACGGCCGCGCCTGCCCGTAGCAGAACGCCGCGCAGAGCAGCACCGCCGGCAAGAACGACAGCCGCGTCGCCGTCGCGACCAGCAGCAGCGCCGGCGCCAGCGTGATCGCCGCGAACCCGCGACGATACGTGAGCATCGCCGCCAGCGCGGCCAGCGTCAGCGGCACGACGACCGCCTCCGACCGCGCCGTGACCGACGCCAGCGCGAAATCCGGCGTCAGCAGGATGAGGATCGCGGCGCAGATCGCCGTCCGCCGCCCGCCGATGCGCTCGCCGATATACAGGATCAGCGCCATCGACGCGGCGGCAAAGATCAAGCTCGTCGCGCGCCCGGCGATGATGCCGCTGCCGAAGATCTGCTGCGACGCCCCGAAGACGTACGGCAGCAGCGGCGTCTGGAAGTACGGAAAGTCGCGATACGGCACGCCGCCGTCGAACACTTGCTTGCCCGAGAGCAAATACCAGCCTTCGTCGCGATTGAGATAGCCGTTGAAGACGAAGAACAGGCATTCGCCGCCGAATGCGAACACGACGGCGAGAAGCGCCACGTAGTCCGCTCGCAGGCGCACCCCCGTGCGGGTAGCGAGCGAGCCGGAGCTCACACGCGGATCAGCAAGGGCCACTACCACCTCCTGAACTACCCGAAGATTGTCGCGCGGCGACCGCGTCGGCGTGCCTGCGCACGATCGCGCGGCGCGACGCATCACGAATTCGCACGTTGCTAGCAGTGCTGGGCGTCGATGTTGAGAGTGCCCACTCCTTGAGCGTCGCGCGTCCTCGCGCGAAAAGTTCGAGCGTCGTGCCCTGAACTATAGCGACTCACCCACCGCCAACCGCCGCCGCAACGTCACTCCGCATTGCGAAAGTGTTATTTGCGACCGGCGACCAGACTCTCTAGCACCTGAGGTTAGGCGACCTCGGAGACTTTGGGTTGGCCTGCTCGAGTACCGCTTCTACCGCATCATCAAGGTCGGCGTGCAACGGAGCAGCCATGGTGTCCAGAGTGCCCGCCGTCATCGAAGTCTCCCAAGGCAGATCGCGCGAAGTCGGGTTGTGGATGTCGGCAACACCCCCGTTGCCTCATGGAACCGGAACCAGATCGGCGTCGCACATACCGAAACGGGTCTCTCACGCCGATGCTGAAGCAGGACGGGTCTGGTCGACGCGCGACGACCCGGAAATTGTGAGGATCTCACGCGCTGCTATTGACTATTATCGCGCGAACTGCTTGCATACGTGGAGACGCATACCTCGCGTCGGGCGAGACAGTGAAGGAGCACCGAAGCCATGGGTGACAAGAGCCCGAAGAGCACCGCGAAGTCGAACAAGCAGAAGTCGCAGGCGAAGACCGGCGCAAAGTCCGAAAAGAAGAAGTAGCGCGGACGCGCGGGCACGTCGCGATCCGGTGAACGAGGCCCGGACGCGGCGCACCCGCGAAGAGTCGTACCTCGGGTCTCGTGGAAGAAGTGCCAGCGGGCCTGTAAGCCGAATTCTGTAATCCGCCGAAGGCGGATCGGTGGCCATCTATCTGGGCCGAGCATTGCTGCGCGGCTCGAGCGGCCAACCCGGGACTCTCGGACGGGCCGTCCTTAGTCCGCGAACGGACGCGGTCCCCTATGTGGCCTTGCTCCGGGTGGGGTTTGCCCGGCCGCCGTGTCTCCACGCCGCCGGTGCGCTCTTACCGCACCATTTCACCCTTACCCTTGCGGGCGGTATGTCTCTGTGGCACTTTCCGTCGCCTCGCGACGCCCCGCTGTTAGCGGGCACCCTGCCCTGTGGAGTTCGGACTTTCCTCCCGCCTCGCGGCGAGCGGCCACCCGGCCCGCTGGCACCCGCATGCTACCCGATGCGACGGACGACTGATCCACAGAGGACACAGAGGGATTACTGTGGGGAGAGTTGGGACGGTCGACGCGCACACAAGCGGATGTTTGACTAGCCAGCGATGCCTACGCCGCCGTCGATCACCACTGTCTGCCCCGTGACGAGATCCGCGCCTTCGATGAGGCTGAGGATCAACTGCGAGACGTCTTCCGGCTGACAGACGGCTTTCAGCGGCGCGAGCTTCGTCTGCGACGCCTTGCCGATGTCGTAGATCTCGTCGCCGAGACCGCCGCGTAGCCAGCGCGTCTCGATGAACCCGGGCGCGACGCAATTGACGCGGATCTCCGGCCCAAGCACGCGGGCAAGCGCTACCGTCATGTTGATCAGCGCCGCTTTCGATGCCGCGTAGGCGATCGAGCTGCCGATCGCTCGGACGCCGGCCACCGATGCCACGTTGACGATGGCGCCGCCCCGTTCGCCTCCAGTGAGCGTCGCACGCATCGCCTTCGCTGCGGCGCGCGAGCAGAAGAACGCGCCTTTCACGTTGACCGCGAAGATGTCGTCCCAGTATTCCGACTTCATGCCATCGAGATCGGGGAATCCGACGAAGTGCGTCATCGCCGCATTGTTGACGAGAATATGCAGCCCGCCGAACGCCTCGACGGTCTGCCGCACCATCGACTGCACCTGCGCGTCGTCGGCGACGTCGGTCTTCACGAGCAGCGCCTTCGCGCCCGCCGCCTCGACGAGTCGGACGGCCTCCTTCGCATCATCTTCCGAGCGCGCGTAGTTGATCACGACGTTCGCGCCGCGCTTCGCGAGATCGAGGGCTGTCGCGCGCCCGACACCTACGGCCGAACCCGTAACGATCGCTGTCTTTCCCCGTACGTCCATGCGTCCTCCGCTGCTCAGCACCTGATTCTTCAGCGATCTTGCCACCCGCCCGCCGCGAGGGCTAGTTGATCGCTCGCCTGGAGTCGAAACTACAGAGAGGCCGCCAGAACGACGAACCTAACGTGATCACGATCTCACCAAACCTCTGTGCCTCCGTGCCCCTGTGGTGGAACATTTCGAGCCCGTAGCGAATGGTAGACTGGCCCCGTTATGGCGAGATCGACGAAGGGATCCATGAAGGGACTCGTGCTCTGCGGCGGCAAAGGCAGCCGGCTGCGGCCGCTGACGTACACGGGCGCGAAGCAACTGGTTCCGATCGCCAACAAGCCGATCGTCTTCTACGCGATCGAGCAGCTGGTTGAAGCCGGCATTAGCGACATCTCGATCGTCATCACGCCCGAAACCGGCGACCAGGTGC
Organism: Dehalococcoidia bacterium; assembly: GCA_038211505.1. Lineage (GTDB taxonomy): Bacteria > Chloroflexota > Dehalococcoidia > DSTF01 > JACRBR01 > JBBQVO01. The sequence goes on along the minus strand of JBBQVO010000001.1, from coordinate 33,221 downwards.
GCCGGGAGGCCGGCGATGGCAGCCGATTCGGCGCCAACATCACCTACATCACGCAGCTTGAGCCGGGCGGCATCGCCCAGGCGATCGCCATCGCCCGCGATGAGCTCGGCGATGCGCCGTTCGTCACGTATCTCGGCGACAACTTCCTCACGCACGGGATCGTTTCGTTCGTCGAAGCGTTCGCCGCCTCCAATGCCGACTCGACGATCGTCCTCAAGCAAGTGCCCGACGCGCGCGAGTTCGGCGTGGCTGCGTTCGAAGGCGAGCGCCTGGTGCGGGTCGTCGAAAAGCCGCAGCAGCCGCCGAGCGATCTCGCCGTCATCGGCATTTACATGTTCACGAGCCGCGTCTTCGAGGCGATCGCGAACATCAAGCCCTCCGCGCGCGGCGAACTCGAGATCACGGATACGATCCAGTGGCTGCTCGACAACGGATCGGAAGTCCGTGCCGAAGTGGTGCAAGGCGAGTGGATCGATACCGGCCGTCACGACGACCTGCTCGCCGCCAACCGCATCGTTCTCGAATCGTTACCGGACGACCGCAGCGGCGGCAGCGTCGATGAAGACTCGAAACTGCACGGCCGCGTCGTCCTTCAAGAGGGATGCACAATCGTCAACAGCGTGATCAGCGGCCCGGCGATCATCGGCGAGCACACGCGTATCGAGAACTCGTACGTGGGCCCGTTCACGTCGATCGACCGCAACTGTCATATCGTCGAGAGCGAGATCGCCGGCAGTGTCGTGCTCGAGAATACGACGATCAAGCATCTCGGCCACCGCATCGAGCAGAGTCTGATCGGCCGCGATGTTGAGTTGGTCGGCGATGACCGGAAGCCACGCGGCTACACGATGATCCTCGGCGACTTCAGCCGAATACGGGTGCCCTGATGCGACGGATGCTCGTCGCCGGTGGCGCCGGCTTCATCGGCAGCAATTTCATCCGCTACGTCATGCGTGAGCGCCCGGACGTTGAAGTCGTCAACTTCGACGCGCTGACGTACGCCGGCAACCTCGAGAACCTCAACGATGTCGCGGGCGACAAGCGCTACTCATTCGTGCACGGCAACATCGCCGACGCCGCGGCCGTAGCCGAGGCGATGCGCGGCTGCGATGCTGTCGTGAACTTTGCCGCCGAAACGCACGTGGACCGATCGATCGACGACGCCGCCGACTTTATGGAGACGAACCTGCGCGGCGCCTACAACGTGCTGTCGTCCGCGCGCGATTACAGCGTCGAGCGCATGTTGCATATCTCGACCGACGAGGTCTACGGGCCCGCGACGGAAGAGAATCCGCGTCGCGAAGACGACGCCTTCAAGCCGCGCAGCCCGTACGCCGTGAGCAAGGCGGCGGGCGACATGATGTGCCACGCCTTCGCCGAGACGTACGGACTGCAGGTCGTCGTCGCTCGCCCGGCCAACAACGTCGGCCCGTATCAGTATCCCGAGAAGGCGATCCCGCTGTTCGTGACGAACGCGCTCGACAACGAGCCGCTGCCGCTCTACGGCGAAGGTCTGCAGATGCGCGACCGCCTCTACGTCGAAGACAACGTGCGGGCGCTGCTGCTGCTGCTCGATCGCGGCGAGAAGGGCGAAGCGTACAACATCCAGGCTGACAACCACCGCCCGAACATCGATGTTGCGCGCGCCATCCTCGACCTGCTCGACAAGCCGTACGACCTGATCCACTTCGTCGATGATCGCGCCGGTCACGATCCCTGTTACTACATGGACTGGACGAAGCTCCGCGCGCTTGGCTGGCGGCCGCAGTACGACTTCGACGCGGCGATGGAGCGTACCGTCCGGTGGTATGCCGACAACCGCAGCTGGTGGGAGAAGATCAAGTCCGGCGAGTTTCGCGCGTATTACGAGCGCCAGTACGCCGACCGCCTCGCCACCTCCCGCCCGTACGCCGAGTAACGACCACGCAATGACGCTGCTCGTTTAACTGTGTCCGTTCTGAAATGAACAAGAAGCCGCGCACGTGGGATGGCCGCCCTTCGACCGTCCGTTCGGGACGCCGGACTTGCGCAGTCCACCAGTCGCGATCATCCACTCGGTGCCGCGCGAGACCGACGGCTAGGCATGCTCGCTGAGCCGCTACACTCACCTTGATGAAGATCCTGATCACAGGCGCGAACGGCCAGCTCGGCCGCAGTCTCCAACGCACGTTAGCGATGCACGATGTTGTTGCGCTCGGCCACAGCGATCTCGACATTGCGGACGTCGACGCCGTCCGTTCGACGATCGCGCAGCATCGTCCGAACGTCGTCATCCATTCCGCGGCGCTTACCGACACCAATCGCTGCGAGCGCGAACCGGGGCTCGCGCGTGCCATCAACGGCATCGGCACCGAGAACGTCGCGCGTGCATGCGCGAGCATCGGCGTGCGGCTCATCGCGATCAGCACGAACGAGGTGTACGCCGGCGCGAAGCGCGAGCCGTATATCGAAAGCGACGCCACGGGCCCGCTCAACGCCTACGCGATCTCGAAGCTTGACGGCGAAGTGCTGGCCGCCGCTGCCTGTCCCGATACGCTGATCGTCCGCACGTCGTGGCTCTACGGTGACGGCGGCAACAATTTCATCGAGAAGGTGCGGGCCGCGGCGACCGCCGGCCGCAACCTGAGCTTTGTCACAGACGAAATCGCCACGCCCACCGAAACCGACGACCTCGCCGCAGCAATCGCAAAGCTGATCGACGCCGCCGCGCCGCCCGGCATCTATCACCTAACGAACGCGGGGGAGGCATCGCGCTTCGACTGGGCGATCGAGATCTTGCGCCTGCTGGGATATGGCGAGCTGCCCGTAGCGGCCGTCACGACGCCGGAACTGCGCGCCGGCGGCTACGATGGACCGCAGAAGCCGCCGTACTCGGTGCTCGCCAACACGCGCGCGGCCGCTGTCGGCGTCATGCTGCGTCCGTGGCAGGACGCGCTGGCGCGGTATGTCGAACGAAACCGCGTCCGCGCCGATGCCTGAGTCGCCGCCCGTCGCCATTGTCGTCGTCAACTACAACAGCGCCGCCTTCATCGACGATTTCTGCGCGTCGCTCGCGGCAGTCGAGTATGCGAACTGGCGACTGATCGTCGTCGATTCCGGCTCGACCGATGGCTCGATGGCCACGATCGAAGCGGCGTTCCCGGATGGCACATTCGTTCGTTGCAACGAGAACATCGGCTTCGCCGCCGGCGTCAATCTGCCGTTCGACCGCGGCTTCATCGACCAGCGCGAGTCCGTGCTCTTCCTCAACAACGACACGACGCTTTCGCCGAACTTCCTGCGCCGGATGAGCGACGCGGCCGACGCCCAGACGATCGTCGTTCCGAAGATTCTCTTCGCCGACGATCATCGCCGCATCAGCACACATGCTGGCGGCTTCGATTGGAGTCTCGGTCTTTTTCGTGACACATTTCACGGACAGCTCGACGGCGCGGCAACCAACACCAGGCGCGACGATCTCGAGACGGCGAGCTTCTGCTGCGCGCTCGTGCCGGCGCAGGCGTTCCGAGACGCCGGCCGCCTCGACGAGCGCTTCTTCATGTACTACGAAGAGACGGACTGGCTGCGCCGCGCCCGCGCATTCGGATACCACATCCGCTACGAGCCTTCGGCCGTCATCTATCATCGCGAGAGCGGTTCGAGCGGCGGCGGCTGGATGACGCCGTTCAAGCAGTATTACGCGACGCGCAACCGCCTCTATCTCGTCCGCAAGAACACCACATCGCGCATCGCCTACGCCCGCTTCACCGCGTACTTCTGGCTTACGCGCGTCGCGACGGCCGTGCGCATGGCATCGCGCGGAGAGTGGCGCCTGCTCCGAGCGATGCTCCTCGGCGCCGTCGACTACTACCGCGGCCGCATGTCCCGAACGAAGCAGGTCGCTGATTTCTAGTTCACGAGCAATCGCCGCTTCAACCCCATCCTCTGTGCTGTTCTGTGTCCATCTGTGGATAATCTCCCTGTGAGAATCGCCATCGACGCAACATCGATTCCCCCGCTGCCTGCCGGCGCCGGCGTCTACGCGATCGAGCTCGTGCGCGCTCTCGCGCAGCGCGATCGCCGCGACGGCTACGCCCTCTACACGCGCGGGGATTGGTTCGACGCCGAGCTCGCCGACCGCCCCGACTGGCGCACCGAACACGTCAACGCCGTTTCACGTGTGCAGCGCCTCATCTGGGAGCAGCGACAGCTCCCGGGTTCGCTCGGTCGTCTCGGCGCCGACGTGCTGCACTCGACGCACCACACCTTGCCGCTGCACGGCGTCTCGTGCCGTCGCGTCGTCACGATTCACGACCTGACGTTCGAGCGCATCCCCGAACGCTACCCCGTAGCGCGACGGATCTACATGCGTACGCTGACGCGACTCTCGGCTCGCGTCGCCGACGCGATCATCGTGCCATCGAACGCCGTGCGCGACGATGTGGCGCGGCTGCTCGGCGTCGCGCCAGCGAAAATCGCCACGGTGTACGAGGCGGCGGGATCGCAGTACGTCCCCGGCGATGCCGCCGAGGCGCGCGCCCTGGTTCAGCGCTATGGCCTCGAAGGGCCGTACGTGCTGAGTGTCGGCAGCCTCGAACCGGGGAAAAATCGCGGACGCCTGATCCGCGCAATGCGGGTGCTGCGCGATGAAGGCATCGACTATCCGCTCGTTGTCATCGGCCAGCGTGCGTGGAAGTACGAGGTAGATCTTGCGCTCATCGAGAGTCTCCGCATGAAGGATCGAGTGATCTTCCCCGGCTACGTCGCCGCCGCCGATCTGCCGGCGTTCTATCGCGCCGCGACGGTGTTCGCCTTCCCGTCCCTCTACGAGGGGTTCGGGCTGCCGGTGCTCGAGGCGATGGCCTGCGGCTTGCCGGTCCTCACATCGAACGTCTCCGCCACCGCCGAAGTCGCCGCCGACGCGGCGCTACTCGTTGATCCTCTGTCGACCGACGTCATCCGCGACGGCCTCCGTCGGCTGCTTTCCGATGGCGATCAGCGGCGCGATCTCGCGGAGCGCGGTCTCCGCCGCGCGGCGCAGTTCAGTTGGCGGCGGGCGGCGGATGAAACGCACGCAGTTTTCGAACGCGTCGTGCGGCGCGAGGTGACTTCCCGGTGAGCCTCGATCTCTCGATCGTCATCATCAGCTACAACTCGCGCGCGGTGCTGCCTGCGTGTCTCGATTCGATACGCGAGCATCTTGGGGATGCAAATTACGAGACGATCATCGTTGACAACGCGTCGCCGGACGGTACAGCCGAGATGATCGAGCTCAACTATCCGTGGGTGCGTGTGATCCGCCGCTCGACAAACGGCGGCCTCTCGGCCGCGATCAATGACGGCGTCGCAGCATCTTCGGGCGCGATCATCGCGCAACTCAATCCGGATATTCGGCTCGACGACGACGCGCTGACGCCGCTTGTCGCCTACCTGAACGAGCATCAAGAAACCGGCATCGTCGCGCCGAAGCTCCTCAACGACGACGGATCGCTGCAGCTGAGTTGTCGCGCCTTCCCGGGCTACGGCGCCGCGCTCTTCAACCGCTACTCGATCTTTACGCGCATCCTGCCGCGCAATCGGTTTTCAAGCTCATATCTCATGTCCGACTTCGACCATTCGTCGATTCGTGAAGTCGATTGGGTGAGCGGCGCGGCGATCGTCATCTCACGTCGGGTCTTCGACGAAGTAGGAGGCTGGGATAGCGGCTTCTTCATGTTCGCCGAGGACGTCGATCTCTGCCGCCGCGTTCGTGATGCGGGCTACAGCGTCGTTTACAACCCGGCGTCGCGGATGTATCACACGATCGGCGTCAGCGCTCATCCGTCGTCACGGATGATCATCGAGCGCCACAAGAGCATGTGGCGCTACTACCGGAAGCACCTCCGCGGCAACATCGCCCGGGACGCAGCCACGGCCGCCGGCATCGCCGCCCGCGCGACATACATGCTCGGGCGCCATGCCTTTACACGTTAGTCAGCTATCGACCACGGAGCGCGGGGAGAGATCGGCGGCCGACGTTGGACACGAACATACGCCGCCGCCGCGCACCACAGATCGACGGCGGTCGGGCAAACCTCTGTGTCACTGTTCCGGTGGGAGCGCTATCCGCCGCGATCGTGCTGGTCAGCCGGAGCGAAGACGCGCTGACGCAGCCAGACGACGCTGCGACTGTTCCACATCGTCACGATGTACCCCAACCGCAGCAACGTGCCGCCGACGACGACAAGCAGCACGGCAAGCACGGACGCCTCCATCCACGTCTCGTCGACGTAGTGCAGGAGGATGGCGCCGACGGAGAACAGGGCCGCGAACGAATAGATGATCACGAGCATGCCGCGCGGTCCGGCGCCGTGCATTTCGAGGCGGTGGTGGATGTGATCCTCGTCGCCGACCATCGGGTGCTGGTGATGCAGCAGCCGCCGCACCGTAGCGAGCACGAAGTCGAGCACCGGGTAGCCGAGGGCGACGAGCGGCACGGCGATGAAGATCTGGTTCGTCGGCCCGGTCGACGCCCGGATCGATAGCGTCCCGAGCACGAAGCCGAGAACGTAGGCGCCTGAGTCACCGACATAGCTCGATGCCGGCGGCAGGTTGAACGGCAGGAATCCGAGGCCGGCGCCGGCCAGCGCGACGAGCAGCAGCGCCACCGTCGGGTGATTCGAATGTCCGGCGATCTGCGCCATCGTGATGCAAGCAAAGATCGCGACACCCATCGCCACACCGTCGCGGCCGTCGATCCAGTTGATGGCGTTCGTCACGGCCACGATCCATAGCACGGTCAGCGCGAACCCGGCGAACCCGAGATGGATCTCCGGCCCCCACGGCAGGCCGACGTCGTCGATTCGGTAGCCCGCGGCATACGCTGCCGTGGCGCCCGTCGCGAACACGAGCAGACGCACCTGCGGGCTGACGAGCCGCACGTCGTCGAAGAACCCGACGAGGAAGACGAGCGCTGTGGCCGCCAACAACCCCAGGAAGCTGCCCGATTTCGGGGAGAACAGCTCATCCGCATGCGATGAGACGGCCGACGCCACGAACGGCGTCAACGCGAACGTCGCAAGGAAGACGACGCCGCCCCATCGTGGCCGCTCTTGGACGCCGCGCACGTGAAACAACGCGAGGAAGCGCTCCGTGCGGGACAGCGCAAGCAGCAGCACGGTGGCTGCGATACCAATCGCCAGCGAGAGTACGAGCGTGAGGAGGTACACGTCGAGCATGGCTCTCCAGTGCCGTCAACGAGAGGCACTCTACCACCGCCGGCCCTCGTGCTTCTACTCGACGAGACGTTATGTCCGATGGCAGGATGTGTGCCGAGACACGCTTTGGTCCTCCGGTGAGGTCACTCGCCGAGCGCTTCGTGGCCCAGGGCGCGCTCGCCGCGCTCACCCGAGCGCCCCAGCGCCCACTCGGCGTCGCCATCTGCCACCGGAACTCGACGGAACCGCGACGCACCCAGCCGATCGACGAGGGCGGCGTACTGCTCGCCGAACCTCGACTGCCACGGTTCGAGGAAGCACAGCTCGCTCACGCTTGCCTGGAGCAACTCCTTCAGACATCCGAAGCACGGCTGCAGTGTCGTGTACATCGTGCAACCTTCGATCGCGACCCCGAAGCGGGCGGCCGCAAGCAGCGCGTTCTGCTCGGCGTGGACGCAGATACAGACGTCATAACCCTCGCCGGGCGCGTACGATTGCGGATTCGCGCAGCGATGGCAGCCGCCGTCGTCGCAGTTGCGCATGCCCGTCGGCGTGCCGTTGTAGCCGGTGCTGAGGATCCGCCGGTCGCGGACGATGATCGCGCCGACGCGGCGACCCGTGCAGTTGGCGCGGGCGCGCACCGCCATCGCGATCCCCATGAAGTAGGCGTCGGGATCAGGGCGTAGCATCGCTCACCGTGACGTTTCCTTGATCGACCACGAGATCGATCGTGCCCGCCGAGGGATTCTCGATCTTGAGGTGACCGCCCGCATACGAGATCATCACCGCCTGGCCGAGATATCGGTCGAGCACGCTCTGCGGCGGGATCTTCGCGCAATCCGTCGCCGCCTTCAAACCTTCGAGGCGCGTCCGAACGGCGAGCCTTCCACCGGTGCACGTCAATGACAAGAGCGTCCGTACTTGCTGATCACCGGCCGATGCGCTGCGATCCGCGCTGCCGATCGTCTCGCCATCGGTCAACGGGCGCGTCACCGGGGTGTGCACTGGCGATGTGCCGAAGTGCCCGCACGCGGCGACGATCGTGGCCAACAACAAGGGCGTGACGATCTGGACGACTGCGCGCGTGCCCGATCGGCGAAACGTGATCACGCGAGCATCTCCGCGTCCAGTCGATCGAGGGCGAGCTTCACGGCCCCGATGATCTGCGCATCCTCGCCGAGCTCAGACACGACGATCTTCGTCGGAACCGGCATGAGCCGATGCACGGCGGCGCGGATTGGCGCCAGCAGCGATTCGCCGTGCGCATGCATGACGCCGCCGCCGAAGACGACGATCTCCGGGTCCAGCAGCGCGATGATGTCACACGTCGCCATCGCGAGGTACTCCTGCATCTCCGACAGCCAGGCGCTCGCCTTAGCTTCACCTGCCTTCGCCGATTCGAAGAGTCCGGCCGCCGTTCCGCGTTCGCCGAGGAGTTCGATCGCCCTCGCCGATGCTCCGCGGCCGCCAACGAGGCTCTCGAGGCAGCTGTTCCAGTCGCCTCTGCTCAACTGGTCGCGGGTCATCGGGAAGAATGCGATCTCACCGGCCAGCGCGTGCGCGCCACGATGCGGCTTGCCATCGACGACAATACCTGCGCCGATGCCTGTGCCGAGGGCAACGAAGACGTGATTCCGCGCACCCTTCGCGACGCCGATCCAGCCCTCGCCGACGGCGGCCGCGTTGGCATCGTTCTCGATCGCCACGGGCACGCCGCGCGGCTTGCCGAGCAGTTCGGCGATCGGCACGTCGTCCCACCCGGGCATGTTCGCGATCGACGTTACCGTTCCGCGCTCCTGATGCACGGCGCCCGGCAGTGCGACGCCGATGCCCGCGACCTTCGCGCCGACCCAGACGCCTCGTACGAGCTCGTCGATGGTCCGTCCGACCTTGGCCAGCACGTCCGCCGGCGACCCTGACGGAAGCGGCCCCGCCCGGCGTGCCTCGATCTCGCCGTCTTCGTTGAGGATCGCCACGCGAACGTTAGTCGCCCCGAGATCGACCCCCGCCATGAATCCTGCAGGCATGGCGACAGCCTACAAGCCGCAATCACCAATCGATAGCGCCGCCGTTCGCGTCTCGTCCCATCCCGTCGCGTCCTTCGTCGCACACAGCCGGCCATGCGTCTTATCTTCACCCTTCTGCCCTTTGGCCCTCGGTGGATGCACCCTTCGTGTCCTTTCGTGGAAGACCTCGTGGAACTGCGGGTGACGCAGTGCGCTGCCGTGAGTACACTACCGACTCAGAATCAGGCACAGAGGGCAATGCATGAAGCGGGTGCTCGTCTTCGAGGCTCACGGCGACGATATGGAGTTCTTTGCGGGCGGCACGATCGCAAAGTTCGCCGATCGCGGGCACGATGTCACGCTCGTCGTCGCCACGGACAACGACAAAGGATCGTTTGAACTTTCCGCCGACGAACTGCGGGCCGTTCGCGACCGCGAGATCAACGGCGGCGCCGAAGTGCTCGGCATCAAGCGCGTGATCCCGCTCGGATACTCCGACGGCGATCTCGCCTACGATGCGCCGCCGAAGCTGCTTCGGGGCCAGTTCATGCGTATCATCCGCGAAGTCAAACCGGATATCGTGTTCACGTGGGATCCGTTCGCGCCGTATGAAGGCCACCCGGATCACCGCGCCGTCGCCACCGCTGCGACGGAAGCGGCGAGCTTCGCTCATTTCCCGAACTTCTACCCTGAGCATCTGGCAGGCGAAATCAAACCGCACTACGTCAGTGAGCAGTGGCTCTTCGCGAAGTCGCCGCGAGATCAGAATAAGTTCGTAGATATCGACGCGTACATCGGCAAGAAGATCGAGGCGCTGCACCGGCACGAAGCGCAGATGGTGTTGACGATCACGGACATGAAGTTTCATCTCGCCGCGTCGGGTCTCGATGTGCCGTGGCTCGCCGATCTCGATCCGCACGACTATCACGATGTCATGGCGCGCCAGATGAAGGCGGCGGGACGCGCCGCCGCCGAGCGCTCCGGACTCGGCTGCACGTACGCGGAGGGGTTCCGTCGCACGCGCTATGGCAGCATCGAGGCTATCGCCAAAGGCCAGCAGATCGTGGAGGACGTCTCGTGAAGCTTGGCTGCAGTTCCTGGTCCTATCACGCGGCGTTTCGAGCCGGCCGCATCGATCAGCAAGCGTTTCTGCGCGCCTGCGCGGAGGAGATGCATCTGGACGGCGTCGAACTTGTCGACCTGCACTTCCCGACGACCGATCCGGTCTATTTGCGCGATCTCAAGAAGCTCTGCACCGACCTCCATTTGACAATCGCGGGCGTCGCCGTCAGCAACGACTTTGGCGCCGGCGATCGGCGCGCGCTGGAGATCGACAAGGTGAGGCAGTGGTGCGACATCGCGGCGTACCTCGGCGCGCCGATCGTGCGCGTGTTCGCCGGCTGGGTGCCCCCGCATCGCATCGACCAGAACGAAAGTCGCATCATCGGCCTCGTCCGCCGCGTCTTCGGTCAGCCGAAGACCGATCAGCGGCGACTCTGGTCTGACATCACGTACGCGCTTCGCACGTGCGCTGACTACGCGGCCGAGCGCGGCGTTGTGCTGGCGCTCCAGAACAATCGAAGCGATGGCGTCGTCGGCAGCGCGTCGCAGCTGGCGCAGTGCGTCCACGACGTCGGCTCGCCGTGGCTGCGGGTCTGTCTTGATCCCGCGGATCTCGGCAGCGTCGCGGCCGTCGAGACGTCGCTGGATGGCGTGGTGCAGGTGCACGCCCGGATGCGTGACGTGCGCGACGACGGCAGCGACGGGCAGGCGCACTGGCCGACGCTCCTGCAGTTGCTGCACCTCGCGCACTACCGCGGCTTCGTCTTGCTCGACTACGAAGGCGTCGAGGATCCGGAGACCGCCGTGCCTCGCGCCTCCCGATACCTGCGCGGCCTCCTGCACCTGCTCGCGCGTCAGCGTCTGCTGCAAACATCGACAGCGGACACCGCTCCGGAACCCGATCCTGTCGCGGCGGTCGACGCCGACGCCAGCACGCTGCCCTCGTCATCACCGGCGATGGCGCGCCCATCGGACGACGCGCGGGCGGCATTCGTCGCCGATGCGCCCGTCGTCCGATGATCCGCGCGGTTGTCTTCGATCTCGGCCATACGATCTGGGACATCGGCCCGCACCCGGCTGCGCTCGATGCCGCGTACGCCGCCATGCGCGCGGCGCTCGCCGAGCGCCTCGGTCGCGACGATCTGCCTTCGGCGACGGCGTTCCGTGACGCCGTGCGCGACGTGCTCGTCGAAGCGTCCGAGACATACTTCGCCAGCGACGGCACGTACGCCACGCACAGACTCGTCGTCGAGCAGCCGCCGTCGACGCGCTGGGTTGATGAAGGCTGCCGAAAGCTCGGCGTAGAACTCGAACCGGGGCTGCTCGCCGAGATCACACCACCGCTGTTTGCGACCGAGGGTGAAGCGCTGATTGTCGGCGACGGCACGCTCGAAGCGCTGCACGATCTCGATGCGAGCGGCTACGGGCTCGGCTGTATCACGAACACGCTCGCCGACACCGCGTCGATCCGTGCGATGCTGCGGCGGCACGACATCGAGCAGCTGATGCGCAGCGTCGTCGTCTCGGCCGACGAGGGCTATCGCAAGCCGCACCGATCGCTCTTCGAGAAGTCACTCCGCGAACTACGGGTGCAACCGCACGAAGCAGCGTTCGTCGGCGACAGCCCCGTGCACGACATCGCCGGCGCGAAGGCAGCCGGCATGTACGCCATCCTGACGCAGCAATACGCGACCCGCCTCTACGCCGACGCCACGCGGCAGCCAGACGCCGTCATCCACCGCCTCGGCGAGCTCAAATCGCTCCTGAGCTCGCTCCCATAACGACGCGCCTGCCGCGCGCCCGATGGCACGCGGTCACTTGAAGGCCGCCGCCTCAGTCGGTCAACGCCGCTTTGATGTTGGCTCTTTGCTGTTAGATGTTCGCCGTCGTACGCTCAGCCGCGCAGCCGCTCGCCAGCCGCGCGCGCCAGCGGGTTGGCGTTGCGATTCGTCGCGCTTCGCGCTTGCTCGTCGCGCTCGCGCTTCGCCTGCTCGATGTCGGAGTTCGCGCTATCGAGCAGGTCCTTCGCCGACGTGCCATCCTCCGGGAAGCAGACGATCGCCACCGACGCCTTCAGCGGCTCCGGCGAGCCATCGTCGCCGAACACCGAGACCTGCGACAGGCTGGCGAGCAGGCGCGTCGTCACCGACACGGCCGCCGCGCGATTGGTCTCCGGCAGCAGGATCGCGAACTCGTCGTCGCCGAGCCTCGCCACGATCTCCGGCGGCGACACCGCCTCGGCCAGGCTGACGGCGGCGCTGCGCAGCAACCGGTCGCCCATCGATTGGCCGTACGACGCGTTGAAGCGCGAGAAGCCGTCCAGATCGATGACGACGAGCGAGAGGATCTTCGCGTAGCGACCGCAGCGAATCAGTTCGTTCTCGATCGCTTCGGCGACGTAGCGGCGGTTGTACACCCAGGTCACGGGATCGATATCGTTGAAGCGCGCGGTGTCTTCCTGCGTCGCGATGTCGCGGAGCGAGAGCGTGAAGTGTCCGACGAGCAGTTCGACAATCTCCGCATCGATGCGATCGTGGTCGAAGGCGAAGATCGAGACGCCGTATGGCTCGCCTTCGACGAGCATGGGCACGAGCGCGACCTTCTTGATGCCGAGCTTCTGCTCCGCTTCCTGCAGCACCTCGAGCGGGATCACACCCTCGAAGAAGTCCGCCAGCGAGTCGCGAAAGACGATCTCGCCGCCCTCGATCACGAGGCGACGGAAGTGGCTGACCGGCAGGTCGTATTCGATAGCCGTGAGGTCTTCCTGGAAGGCGTCCATCGCCCGTTCCAGCATCGGTTCGACGATGCCCTCCATCGCCGTTGAGGTCAGGAGATCGCGCTTCTTATCGAGCACGAGCGGATAGACGAAGAGCGCTTCCGTGACCGACGGCGCCTTCTCGAGAAAGGCGCCCATCATCTCGCCGCGGCCACCGGCGCTGTGAAGGAACAGCGAGAGGATGACGAGATCGAACAGCCGCCCCTCACGTCCTTCCGGGCGCGAAAGTTCCAGCGACTCGATCGCCACAAAGGGCTCCGGGGCGCGGACACGACCATCTCGTTTTGACGGCAACCATCGCATTGTGTGCGGCTACTCCTCTGCCAATTTCACAACCATCGTCTGCTCGTTGTGCACTTCCACGGCCGCCTCGCGCGCCATCGCTCGCGAGACGGCGCTGCGCAGCGCCTCCGGGTCGATACCGCCGAGGGTATCGATGGCGATGATCGCGACGCCGTTGCTGTAGCTCAAAAGCGACATATCACGCACGCCGTCCATCCCCAGCAGCGCACGATGCAAAGGCACCAGATCGACGCCGCGCCGCTTGTCCTCGACGGTGATGCGATACGAGCGTGGCAGCAGTTCGAGGCCGCGTCTCGCATCGGCGGCTGGCGCAGGCGGGTGTTCGTACTCCGCCTCTGGCTCGTCATACGCCGGCACGAGATGCTCGGCCGTCGCGGTCTGGGGCGACGGATCGCGCATGACGGCGGGTCGCGGCGGCGCGCCGAACGACATCTGCGAGACCTTCGGCGCGTCGTCGAAGTCGTCGACGGCGTGCGGTGTTGCTGCCGGCCTTAACTGCTGCGGCGTGGCGCTCGACGGTGTGCGTTCGAGCTGCTCAACACGCCGCGCGAGCGCTTGCACCTCGCGCCGCGTTTCGCGCAGCTCCTCTTCGAGTCCACGCGCGACAACTTGCCAGCCCAGCGAGTCTCCATCGTGAGCCGCTGGCATTCGCACGGGCGGCGCGTCCTGCCAACGGCTTTCCGCATCTTCTGCGGTCAGCGGTGTCGAGTTGCCGTCGTACTCGATCCGATCGGATCGGTCGTCGAATTCGGCGCTGGCGACAGAGCGCTCGTTATCGGCGCCTTCGATGTCTGTTGTTGGCTCTCTGCCGTACTCAGCAACAACGCCGATGTCGTGCGACTCGTCGCTGCCAACGGTCACGATTGGCGCGAAGTCGGCGTCGGTCTCGGCGACGCGTGCAGCCTGCGACGCGGCGACGCGGCGGATCGTCGCCTCGATCGGATCCTCGTCGCCCTCGGTCGGATCCCATCGAGCTGCGTCACCATCGTCCGCTCGGATGCCTTGGCTGTTTGCGGTTCCGTCGTAGCTGTGCTCGTCGTCGACACCAGCGATCGGCGATTCGCCCCCGGCGGCAGGCTCTGCCGGCGCGAAGTCCGCATCAGTCTCGGCCACGCGGGCAGCCTGGGAGGCCGCGACGCGGCGGATCGTGGCCTCGATCGAGTCTTCGTCAGCCGGGCCGCTCTCCGACTCGTCAGCTTCGACTCGGGCGACGAGATGCAGATCCGGGCGGACGTCGTGACTCGCATCCGCGGGCGGGTCGTCGGCTGGATCGACGCGCGCGGCCTTCGACTGCGCCACTCGGCGAATCGTCGCTGCGATCAGGTCTTCGTTTGCGTTCGGTTCCATGCAACCACTCCCGGATGCCCGATCACCGGCTTGCCTCTCAACTGATTCTCGGCATTCCGCCTAGGGAACCACACCGATTTTGCGCCTTTGCGGCCTGGCGATGCGCCAGAATCACGCGCCGCCGGATACAATGGCCCGATGCGCATCCTTCTGCTCAACGGCCCGAATCTGAATACGCTCGGCACCCGCGAACCTGAGATCTACGGCACGACGACGCTGCCGGAGATCGAGGCGATGGTGCGCGAGCGCGCGGCGGTGCATGGACTCGAAGTCAGCGCCTTCCAGTCGAACGGAGAGGGCGCGCTGATCGACTGGCTCCAGCGAGAGCAAACGGACGCCGCCGGCGTCATCATCAATGCGGGTGCCTACACCCACACCAGTCTCACCCTGAGCGACGCCGTCGCCGGGGCCGGCATCCCGGCGATCGAGGTGCACATCTCGAACGTCTGGAAGCGCGAGAAGGTGCGCCATGAATCTCTGCTCTCCTCCGTCGTCAGCGGCGTTATCGTCGGTCTCGGCGTCCACGGATACGTGCTCGCTGTCGACGCGCTCGCCGAGATCATCAAGCGGCAGAAATGAAGCCGCAAACGATATCGCCTCTCCCGTCGTGGGAGCGGAGTACCTCGAACTGTCGGTGCAAGGAACAGTACGCATGAACGCACGCCTCAAACGTCTTCGTGACGCGATTGCCGCGCAAGAACTCGACGCGATCTTGATCTCCAACGCGAAGAATCGCCGCTACCTCAGCGGATTCACCGGCTCGTCGGGATACCTGCTCGTCTCTGCGGATGACGCGATCATCGCTACCGACTTCCGGTACTACGAACAGAGTGCGGCCCAGGCGCCCGACTTCCGGCTGCAGAAGCAGGTCGGCGGCTTCGATGGCTGGGTGCCCGAGGCGTTCGCGGGGCTCGGCGGCAAGAAGCTCGGGTTTGAATCGACCGACATGTCGGTCGCCACGCATACGGCATTCAAGAGGACGATCGCCAACATCGCCGAGATGGAGCGCCCGAGCTTTGTGCCGACGTCGAGCGTCGTCGAAGGGCTGCGGCTCTACAAAGAGCCGGCGGAGATCGTCGCGCTGCAAGCGGCCGTCGATCTTGGTGATGCGGCGTGCACCGACGTCACACAACGCGTCGAGCCCGGCTGGACCGAGACGCAGGTGGCGTGGGAGATCGAGAAATACATCCGCGAGCACGGAGGCGACGGTCTCTCCTTCGACACGATCGTCGCTGGCGGCCCGTGGGGCGCCATGCCGCACGCCTACCCGCGCGACCGCAAGCTGGAGGCCGGCGAGGGCGTTGTCATCGACATGGGCTGCGACGTCGGCGGCTACATGTCCGACCTGACGCGAACGATCTTCCTGGGCAAGCCCGACGATCAATTCAAGAAGATCTACGATATCGTCCTCACCGCGCAGCTCACCGCTGAAGAGATGGTCAAGCGGGGCATGACCGGCGAGCAATGCCACATGATCGCCCACAACGTCATCGAGGCTGCCGGGTACGGCGAGACGTTTGGCCACGGCCTCGGCCACGGCATCGGCCTCGAAGTGCACGAAGCGCCGCGCGTCGGGCGGACATCGACCGATGTGCTCGAAGACAACATGGTGTTCACGATCGAGCCGGGCATCTACGTGACGGGCTGGGGCGGCGTCCGCATCGAAGACATGGTCGTTCTCGAGAACGGCAAGCCCCGCATCATGAGCCGCGCGCCGAAGCTGCAGTTCGTGGGGTAGATCTCGAAGCTACATGCGACGGCCGCTACACTGGACGCGACTCGCCCATCTCGTTAGCGTTCTCGCGTTCGCGAACGATTGCAATTGCCAAGCCAACGGCCAACGGCCAACAGCCATCAGCTAGCGGAGCCATCCATGATCTCTACCGGTGACATGAAGCGCGGCGCGACCATCGAGCTCGACGGCCGCGTCTATCAGGTGATGGAGTTTCATCACATCAAGATGGGCCGCGGCTCGGCGCAGATGCGCATGAAGCTACGCGACGTCCGCCGCGGCGACCTCATCGAGCGGTCGTTCCAGGCCGGCGAGAAGTGGCCGCGCGTCCGCGTCGAGCGCGTGCCGATGCAGTTCTCATACACCGAGGACAGCATCATGTACTTCATGAACACCGAGACCTACGACCAGGTGCCGCTCACCGCCGACCAAGTCGGCGACGCAAAGGACTTCCTCCCCGAAAACGGCACCTGCGAGGTGCTCTTCCTCGGCGACGAGCCGATCGGGATCGAACTGCCGGCGTCCGTCGTGATGGCCGTCGCCCAGTGCGAACCAGGCGTGAAGGGCGACACGGCGACGGGCGCAACGAAGCCGGCGACGATGGAGACCGGCCTCGTCGTCAACGTGCCGCTCTTCGTCAGCGAAGGCGACAAGATTCGCGTGAACACTGGGACGGGCGAGTACCAGGAGCGCGCCTGAGTCACGCCATTTGAGTCACATGGCAGGGCGCGTGCTTAGTGCGTCCAGCTGGAGGCAATGCTCCACCTCATGCTCTGCCAGCATGTGTGCGACGTCGAGGAGCTTCATTTCGCCGCGCGTTTCATGCGCCGCGGTTCGCGACCATGCGTCGTCGGTCAGTGACTTCAGCATCGCCAGGAGTTCGACGCGCCGCAGCCGGAGCGACTCCACCTGGACGACCAGTACCATCTCTGCCGCCGCGATGAGCAGCCCCCACTCTCGCTCGTCGTAGGCGATCAGCGGCGCGTCATCACGCACCAGCATCGCCCACAGGCGATGCGAGATGATGGCGTCCGCTGCCCGCATGTGACGAATGATGTCCGCAGCAGTCCAGTCGTCGCCGCCGGCCTCCAGCGTCGCGTCGTGCACAGCCATCGCCCCCGACATCGATAGTGGCGTCCGGGCTAGCGCGTCGAGAACCTCGATCCGATCCATCACGAAATCATACTCGCCCACCTTGCCGAAACGTCAGTTCGCGACCTTCCCTTCGTGATCCTTCGTGATCCTCGTGGCCTTCGTGGATCCATCTCGTTGCCGGCTGCGAAATACGCATTCCGCTGCGTGTCCCGCGTACGCCAGCCTCCGGCTAGAATCACGACATGCCCGCAATCGTCGCCGAAGCCCTCACGAAGCATTTCACGCCGGAGATCCGCGCGGTCGATGGCATCGATCTGGACATCGACGATGGTCAGATCTTCGGGTTTCTCGGCGCGAACGGATCCGGCAAGACGACGACGGTGCGCATGCTGACGACGCTGCTGCGCCCGACATCCGGCCGCGCGCAGGTCGCCGGACTCGATGTCTTCAGCCAGCCCGGCGCCGTCCGCCGCTGCATCGGCGTCGCGCTGCAGGAAGTCGGCCTCGACGATATCCAGACTGGCCGCGAACTGCTCCAGCTCCAGGCGCGTCTGTACGGCCTCGCGTCGAGCGGCATCGCCGCCCGCGTGCAACAACTGCTCGATATCGTCGATCTCGCCGATGCCGCTGATCGCCGCGTGAAGACGTACTCCGGCGGCATGAGGCGGCGCCTGGATCTCGCGGCTGCTCTCGTGCATCGCCCCAAAGTCGTCTTTCTCGACGAGCCGACGACCGGATTGGATCCGATCAGCCGCGAGGCGATCTGGCGCTACGTGCGCGAGCTCAACACGTCGGAAGGCGTGACGTTCTTCCTCACAACGCAGTACCTCGAAGAGGCCGATCGCCTGGCCGACGAGGTGGCGATCATGGACGCCGGCAAGATCGTCTCGCAGGGTTCGCCGGCCGATCTCAAATCGAGCATCGGCACCGACGTTGTCACGCTGCGCATCGACGGCGGCCCGGACGAACTGAAGCGCGGCGAGGCGGCGGTTCGTCGCATGGAGGGCATCGAAGACGTGCGCATCGTCAACGACGCCGTCATCGTCTACGTCGCCGATGGCAGCGCCGCGATCAGCCGCCTCGTGTTGCTGCTCGACGAGGCGTCGCTCCGCGCGCGAGAAGTGACGCTGGCGCAGCCGACGCTGGATGATGTGTTTCTGCAAAAGACGGGCCATCATCTCGAAGACGGCAGCGTCGCCCCGCAGGCCGAACAGAACGCGCTCGCCCAAAGCAAAGGACACGGACGATGACGCTCGTTCTCCACGACACCTGGTACTTGATGATCCGAGCGCTCAAAGAATCGATCCGGCAGCCCGCGCTCGAGATTGGCAACGTCTTCATCCCGATGTTCTTCTTCGCAGTCACCGTTGGTGCCATCGGCAACGTCGCCGGGAAGGCGTTCGGCGTCACCAACTACACCGCATTCCAGCTGCCCGTCGCCGTGCTGCAGGCCGTCGCCGGCGCGTCCGGCACCGCCGGCCTCGCCACAGTCGGTGATATCGAGCGCGGATACTTCGACAAGCTGATGCTGACGCCGGCGCCGCGCATCAGCCTCGTCCTCGGCCGACTCGCCGCCGACGGCGTCCGTGTGATGGCGCTGACGATCCTGATCGTCGTCGTCGGCCTGCTCTTCGGCTCCGGCATGAAGTCCGGGCCACTGGGCGTCGTCGTCCTCGTCGCGATGGGCGGCATCTTCGGGCTCGCCTACTCCGGCCTCGGCATGGCACTCGCGCTCAAGACGGGGAGCGCGCAGGCGGCGCAGCTCGGCTTCCTCATCTTCTTCCCGCTTGTGTTTCTCTCGCCCGCCTTCGCGCCGAAAGCAGTCTTCTCGCCGTGGCTGCGATTCCTGGCGACGATCAACCCGGTCACGTACATCGTGCAGGGCATGCGAGATCTCGTCCTCAGCGGCTGGGATCCCGCGTCGCTCGCCGCCGCGTTCGGCGCGATCGCCGGACTGGGGTTGTTCACGATGACGCTTGTGCTGCTCGCTCTGCGCTCGCGGACGTCGTAGGTGGGGGTTAGTCGTTGGTCGTTGGTCGTTGGCGGCGGGTGCCGTCGCGATCGCTTGAACCTGTTGCGAAAACTGGAGCAGCCAGCCGAACACCGAGGGCCACGTGTAGCGTAGAATTGCGACTGACGACCCCGACGCCAAACGACTAACGACTAGCGACCAACCGCCGAGGAGTCCGCCATGACCACGACCACTTACGACGCCGTCATCGTTGGCGCGCGCTGCGCCGGATCGCCGACCGCCATGCTACTCGCGCGGAGTGGGTATCGCGTGCTTCTGGTCGATCGGGCGACATTTCCGAGCGACACGATCTCGACGCATTTCCTCACACCGCTGGGCGTCGATTCGCTTCGGCGATGGGGGCTGCTCGATCGACTGCTCGCGACGAACTGCCCGAAGCTCGGCGCGCCGCGCATGACGATCAACGGCGAGTTGATGTCCATCGCCGGACCCGATCCGGCGGAGTTTGGTCTGGCGCCGCGACGCACCGTTCTCGACAAGTTGCTGCTTGATGCCGCGCGCGAAGCCGGGGCTGAGATCCGGGAAGGCGTCTCCGTACGCGAGATCACGCGCGACGGCGATCGCGTCACGGGCATCCGTGCGAGATCCGCCGATGGATCAGACATCGTCGCCGATGCGAAGATCGTCGTCGGCGCTGACGGCCGATCGTCGATGGTCGCGGAGGCGGTCGCGGCTGAGAGGTACGAAGTGCGGCCCGGTGGCACCTGCGGGTTCTACTCGTACTGGAAGACCGAAACGCCGATCGCGGAAGCGGAGCTGCACATCAAGAACAAGCGCGCCATGTTCGTCTTTCCGACGAACGACGGCGAGACGTGTATCGGCAGCGAGTGGCGCATGGATGAGTTCGCGGCGTTCAAGCAGGATGTCGAGGGCAACATTCTCGCCGTCATCGACACCGCCAGCGATATCGGGCCGCGACTCCGCGCCGGTACGCGTACGGACAAGCTCTTCGGACTGTCGAATCTTGAGTCGTATCACCGCAAGCCGCACGGCCCGGGATGGGCGCTCGTCGGCGACGCCGGCTATCACGTCGATCCCGTCACCGGTCAAGGAATCACGAACGCCTTCCGCGACGCCGAGCTGCTCGCCACCGCGATCGATGACGGTTTCAGCGGCCGCGCGCCGCTCGAAGAGTCGCTCGCCAACTACCAGCAGCAGCGAGACACGCTCGGCAAGCTGATGTACGAAGTGACGGATCAGCTCGCGTCGCTCGATCCGAGCCCCGGCTTGCTGGCGATGATGGCGCAGGGCGCTCCCGCGCCGGCGTAGCGCCGCCGTGGCGCGCAAGTTGCATCAACCAGAATCGGCCACGCGCTATACTCTGTCATGGCCATCCGTCTTCGACGTAATTCAACTCCGCGTTCCGCGATCCTCCCCGATCCGGCGGCTGGCATCGCGGAGTTGCGCTGGTTCGAGTCTCATGTCGAGCAGCTCGAAGCGTACGCCGGCACGTACGTCGCCATTCTCGGCGAATCCGTGGCCGCCTCCGCACCGAATATCCGCGCTGTGCACGACGAGTTGCTCGCGCGCGGCATCAACGACGCCCTCATCGTGCGGGTGCCAACCGGCGCCGAGCGCGAACAATACCTCATCGCGTGAAGCGTCTCTCATTCGATCAAGAACACCGTTACGCGTCGCATCGAATCAGCCTCCCGGTCCAGATCATCACACCGAGCGCACCGCGTTTGATCACCGCGGTCCTCGATACAGGCGCGGGGATCTCCGTGTTCGACCGAGAACTGTGTCGATTCTCGGAATCGGTGACATCACGACGGGCGATCGGATCGAGTTGGCCGTCGCCACCGGAGAGGCTCATATCGCGTACGTCCATCGGCTTGAGGTCGACATCCTCGGGCAGCGACTGGGCATTCCCGTGGCGTTCTGCCCAGGTTGGCCGTCTGGCACCCAGAACCTCCTCGGGATGCGCGGCTTTCTAGATCAGCTGCTGGTCGGCCTCGACCATGCCGCGAAGACGCTCTTTGTCTCAGCCAAGCGCTAGGTCGATCAAACGACAGGCATCCCGCATCCCGCGCCCATCCCCCCACCTGCTACCCTGAACCCCGATGGACCCATCCCGAATACGCAACTTCTGCATCATCGCCCATATCGACCACGGCAAATCCACACTCGCCGACCGCTTTCTGGAGATGACCGGCACCATCTCCAAGCGCGATATGTCCGCGCAGGTGCTCGACGATATGGATCTCGAGCGCGAGAAGGGCGTCACGATCAAGGCGAAGGCCGTACGGATGGCCTTCCGCGCGAAGGATGGCGTCGACTACGAACTGAACCTGATCGACACGCCAGGGCACGTCGACTTCGGCTACGAAGTTTCGCGGGCGCTCGCCGCCTGCGAGGGCGCGCTGCTGATCGTCGACGCCGCCCAGGGCATCCAGGCGCAGACGCTCGCCAATGTCTATCTTGCGCTCGAAGCGGATCTCAAGCTGATCCCCGTCATCAACAAGATCGACCTGCCGAGCGCCGAGCCCGAACGCGTCGCGCAGGAGCTCGTCGATACACTCGGATTCTCCGCCGACGAGATCCTCTTCGCTTCCGCGAAGGAAGGCACGGGCGCTCAGGAGCTGCTCGAAGCGATCGTCGAGCGCATCCCGCAGCCGGCGGCGAATCTCGGCAAGCCGCTGCGGGCGCTGATCTTCGACAGTAAGTACGACGCCTACAAGGGCGTGATCGCCTACATGCGCATCGTCGACGGCGCGATGACGAATCGTCGAAAGCTGCGGCTCATGTCGACGAATTTCGCTGTCGAGCCGCTCGAAGTCGGCGTCTTCCGTCCCGGGCTCGATCCCGTCGACGAGTTGATGACGGGCGAAGTCGGCTACGTCGCAACGGGGCTGAAGAACGTCAAGGACTGCCGCGTCGGCGACACCTTTACCGACGACGCCAAGCCGGCTGCTGAGGCGCTTGCCGGCTATCGTCCCGCGAAGCCGATGGTGTTCGCCGGCATGTACCCGTCGTCGGCGAACGAGTACACGCTGCTACGCGACGCGCTCGACAAGCTGCAGCTCAGCGACGCGTCGTTGGTGTACGAGCCGGAGTCGAGCGTTGCCCTTGGCTTCGGGTTCCGCTGCGGCTTTCTCGGGCTGTTGCATATGGAGATCGTGCAGGAGCGGCTCGAACGTGAGTACGATCTCAATCTGCTCGCAACGGCGCCGAGCGTCGAGTACCAGATCACGAAGACGAACGGCCAGGAAGTCGTCATCGACAACCCGGCCGAGCTGCCACCCCCGCAGGAGATCGACGAGATCCGCGAGCCGTGGATGGACATCAGCGTCGTCTCGCCCGACCGCTACATCGGCGCGGTGATGGAGCTTGTGACGAGCAACCGCGGCGAGTTCAAGCGCATGGAGTATCTGCAGCACAGCATCATCCAGGACGACGGCACGAAGAAAGGCGAGGGCCGCGTCGTCCTCGACTATCGCATCCCGCTGTCGGAGATCCTCGTCGACTTCTACGACGAGTTGAAGTCGGGCACGCAGGGTTACGCCAGCCTTGACTACTCGTTCAGCGAGTATCGGCCGGCGCCCCTCGTGAAGCTCGACATTCTCGTCAACGGCGAGCCGGTCGACGCGCTGTCGCTCATCACGCATCGCGAGAACGCCGCGATTCAGGGCCGGCAGCTCGTCGAGAAGCTGCGGTCGCTGATCCCGCGGCAGATGTTCGACGTGCCGGTGCAGGCCGCCATCGGCGGCCGCATCGTCGCGCGCGAGACGATCCGGGCCATGCGGAAAAACGTGCTCGCGAAGTGCTACGGCGGTGACGTCAGCCGCAAGCGCAAGCTGCTCGAGAAGCAGGCCGAAGGCAAGAAGCGCATGAAGCGCGTCGGCAGCGTCGACATCCCGCAGGAGGCCTTTATGGCGGTGCTGCGGCTGGATAAATAGGGTTGTGGGAGTAGTCGTTGGGCGTTGGTCGTTAGGGGCCAGGTGGACGATCCTAATATCCACACTCCACGCTTGAGTAGTGCCCAGACTGCTGTAGATAGCCAGCCGCCCACGATGCCGAGAGGACGCGCCGATACATCGGGGAGCCAATTCGGGACGGCACAGGATCGACCGCCCATGCAATGCCGATGATCGCGACGTATAGCGCCATCGCACCCGCCACGCCGAAAAGTCCAGCACTCGCACTCGACAACCCAACTCGCTCGCCGGCCACCACCACGACCTCGGCGATCAACCATACAAACCCGACGAAAAACGCGATCGATATGGCGATGAAGACCTGCGGTTCCATCGGAAGTCCGTAGTCCTGCCAGGGCACCATGCAGAAGTAGCGTTCGTGTAATTCGCGAACCGAGAGCGCGATGAGCACGGCAGCGAGCGAAGCGCGCAACAGGCGCCATCCGAGAAGCGATCGGAGGCCGTGAACGTTCAGCATGCTTCGAGTGTGATGCACCGGCCGCTGCGAGTCATGATGCGAATGCACCATGACAGTGAATATCCCCGAACGGATCGCGCTGTTACCATGCACCGATGACCCAGACCCGCGTTGCACTGGTACCGATGGCCACTCTTGCGCTCTTCGCTGCTGCATGTGGCGGCGGCGGCACGAAGTCGACGGCGACCTCGGTCGTTCCCGGCGCGACCACGTCGATAGCGGCGGTCGCGACCGGCGGCGATTCGGACTCGGCCTACTTCGCGGAGCTCGACCGTATCTTCGCGCAGTCGCAGAGGAGCTTTGACGACGCGGCAGCGACGCGGACAGTGGCGCCCAATTTCACGCCGATCCCGGAGAGCAACAGCGCCGGCGTTGCGGCGGGCGTCGAGAACCTTCAGGCGGTTGGGTCGGGCCTCGAGGCGCTGACGCCGACGGACGCGACGAGAGACGCCCACCAGCGGCTGCTCGACGCGGTGCGCGAGCTGATCGTCGTTGGACAGGAGCAACGGGACGCCGCGACGCCCGACAACGACGCCACGGCCGAAGCGAAGGTCGGACCGGCGATCGAGCGCTTCTTCGAAGCCTGCACCGAACTCGCGACGGCCGGCCGGAACGCCGACTCGCCCGTGAACCTTGGCTGCGGCGAATAGCCGTCATCGCCTCTTGGCGGCGACGACCGGCGCGGTCGCGATCGCCGCATCAATCGCATGCGGCGGCACCGACACCAGCCTCGCCGGCTATCAGCGCTACTACGCGACGGTCGAGTCGGCAGCTGGCGATCTCTACCGCCAATCCGCCAGCGCCACGACGCCGTCTGCCGGCGCGCAGCCGCCGGTGCGCACCTTCGCGGCCGCGCTTGACACGCTTGAGCCGCCGATGCGCGCGCGCGACGCCCATCACGATATTCTCGTGGCGTCGCGGAATCTCGCCGATGTCTCGGCGCTGATCGCCGATCCGTCGCCACAGACGACTGACGATCGCACGCGGCGCGCCGGCCGCGAGACGACGTTCGTCGGCGACTGGACGCGCGCCTGCCACGCGCTGCAGGATGTCGCGCTGGCGAAGCAGCTTGATGTCGACCTGCACTGTACGGACGCGCTCGGCGCGCTGGAGTCGCGATGACGGACGCCACACCCTTCGATGTCGCGCGCTTCACGTCGCTCTTGCACACGCGGCGATTCGCGCGAGAGCTTCTCTATGAACGATCCGTCGGCTCGACGATGGATCTTGCGCGCGACGCCGCGACCGCTGGCGTGGGCGAAGGCACGCTTGCTGCGACCGATGATCAGACATCCGGGCGCGGGCGCCTCGGTCGCACCTGGATCAGCCCACGGGCGGTCAATCTCGCGTCGACGCTTTTGCTGCGGCCCCCGCATGAGGTCCTGCGCCAGATCGCGATGATCGCGCCGCTGGCGATCTTTGACGCGATCGAGTCGATCGCCGGCATCCGCGCTGGCATCAAGTGGCCGAACGATGTGCAGATCGTCAGCGCGACGGACGGTATCGCGCGCAAGGTCGCCGGCATTTTGATTGAGACCGACCTTTCGGACGAACGCAACGCGTACGTGCTTGTCGGCGCGGGGGTCAATGTCAATTTCGATACGCGCGCCGTCGCCGAGATCCGAGACGTCGCTACCAGCTTGATGATCGAGACAGGCGCGCCTGTCGATCGGGAAGGGCTGCTCGCGTCGTACATGCTCAGCTTCGAGCAGTTGTACGACGCCGCCTGCGCGGGCGCTTCGCCGTACGAGCGCTGGCGCGAGCGGCTGACGACGCTCGGCCAGGACGTCCGCGCTACGACGCCGACGACGGTGGTCGAAGGCATCGCCGAAGACGTCGATGCGACAGGGGCGCTGGTGATTCGGGCCGCGGACGGCGCGCTCGTCACGATCGAAGCGGGCGATGTGACGCTGCGCCGGTGACTCAGAGTTCTGGACTTGTAGCCGAAGATGATCATGTGCAACGCGAGGGCAGAAGCCGACGAAAGATGCTCCTCAGTGCGCTTGTCGTGATTGCGATTGTTATCGCAAGCGGATGCGCCGTCACCACTGTTGTGGATAACCATCGACGATTTAGCCCCGAAGACGCGCGGAACTCGATTCGCCGCAACCTGCCTATTGGCGCGACGGAGGCTGACGTCACGGCGTATCTGGACGCGCGCGGCGCTGAGCACACCCCGATCGAACACGAACATGTGGCCGACTCGTCGGCCGGGGCGCACAGCACAGAGCGATACACGATCTTCGCGCGATTCAGGAATGTGTGCCCTCATCTCATTCCGAATTTCGTGACGTGCGACACGACGGTGACGTTTTATCTCGATTCCGATCGCGGGTTGGTGGACTTCTTCGCGCGCGAGCAGTTCACAGGGCCGTAGGCCGGCCGCCCAAGGCCGGCCGGCGGGTCGTTGCCTATCGGGCTAGCGCGGCGAGCAGCGCCCCCCTACGGTGTCGACGACGGCGCGGCTGCAGTGCGCTCGTCCTCGGCGAGGCGGCGGAGGTTGGCCAGGGAGCGGGCGAAGACGCGCATGAGGTGGGGGCGGACGAAGAGCGCCCAGCCGAGATCGCCGAGCGGGCCGAGAGGCGCGGCGAAGTCTTCGACCCATGTGAGAATCGTGCCGTTGTCGACGGGGTCGAGGGCGAAGGATCCGGTGCCGCGGAGGAACTGGCCGCGATGCTCGACGTCCATCCGCTGGCCGGGCTGCCAGCCGGTAATCGCCATGATGTCTTTGACGAGCGGCAGGCCGAAGAGATCGCTCGTGACGTGCATGACGGCGCCAACGCCGGACTTCTCGTCGCTGACGATGGTGAGCGATCGCACATCGACCATCCACCCCGCCTGATGCTCGAGATCGGCCAGGACGTGCCAGACTCGCTCGGGCGTGGCAGCGATGTAGGTCTGGATCTTGAGGTGTGCCATGTGTTGATGTGCCCTCGGATCGATGCTGCTGTGCGTCGGCGGTTTGATTGTTGCAAGAGATTTTCGAATGAGGTGATTTGGGGTTGATCGCTGGGCGTTTCGGAACTGGATCGGAAGTCATTCTCCTGCGTTATGGCGTCTACGGATTGATTGTCTTTGATTGTCACACGTGGTGACAATCAAAGGACGGAGATCGCAGTGCGGAGGCCTTCGTGTCTGGGCAGTGTTCCTTTTCATGCATTCATGGGGCTGACCGGAGACGAGCGGCGCGCAGGCGGCGTACGCGACTGTTTCCGCGCGAGGCTTGCTTGGCAGTTTTCGTTTGTCACCTTCCGCGCGCAGGTTCGTTTGGTAGTTTTCGCTTTCTTGGGATTGCGCCGACCGGAGAGGACAGGTCTCAAGACCTGTCCGTACGGCGGGCGGTTCCGTCAAACTACGCCGCAGTTGCATGCGCGTTGTCGCGATCAGTTTGGAGGATTCGGGCGCCAATACCCTAACGCACAGCGTCACCTCGGGGCCGCAACGCGTGGCGCGATGCGCTACACGCGCAAGAACGCTGTTACCCTATCCACTACGACATCGGGGTGGCTCCAGACCATGCCGTGGCCGGCGCCTTCGATTACGTCGAGGCGGTTGTCGGGGATCTCTCGGGCGAGCGTTTCGGAGAAGCGCATTGGCGTGAGGATGTCTTCGGCGCCGGCGAGGATCAGGGTTGGCGCTGCTATCTTCGTCAGGCGATCTTCGGTGTTCGCTGTCGTGACGGCTCGGACGTGACGTTCGTATGCGTCTTGCGACTGCCAGAGATCATTGCCGGCCGTGCGCGCGATCATCGTCTCGATAAAGCCGTCGTCGCGGCGGTAGTCCTGGTGGCTGTAGACGCTCCAGAACGTCGCGCGGCAGTAGTCCTCGCGCGAGAGTGTGCGACGCAACAGCGCCTGCCCCTCGAAGATGGCGGAGCCGCGCGGATCGCCGCTCGTGTACGTCGTGACGAGGACGAGACGCCGCACGCGCTCGGGATGGCGGATCGCCATCTCCTGAGCGATGACGCCGCCCATCGACGTGCCGACGATATCGGCGCGCGCGATCTCGAGCGCGTCGAGCAGGCCGACGGCTTCCTCCATCATGTCGATCACGTCGTACGGCGCTTCGACCACGGACGACCGGCCGACGTCGCGGTTGTCGAAGCTGATGCAGCGGAACGATGATGACAGCGGGCGTGTGACGCCGGCCCAGCCGCGATGATCGACGCCGAGCCCCTGGATGAAGAGCACGGGATCGCCGGCGCCATCGTCGCGGTAGTAGAGGTCTACGCCGTTGGCGCTCACACTCGGCATCGGTCGATCTCCTCGCGACGCTTCGGTTTCTCTGCCGTGGATCCCGCGCGGGCTGAAAAGCCCGCGCTACATGTTATCTGTCTCGACGCTCCGCGCAGTTTTGACCGAACTCAAGAGGCGAAACGCTCGACGACCGAGCGTTATACTCGGCCGATGGTTGCATTCTGGCACAACACGACCGCGAAGATACGGCGCATCTGGCGCCTGGTGCTGCTGTTTTGCGTGCTGCGCTTTGCGCTTGGCGTCGCCGCGCTGCTGATCTTCGAACGCGATGCTGTTGCGTTCGGCCCCGTGTTGACGATTCTCGTCGTGGCGGCGCTGGCGATCTATGTCGGCGTTGCGCTTGCGGTGCGGCGGTATTCGCCGGCGAGACGACCGAGCGCCTGAGAGCGGTGGACGATTGCGCGACGACCCACGCTAAGTCTCACGGTACTCCTCGTCGATCGGAGCGCGGAAATGCTGCTCCGGGTTCGAAGCGTGAGTTGCCGGCGATCTGCTTCGATAACGGACGTTGGTCGCCGCCCGACGCACGGACGCAGCTGAAGCTTCGTCCCTACGTTCTTTTGGGCCAGATCGGCGCGGATCGCATACTCCGGTCGCTCCCCGACGCGGACGGAGCTAAAGCTTCGTCCCTACGTTCTCAGGCCCAGGGCACATTTGGTAGACCACAGGCGAATTCAGAACGATCGAATTGCGACTTAACTTACGGTGCCCTCGCGCGTGTCGGGTGTCGACGGCTTCGACGGCGCGTCATCTGGCGGCGTGCCGGTCGGCAGCATGGCGTCCGCGGGATCGCCGGCCGCTGGTGCTGCTGCGCCACCGCCGTCGACGCGGACGCGGGGGCGCGTCGGGCCGCTGCCGTCGGCGGCGCGGTTCTGGCGCATGTTCGTCGTGATCAGATCGAGCAGGTCGATCGGCACGGGGAAGACGATGGTACTGTTCTTCTCCGTTGCGACTTCTGAGAGCGTCTGCAGGAAGCGCAGCTGCAACGTGCCCGGACTCTCCGACATGACGCGTCCGGCCTGTGCCAGCCGCTCCGACGCTTGCAGCTCGCCGTCGGCGTTGATGACTTTCGCGCGACGTTCGCGTTCGGCTTCCGCCTGCCGGGCGATCGCGCGCTGCATCGTCTGCGGCAGTTCGACGTCTTTCACTTCGACGGTCGAGACCTTGACGCCCCACGGCTCCGTCTGCTCATCGATGATCTTCTGCAATCGTTCGTTGATCTGCTCGCGCTCCGACAGCAGATCGTCGAGCAGCGATTGTCCGATCACGCTTCGCAGCGTCGTCTGCGCGATCAGCGAGGTCGCGCGGAAGTGGTCGAGCACCTTCGTCACCGCGGCTTCCGGCTCGACGACGCGGAAGTAGATGACGGCGTTCACCTTGACGGTGACGTTGTCGCGTGTGATGCACTCCTGGCTCGGAACATCCATCGTCACGGTGCGCAGGTCCATCTTCACCATGCGGTCGACGATCGGCAGGATGACGAACAGCCCCGGTCCCTTGGCGCCGACGAGCCGCCCGAGGCGGAAGATCACGCCGCGCTCGTACTCGGCGACGATCTTGACGGAGTAGAACCAGACGATGATCCCCCACGGCGGGAGGAGCAAGATGAACGCGAATATGGTCAGCAGAACGCGCACGACGGCGGCCAGCCCGCCGGCATCCTTCGCCCGTTCCTCTGGTGGCTGCATGCCTGGCATCTGACTCACCATGGTTCACACTCCTTCGCCGCAACGTACCAGAGGAGATTGGAGGTTGGAAGTTGGAAGTTGGATGTTGGATCATTTGTCCGCGGTGCCTACGACATCTACGTCGTCCATGTTCCATCTTCCATCTTCCATCTTCCATGTTCCATCCTCCATCCTCCATCCTCCACCTCCACCCTCCATCCTCCATCCTCCTTCCACGTTCTCGCCGGCGGCAGTACGATCTATCTATCGCGCGCCGTGACATAGCCGAAGGAGCCCGCATCATGCTTGAGCACGTAGACCGCGTCCAGATCGCCGTCGAGGATCGCGAGGCTGCCGCGCAGACGTTCGTCGATGTCTTCGACGGGGCGGTGATCAGCGACGACGCCGTGAAGGCGCTCGCCGCGGATCGCCGCACGGTGCAGGCGGGGACGAGTGAGTTCGAGCTGCTGGAGCCGCACGGCGCCGGCCCCGTGCAGGCGTATCTCGACGAGTGGGGCGAAGGGCTGTTCGCCGCCGGCTTCTCGACGAACGATGTCAACGTCCTCGCCGACCGTCTGCAATCGAGGAACGTCGACTTCACGGAAGAGCACGGTCAGCTCTTCATCGCGCCCGACCAGACGCCGGGGCTGCGGATGGTGATCTCGCAGGAGGTGCAACGGCCGATGATCGGGCTGATGCGCTACCTGTACGAAGCGACGAACCTGATCGACGACGCCGACGCCGCGGCCGAATTCTACGCCGATCGCTTTGCGCTCGACGCGTCGAAGTTCGTGCCGATCGCCAGCAAGCAGTACGGGTACAAGGGGCATCTGACGATGTTCAACCCGCCGGAGCGACTCGACCGCATCGAGCTGTCGCAGATCACCGACGATACGCGGCCGATGGGGCGCTTCATGACGCGGCGCGGCGGCGAGACGCTGTATATGTGTTACATCGAGGCCGAAGACATCGCGCCGATCGTCGCGCGGCTCGACAAGCGCGGGATGAAGTACGCGGGCCGCGATCCGCAGAGCCCGAACCCCGAAGGCATCTTCCTGCACCCATCGACGCTGCACGGTGTGCTGATGGGGTGCAGTCGCACGAACCTGGCGTGGACGTGGTCGGGGCATCCGGAGCTCGCGGGCGCGGGGGCGGTGGCGGCGCAGCACTAGGGGCTCGGATCGAGATCTCGGCTTCGCTTCGAGCTGAGGATGGATGGTGGAAGGTGGAGGATGGAGTCTCGACCGTCCGGCTCCCTCCGTCTACCCTCCTCCCCCTACCCTCCTCCTTCTTCGCGAATCGCTCACGGCGCGCGCGTCCACGCGTAATCTTCGGCGACGACTTCGAAGCCGCAGGAGCGGTAGAGGGCGAGCGACGCGACGTTGCCGATGTTCGTGTAGAGCGCGACTTCCGTCGCTCCTGCTCCGTGTAGACGTCGCAGGCCTTCGGTGATGACGGCTTTGCCGATGCCCATCTGGCGCATCGACGGGATTGTGGCGACGGCTTCGATCTCGGCGCGGTGCGATCGCTCGTCGAGCCAGCAAGTGATGGCGCAGGCGCCTGAGCCGTCCGGCGCGATCGCGACGAGGTCGAGTTCGGGGCGATAGTTCGGGAGGCGCGCGGCGAACAGACGCCAGACGTCGGCCGTGGCGTTCGTGCCCCATACGGCGCGCTCGACGGAGACGCGCCGCTCGATGTCATCGTCACCGGCCATGTCGTGGATCGTGAAACCGGGTGGCAGCGGCGCAGCTGCCCGTTCGGCGTCGAGCGCGCGGCGAAGGCGGAGATCGCCGGTGTCGGTGCGAGCGTAGCCGCGGCGCGCCAGCTCCTCGCTGAGTGCGGTGTCACCGCGTCTGGCGACAAACGAGATCGTTGTCGCGCCGGTCTTGCGTTGTTCGTGTTCGACGTGGTCGAGTACGGCTGACAGGAGCGAGCGCGGCGCGTCGGGCGCGAGGATCATGTCGGCGGAGGTGGGTTGATCGAGCCAGGCGACGGCGGCGAGCGTGCCGTCAGATCGGGGCCACACCCACATCGCGCTTGTTGGCTCGCCGTCGGGCGTGTTGCGCAGCGCCCAGTACATGTCGCCGAGGTGGATGAAGATGCCGGAGCGCGTCTGCCATTGCGCGACGAGATCATGCAGCGCGCCGACGTCGTCCCACGAGAACCGGCGCGGCGTCACGGAGTCAGGCAACGCAATCCCTTCGTGTCCTCTTCGTGTCTCGTCGTGGAAGACCGATCTTCACATCGCGCGCCAGTGGCGGCGGCCTTCCACGCGGACGATGCGGCCGATGCCGGGGTGGGCGAAGTGGCCGGCGATGACGGTCATGCGTTCGTCTTCGATCTTCTGCAGGAGCTTCGCGCGTGATTGCTGGGCGAGGGCAGGGTTCATGTCGAAGATGGGGGACCAGCCTTCGGTGACCTGCGCGGGGTGATGGCAGACGTCGCCGATGATCACGGCGGCTTCTCCGGCGGAGACGATGGCGACGGAGATGTGCGACGGCGAGTGGCCAGGCGTCGGCAGGAGGGTGATCTCGTCGGTGACGTGATGCTCGCCTTCGACGAGGTCGATCTTCGTGGCATCGCGCAGGGGGAGGACGCAGTCGACGATGTGCTCGTTGCCGGGGGCGTTCGCGACAGCGGGGTCGGTCCAATACTCCCACTCCTTGCGGTCGAAGACGCAGGTGGCCTTCGGGAAGGTGGGGACGAAGGCGTCGCCCTGCTTCGTCGTGTGCCAGCCGACGTGGTCGATGTGCATGTGGGTGGCGAGGACGATGTCGATCTCGTCGAGGCGGACGCCGGCTTCGGCGATGGCGTCGGGGAGGCGGCCGTTGGGGAACCAGGCGCGGTCCTTGGCGCCGATGCCGGTATCGACGAGGACGGTCTTGCCGCCGGAGCGGAGGAGGAAGCTGGAGATGGAGACGGCCATGCGGTGGCCGTCGTGGGTGAGGTACTGGGCGTAGGGCGCCCAGGCGTCATCGGCGATGTAGGGGAAGAGGGTCCGGGTGCCGCCCTCGGCGGCGGTATCGAGGAGGGGTGTGATCTCGACGTTGCCGATCTTCATTGTTGCTTCCTCCCAGAGATGGAACCACGGATTGCGCGGATTTCACGGATGGTGTGACGAGGGGAACCACACAGATTTCACAGATTCAATTGGGGTGTTGCGTTGGTGGGTTTGATTGTCGCACGCGAATTTTTTGTTTTCCGGCGGGCTCGAATGTTTCACGTGAAACATTTGTGCTAGTGCGCCGCGCCGACGGACTGCCAGGCCAATGGTGAGGCGGCTGGTGATCTCACGGAGGAACACACCCGACTTCGTGCAGGGATCGAGAAACCTTACCGAGCTGTCGGCCCAGAGAGCCGCGCCGTCGTTGTCAG